>NC_019567.1:1840889-2147704 GCF_000317895.1 Bdellovibrio bacteriovorus str. Tiberius
TGAGGCCAAGTGGCGTAATCGATGGCAAAACGGTTAATATTCCGTTACCTAATAAATCGCGCTTAAGGAATGACGGTATAGGATATCACAGCCTCTTATTGGATTGAGGTGTAAGCATGTAGGAGGATCAGTAGGCAAATCCGCTGGTCTTAACTCTGAGGTGTGAATGCGAGGGACTTGTCCCGGAAGTGTGAAAAGCCATGTATCCAAGAAAAGTTTCGTAAGTTTAGTTTTATTAGCTCGTACCGTAAACCGACTCAGGTGAGTGGGGTGAATATCCTAAGGCGATGGGGTGAATTTTGGTCAAGGAACTCGGCAACTTAACACCGTAACTTCGGGAAAAGGTGTGCCCGCGAGAGTGTAAGGATTTACTCCCCAAGCTTTTTCGGGTCGCAGAGAAATGGGAGTAGCGACTGTTTATCAAAAACACAGGTATGTGCAAAGTCTCAAGACGAAGTATACATACTGACGCCTGCCCGGTGCTGGAAGGTTAAGAGGATTAGTTAGCGTAAGCGAAGCTGAGAATCGAAGCCCCAGTAAACGGCGGCCGTAACTATAACGGTCCTAAGGTAGCGAAATTCCTTGTCGGGTAAGTTCCGACCTGCACGAATGGCGTAACGACTTCTCCGGTGTCTCGACCAAATGCCTCGCGAAATTGAATTCTCGGTGAAAATGCCGAGTACCCGCAGAAAGACGGAAAGACCCCGTGAACCTTTACTGTAGCTTGGCAGTGATTTTAGAGTTGGCATGTGTAGGATAGGTGGGAGACTTTGAAGCAGTGGCGCTAGCCATTGTGGAGTCAACCTTGAAATACCACCCTTGGCACCTTTGAAATCTAACCTGCTGCTCTTTACGAGCAGAGGGACACTGTCTGGTGGGCAGTTTGACTGGGGCGGTCGCCTCCCAAAAAGTAACGGAGGCGCGCGATGGTCCCCTCAGCCTGATTGGAAACCAGGCGTCGAGTGCATTGGCATAAGGGGGCTTGACTGCGAGACCTACAAGTCGAGCAGGTGCGAAAGCAGGCCAAAGTGATCCGGTGGTCCCGCGTGGAAGGGCCATCGCTCAACGGATAAAAGGTACTCCGGGGATAACAGGCTTATTCCATCCAAGAGTCCATATCGACGATGGAGTTTGGCACCTCGATGTCGGCTCATCACATCCTGGGGCTGGAGCAGGTCCCAAGGGTTTAGCTGTTCGCTAATTAAAGTGGTACGCGAGCTGGGTTCAGAACGTCGTGAGACAGTTTGGTCCTTATCTTCTGTGGGCGTATGAGATTTGAGTAGACCTGTCCTTAGTACGAGAGGACCGGGATGGACGAACCTCTGGTGTTCCTGTTGTTCTGCCAAGAGCAATGCAGGGTAGCTATGTTCGGAATTGATAACCGCTGAAAGCATCTAAGCGGGAAGCAAACTACAAGATTAGATCTCACTGGGGCTTCGGCCCCCTAAAGACCCCTTGGAGACTACGAGGTTGATAGGCTGAAGGTGTAAGTACAGCAATGTATTGAGCTGATCAGTACTAATAGGTCGTGAGGCTTTTTTAAAAAACATTCTTCTTAGATTTATCTAACGAAGATTTCGTCTCAGAGACTTCCTTAATTGGAACGAGAGACTAGCTCTCTGAATAAGTAAGAGAGTGAAATGTGGAACTAACAGCGACTCGCTAAAAATCAATTAAATCAATCATTCAGTTGTAATGATAAAAAGAAAGTAACTTCTCCATTTGGATTGGAAGTAAGTTGCAAAGAACGAAAAGGTTAGTGTAAGAAGCTAACCACTTTGATTAATAAACGCTTTGCTGGTGTTTATAGCAGAGGGGCCACACCTGATCCCATTCCGAACTCAGAAGTTAAGTCCTCTTGCGGCGATGGTATTGCATTGGTGACAATGTGGGAGAGTAGCACGACGCCAGCTCTATTTTACTTGAACCCGGGTTACGAAAGTAATCCGGGTTTTTTTATGCCCGAAATCTGACGATAGACTTTTTCCTGCCTGAAACTTTCGTGCTGACGTCGCAGACGGCCCGGATTCGGCTTTATCGCCTCAATCAGAAGCAGAAGTTTATCAACGAGAGTTCTTGCCTGGGTTGGTGAGTGCGCTCGCTGGCGAGGCAACTCGGATCTTTTCTTTCATTTTCACTTCATTCAGAGACGGCGAACTTGCCCTTTGGAGGTCCTTTTTTGTTTCAAAAGGGGAATATCTATAAACACAGAAATGTGTAATCAAACAAAATTTGGACTAAAAATATTCGCTGTGTCTCACCACTAAAGCTATGAAATGACTGCATAATCTCATTGGAGTCGAGTCGTGAGAGCTTTTTTTAAAGGGCTGTGGTATTCTAGTTATATCAAATACAGGAGCTTTCTCCTGTTCGCTTTTTAAGTCTTTTTTGTCGACTGGTTCAAAAAAAGATCTCTCGGAGGTTCATCCGAGACACGGGGTAAACACAATTTAATACGATAGAAAGGGTCGAGATGCGACAGGGTGTCTTATGGCATACGTGTATCTTGCAGCAGCAATTATATTCGAGGTTTTCGGTACGATCACAATGAAGTACTCAGAGGGGTTTACAAAGGTGCTCCCATCCGTGCTCACAGTAGCATGTCATGGAATCTGCTTTATAAGCCTCACTGTGGCGCTTAAATATCTTCCCGTCAGTAACGTGTATGCGATCTGGGCGGGAGTGGGAACAGCCTTGATGGCTTTCCTGGGACTGGTTATTTTCAATGAGCCTTTACCGCTGCAGAAAGTGGTGGCGACGACGTTGATTATTGCCGGCGTGGTCATTCTGAATTTGGGCGAAGGCAAAAAAGCCGAAGAACAAGTGGCGAAAGTTGAAACCACACACATTGAGCCGATTCCATCGGCCGTGGTAGTGCCGGTTCCAGCCGCTCCTGTGGTCTCGGCGGCGCCGCGCAACGCGGGTTGAAGGCTTTTCTCGACGCTGAAATTTAAAAACATTTTAAAAGAAATCAAAAGAGTGGTGAACAACCACTCTTTTTTTATTTCTACAACCCGTCTTTTCAACTTTAAATCAGGTTCATCTTAAGATCAGATGTTTGGCGATCGCGAGTATAAATGGGCCGCAACAGGTTCGGATTAAATTAAAAAGAACTGACGGTTGTTCGGCAGGTGCTGGGACGTCGGCGTATTGGATTGTCGGAAAGTCGGCAGGGCGGCCCTCAAGGCGACGGTGGTGGATTTGGACCTGGATTTTGGATGGCATTGGCTATGCAATTCAGTTAGACATAACCAATCATCACAAAGGTGTGTTTATGAAAAAGAAATTTATGACGGTCTCTGCACTTCTTCTTCTGCAACTGGTGTCCACGGTTTGTCTGGCCTGGGACGACCCTTTCCGCAATGAATGTGACCTGGGGGAAGTGAAGGCGTTTGTGGCCACCGTACAGCCGAATTCAGAAAAATGGGCGAAGGCCGACGGTCGGGTTATTGATTTGATGAGTAACGTCACGTTGTTCTCGATTTACGGAAATAAATTTGGCGGGGATGGAATCAGAACTTTTGCATATCCATTTATTAAGGATGTCACTGCCGATGCTTTGACCTTTTCATATTACGTTTGCACCAAGGGGATTTTTCCAACCACGACTGGCGGCTCCAGCTCTGTTTCCTTTATCAAGCAATACCCGCTGAGCATGCGTTATGATTTGAGTAACTTCAGCAGGCTGGATGATCATAGTGCTCTGGCTGAGAGTTCTGGAGCCTATAGCCTGGCTGTTTTTGATGATTTGAAGTTTACCAATCATAGGGCAGATGACCTGGTTCGTTTTCCGAATGTGATTCTGCCGGGTGGAATTGAGAATAACGATGATGGACACTCGAAGCTATACAACTATGTGGTTGTGAATGGGGAATGGCCTTCCGGTGGTGCCAACTGCGAAAAAGGGGAAGTGTTGTTTGGTTTATGGAAGCACGATGCTCCGGCTAACACCAAAGAATTTGTGCCTTCGTCTCCGATCACAGCATCACTGGCTGATGGCCAGCTGAGAACGGCTCCACGCATCTTTGTTTGTCAGTAAACTCAGTGAATTATTAACAACGGTGATTCAGAAATATAAAAGGGGATGAGTAAATCATCCCCTTTTATAGTTTTGCAGGCAGTGCAGGGATTAGATCCCGGGGATGTGGTCCGTCTTGCGCGAGCGCTCTAGTTGTGTTGTTGGTGGATCTTTTCATCCACAAATTCTGTGAGCTTTTCAAATGGCGTCTCTTTTCTGGAGGCAAAGTGGATAAAATCCGCAATCATGGCCTGCAGCTTTTCAATCTGCTTTTCGTCTTTGAGCTTTCCATCTTTGTCAAAAGCGTCGTCGGCTTTCGCCACGCCAAAATATTCTGGATACACATAGGATTTTAGAACATGCAAGGGCACACGTGCGTGCAAGTTTCCCCGCACGGCACCTAGTGCCCCAGGAGAAGCGCCCAGCAGCAGGATGTGCTTCTTTTCAATGGGTACCGGTTTTAAGCGAGACAGCCAGTCAATGGCATTCTTGAATGTACCAGGAATGCTTCCGTTGTATTCAGGACTTGAAATGATAATGGCGTCGGCCTCGGTAAATTTCTTTCCCAGGTCCTTGGCACCTTGAGGAATGCCCTTGGAGTTTTCCAGGTCAGCGTCATACATCGGCAGGGGAAATTCGTTGAATTCGCAAAGATCCACCTCGCAAAAAGGCAGATCTTGCACCATTTCTGCGGCGACCCGGATCAGTTTTTTGTTGTAAGAACCGTGGCGCAAAGACGCCGCAAACATAAAGACTTTCATGCGCACCTCACTGTCGTGGACAGTGTCTCACTGTGGGTCTGTTAGGCCGATGAAATAGCGGGGAATATTCCAAAATACAAATTGGCCCGGGGGATTTTCGGGAGGAACTTTAGTGATCTTGTAATTTACAGGAGAGCGTATTTTGGGCGAGGCTTCGCGTGGAAAGATCTTTGATGTGGAGATTGAAGCCGACCTGCGTGATCGGCCTCAAAAAGATGGAACTATTTTTTCAGGATGGATTTTTTCAAAGTGGCTACACCATCATCAGATGGTTTGCCCAGCCAGATAGAGAACACCTTTTCGATAAATCCTGCAGGGCCTTTGATTTCAGAAACATTGCCGGAAGTTGTTTCGTAAAGAACAGCTTCAGACCCGTCTTTCAATTTAGCACCCAATACAGTCAGCGCTTTGCCTTCTTTGGCTTCGCCACCTTTTGCCACAGAGTCCAGGAATTGTTTCACGGACGCTTCGTCAGAACTCACGCCATTGGCTTTAAGTGCTTCTTTGAAAGACTTTTGCACGTTATCGGCATCCACACCACGCAGGAAGTGCATTTGGATGGCAACGGCTTGCTGATCCTTCAGTGAAGTCAGGGCTTCAGCATCGGTTTTCTTGAAGGTTTCTGGATTGCTGACGAAAAGCTGGCCCACATAAACTTTCACGTTCACGAAAACCACTTTCTTGGCGCGCAGGCCTGCGCCCACTGAAGTCAGTTTCAGGGATTCGCTTTCAACATTGGCAGTCGCGGAAGTGGACAGGGTCACTTTTTCCACTTTTTCGCCGGTTCCTTCCGGAGTCAGCAGGGCTGCCATGGAGTTTACAGACAAAAGAACGGTCGCAAGGGCTGCGATAAGGTGTTTCATACAGGTCCTTTCTCGAATTGGTCCAGATAGGATTGGTTGAGGGGGATTAATTGTCAACCCGGAAAAGTTTTGTTGGCAGCTCCCGTGCGGAAGTTTAGAATTTTTAAAGCAATGACTGACACCCGGACGCTGACCTTATTCAGACAAAAATTGGAACTTCTGATCCTGTCCGAGGATGAGGCGATTTTAAACCGCGCCAAGGAAGTGATTTCCCGTCACTATCTGACCTTCAAACAAATGCGTTATTCTGAACTGGATGCGGCTTCGCGCTCGGAACTGATGCGCGCACAAATGGTTTTGATGGTGCAGGAGCAGAATGAGGATCTGTCCGCATTTGCGGCGCGAGTGGATCAGGTTTTGAATCTGTTCCCGCGATCCCGGATTGTGACCGTCATGGCGGCTTCCCTGTCGCGCGAGAATCTGGAAGGAACCCAGAATCCGCGCGTGACCCCACTTTCGCAAAGTGAATTCAACCGCACCCTGAAGTTTGAGTATATCTGTCTGTATCGTTGCCGGGCCCAGTATTTTGAAATTCAAATCGGTGACTTGTTCCCGATGACCACCATGACATTCCCGGTGTTTGTACGCATGCCGCTGAATCAGCGTTATCTGGCGGTCGTTTACAGCAATTCAGTTCTCAGTGATGAACGCTTCCAGCGGGTCGGGAAAGCCGACAACACCTTTATTCAAAATCGCGACAGTGAAAAGTATCTGGATTACATCACGAATTACTATGACACCTCCGGGCATGGTTTGAAAAAGCGCGCACGTGCGCTGTTTCTGTCCCTGTGCCATGGGGCTTTGTATTTGAATGAAATTCTTCTTTTTGATTTCAAATCACCAGGGCCTGGGACATTCCGTTCCCGTTATGAAGCTCTTCTTAAAACGGCTTCGGATCTTTTGCAGCTGCTGGGAACTGAAGAGGACCTGTGGGATCTTTTCCGGGAAGTGCTGGAAGGAGAGTTCTACGAGATTTGGCGCGCGCCGTGGATTGCGGTGTACGGGGCTATCATCTCGAGGAAAAGCGGACAGGGGGATCCCCTGACGGTGCTGATAGCCGGCCTGCTGACGGATGTGGGGCTGTTTGATATCGACGACAGGATCAGCCGCGAGTTTTTAACTTCCGAAGGCAGAACTGTTTTGGAAGAGCAGCAGCGTGAATTTAACAATCATCCGATTCTGTCCATGAATCGCTGCCTTATCAAAGGCTTGCCGTTGACTGAAGAAGTCAAGGCCGTGATGGTTTGCACCCACGAGCGTTTTGACGAAAAGGGATTTCCGAATCAGGTTCCAGCAGACAAGATTCCGGTGGAAGCCCTTATCCTTCAGTTTGCAGAAAAGATCGATCAGGGTGTTTTGACGACAATGAAAAAGAACGGCGTGGGCTTTCGCTTCTTGAAAGAGAAAATCTGGGAAGCCGAGAATAACTCCGGCGTGGCATTCCCGCCAGCGTTCCTGGCAGCCATTGCCGATTCTTTGCTTTAAGGGCAGATTTCGATCATTCCGCCCAAATCCATGTTTGCGTAAATTTCTTCAATTTCATAATCACGAACAGCCATGCATCCCTTGGTCCAATCGCGGGGATGGCGGATGACTTTGCGTTTGACCCAGCTGTTGGGCAGACCGTGAATCAAAATACTGTCGCCCGGATTTTTGATGCCGTTCTTTTTGGCTTCCGCAAGATCTTTGGCATTGGGATAATTGATACGAAGGCCCAGATGATATTCGCTCTTTTCTTTTTTCAGATCAAAGAAGTAACGGCCTTCCGGAGTGCGCTGGTCGCCTTCGTTTTTCTTGTGGCCTTGCGGGTTTCCGCCAAGAGCGACAGCATATGTTGCCAGTACTTGCCCGTGGCGCATCACATGCAGCAGACGGCGTTTTTTATCGACCAGCACGAGATCCAATTTTTGCGAAATGGGGGAGTGATCCCAGCGGGCATTATCAGCGAACTCTTTGGCGCGCGGGCACAGGCTGGGAAGCTCTGAAGATTCCAAGCCCACTTCCAGCATGCGGCTTTCATCAGGGCTGAGCATTTCAAAGCCATCGCCCTTGATGATGGCAAAAGAAGTCGTGGGGGCAAGAATCAGAAGTGCGAACCAAAGGGATTTCATGTCCCTGATTTCCCACGAAGTGGGGGCTTTGCGCAAGGGGGCTTTTGGCAGCTTTGACACTGTCCGTAAGAAGGAAAATCCTTTGCGCCAGCTCGTGGTTTTGCCTTTAATAAGAGGGCTTAAAAATTCGATCACAAGGAGATCAAAGTGCTTAAAAAAGTGGCGTTGGCGCTATGTTTGGTAACAGTTGTTTTTGCAGCTCAAGGGGAGGCCAAGGAATTGACCAACCGTTTGGGTGTGGGTGTTAAAAGTCACTCTGCTTTGGATCTGGCTCAGTTGGCAGCGGTTTATTATATTGCTCCGGATGTTTCCATCGCGGGTGGTTTGGGTATCGATACTCAGGAAGATTATTCCAAATTTGCTTTCAATGCGGGGATTCGCCGTATCGTTTTCAAAGAAGACAACATGAACTTCTATATGGGTGGTACTTTGGGCATCCTGAACAATGAAGTGGCCGGCGATAAAGAATCCGGTTTCGAACTGAATGCATTGTTCGGTGGTGAGTTCTTCTTCACCGGCCTTGATTCCCTGGCATTCACCTTTGAAGGTGGTGTGGGTGTGATCTCTGGCGACAACGTGCGTTTCAGAACCATCGGCGACGGTCCGTTCAGCGCCGGAATCATCTTCTATTTCTAATCCTCAACCAAATTTCCAATCTTGAAAAAGGATATTTATGAAAAAAGTTATTCACACAGACAACGCACCTAAAGCTGTTGGTCCTTATTCTCAGGCGATTCAGATCGGCGACATGTTGTTCTGCTCCGGTCAGATTTCCATCGATCCAAAAACCAACGAAGTTTTCACTGGCGACATCAAAACCCAGACGGAAATGGTTTTGAAAAACATCGAAGCGGTTCTGGCAGCCTCCAACATGGAATACAGCAACATCGTGAAAACCACGATCTTCCTGACCAGCATGTCGGACTTTGCAACTGTGAACGAGATCTACGCAAAAGCATTCACGGACGCTCCTCCGGCGCGTTCCACTGTTGCGGTTGCAGGTTTGCCTAAAGGCGTGAACGTGGAGATCGAAGTCATTGCGCATCGCTAAGTCCCTGTTGAAATCCCGTTCATTCTGGGCTCTGGCATTCCTGAGCGCAGTGGTGCTATACCGCTTCGTCGACGAATATCAGAAGGTGCAGAGTGAGCGGATTCAATCCTGGACGAAAACTCCTTCCGCTGACTGCGCGGTGGTCCTGACGGGCGGCGCAGGCAGGGTGAGGGAGGGGTTTGACCTTCTGGCGAATCAGAATGTCAAAAAGCTCGTTATTTCGGGCGTGTATTCCAATGCGCGTCTGCGCGAGATCATGCCGGTGTGGCCCTTTTATGGGAACCTGAGCGAAAACGATGTGGTCTTGGACCGCCGTTCAGAAACCACTTATGGAAATGCCCAGCAAAGCCTGCCGATTGTGGAGGCGCTGAAGTGCCGGGACATCCTGCTGGTGACATCACGTCTGCATATGTACCGTTCTTACCGGACGTTCCGGGCCACGTTTCCTGAAAACATCTACATCGAAAAGCATGCGATTATTGGCGGCCGCTTTGAGTCTTCCGTCTGGGAGTCGGGGTTTGAGGCTCTGAAATCGCTGTTTTACTCTATCTGGGCCTACTAAAACCAGACCTTTGACCAAGACATCTTTTATCCAAATGAACCGATAAATCCTTGAGAAATCGAGGGTGAATCATGACTTCTTTACTGGCGCAAATAGACTCGCTAGGAAGATCAGTAACAAAGAATGTGGAGTACACGGCACGTGTTCTCCTGATGGTTTATCTTTCTCTGCGTGCCACGGTTTTAGATCGTGCCCAGGGCTTCCGCCAGATCGTCGGCGTTATTTCAGCACAAATCTATTTCACCGGCTGGCAGGCGCTGCCACTGATTTCGGTTCTCGCTTTGGGAACCGGGTCTATCATTTTGCTTCAGTCCCTGTCCAATCTGTCACTGCTGGGCGGCACCCAGATGATCGGAAACTTCCTGATCGTCATGATCGTCCGTGAGGCCGGTCCCTTGCTGGTGGCTTTGGTGGTGATCGCGCGCTCGGGTACAGCCGTGGCTTCGGAAGTCGGGAACATGCGCGCCAATCGCGAGATTGAAGCGCTGGAAAGCATGGGTATCAACCCGCTGAGTTTTATTGTGTTCCCGCGTGTGCTGGGTGGAATCATCAGCGTGCTGGGACTGGCATTTTATTTCAATTTTATCGCTTTGATTGGCGGATTCCTGGTCACGAAATTCGTGCAGGATCTGCCCCTGGCTTTTTATACGGATTCATTGATGCGTGCCTTTGCCAAAGAGGACGTGCTGATCTTCCTGCTGAAGAACGGTTTCAGCGGGATGATTATTTTTGTGGTGTGCTGCTATCAGGGGCTTTCTGTGAAGCGCAGTCCGCATGAGGTTCCACAGGTCACGACCCAGGCCGTGGTGAACAGTATCATCTTTGTGGTCGTGTTTAATCTGATTGTGACAGCTTTGTTTTATCTAAATCAACTTCGTAGTTTAGGGGTGGTGTGATGAAAATCGAAAATCTAAAATTTGAAGGCGTGTCTTTCACTCATGAAGGGCAGGAGCCAATTGTTCAGAATGTGGAGTTTGATTTTCCAATGAACGAAATTCTGTGGGTGAAAGCCGATGAAGGTGCGGGGAAGAGCTCTCTGTTGCAGATTCTGGCAGGCCTGCAGATCCCCCAGTCCGGGAAATATCTGATCAACGGTGAAAACGTGGTGGATATGTCCTTTGAAGAGTTTTTGCCATTCCGTCTGAAGATCGGCTATTCCTTCGATTACGGCGGTCTGATCAACAATCGTACTTTGTATGACAATCTGATGCTGCCTCTTTTGTATCATAAGGTTTTGACGCCGGAAGAATGCAAAGCCCGCGTCGAAGCGATGATCAAGGAATTTGGCATCGAGAAATTTGCCCACGAAAGACCGGCCCATGTCCCGGGTCGTATTCGCAAGCTGACGTGCCTGATGCGCGCAGTGGTGATGCAGCCGGAAATGCTGCTGTTGGATGATCCAAGCGTGGGACTGGGGCAGGACAGTGTCTATATCTTTGCTGATCACGTGCACCGTCTGCGCAAAGAGGGGCACCTGAAACATATCTTTATCAGTTCCTATGATGAAAAGTTCATGAATCTTTTCAATTATCAGATCATTCACCTGGATGACGGACAGATTTACTTCCAGGCTGTGGATCCCGAGAAAAGAGTTGTTCACCTATGAAGGTAAAATTCAACAAGTTTGAAAGAGTCGCCGGCCTTTTTGTTGTTCTGGCCATTGTGGGTGTGATTGTCACAGCCATCAGTGCGGCAGTAAAACAGGGCTGGTTTGAGCCGAAGGTGCGCTTCACCACGACCTTTGAGAATGCCGACGGTATTCATCAGGGCACACTGGTGCAGATGGCAGGTCTTCGTGCCGGTGCCGTTGAAACCGTGGAACTGGAAAGTGACAACCGCATTCGTGTTGGCTTCTATGTTCTGGGAAAATTCCAGAATCGCATTCGTGAAAACAGCACGGTGCAGTTGATTCGTCCGTTCATCATCGGTGAGCGGGTGCTGGAGCTGACGGTGGGGAACGAAGAGTTTGAAATGATCCCGGATCACAGTGCAGTGAAGTCCATCGAAACGGTGGATCTGATGACATTGATGAGCGGTAAACACCTGAATTCTTACCTGAGCAAGTTGGGCGGGATTTTAGAGAGTGTGCAGGTCCTTGTGGATGCGTTTGCGGATAAAAGCCGCGCGGAAAGCCTGGTTCGTGTGATTGACCGTTTGGATCCTTTGGTGAAAAACCTGAACACGATGTCAGTGGAAGTGATTAAACTTTCCAAACAGGCCACGCATGATGATGGCGTGCAAAAACTGGTGGGAAATCTTGCCGTGACCACGCGTGAGATTAACAAAATCCTTCCTGAACTGAACGAACAGAATCCGGAAATGGCCAAAGACCTTGCCGTGATGACCCAGAACCTGGCAGTAATGACCAAGGCGCTGGGACCCGCGGTGAAACAAGTCGAAGGCGAGCTTCCAGGGGCCAGTGTGCGTTTGGTACAGGCATTGGACGAAACAGTTGTTGTATTAAAGGCCATGCAAAAAAGCTTCTTCATGAGAAGCAGTGTTAAAGAAGTCAAAGACGAGGAAACTCAAGATCGTCTTCCAGCCGGTAAATAGATCTGAATCGTTGTGATGTGTCTCGCTTTGGGGCACATTACAACATATCAAAAATTCTTTATTACTCTTCAGTAATACTCCGATTCGCACGATAATACTTCAGCTCACAATGTTGAGCATGGGGATGGTTGATCATGCGAAATGTTTTTCGCTTCCTGACAATCTTACTTCTGAACGTATTACCGGTACAAATGGACGCCAAAACCTTGAAGGTTGCTTTTGGAAAAAGCAAGCCGCCTTATATCTATGAGGAAAACGGCGTGGTCCACGGTATCGAAGTGGATCTGGTGCGGGAAATTTTAAAATCCCTGCAGGCTCCGCATGAATTCAAAAGCCTGTCCTATTTGCGTTTGGAAACTGAAGCCACTCATGGCGACACCTTTGATATGATTGTGGGTGTGCGCAATCGTGAGGGCGGCCGCTATTATTCCCAGGCCTTCATGGATCATGAGGTTTGCGCTTTCAGTCTGAAATCCCGGAAGATCACGATCAAAAGTGCCAAGGATCTGCAGTCTTTGAAGGTCGCCGTGTGGCGCGGGGCCTGGAAAGATCTGGGAGCGGATTTTAAAAGAATCTTTGAGCCCGGATTCAACGGGAAAGTTCCAGTGAATCTTGTCGAGTATCCGCAGACCAAAGATCGTTTTGCCAGTCTGTACAAAGGCGAAGTGGATGTGCTGATTATGGATCGCTATATCTTTGAGTGGTATCGTCTGACGCCGCAAGAGGGGGGCACCTTCACGCAAGATGTGAAGGTGCATGAGATCTTCCCTGAAAACACGCCAGCTTATGTGTCCTTCCGTGAAGAAAAGACCCGTGATGCTTTCAATCGTGAGCTGAAACGTTTGCGCGACAGCGGGGACTATGCCCGCATGGTGAAAGCCTATACGGGTGAGCGCCTGGCAGGATTGGGTAAAAAATGAAATTGATTCTGGCACTTTTGTTTTTCTGTTCAGGTGTTCAGGCGGAAGAGGCTAAATCTTTGTCCGTGGCCTTTGGCAAAGGCCGCCCGCCTTATTCCTTTTCAGAGCGCGGGAACACCCGTGGCATTGAAGTGGATCTGGCGATGGAGATCCTGAAGCGTCTGGGTTACAAGGTCCGCCAGCAGGTGATGTCGCCATATCGTATCGAAGCTGAGGCCAAACACGGCAACACATTTGATGTGGTGGTCGGGGTTCCGCAAAACGGGGATGGTGCTGGTCACTATTACTCCAAACCCTTTGTCGCTTATGAAAATTATCTGATCGCTTTAAGATCCCGCAAGCTGAGTGCCAAGAAGGTCTCGGATCTGTCGGGTGTGCGTGTTGGGGCCTGGCATAATGCCTGGAAAGACCTGGGGAAGGATTTTGCCCGGGTGTTTTCGCCTAAAGCCAACGGCCGGTTGCCTGACAACTATCGTGAGTTTGTTCGTCAGGAAGATCAGGTCAAAGCCCTGTGGGCTGGGGACATTGATGCGTTGGTGATGGATCGGTATATCTTTGGCTGGTTCAGAATGACCATGGCTTCTCAGGTGAACACCGGAGCGGATGTGGATGTTTTTGATCTGTTCCCAGTGGTAAATCACAGCCATGTGGCCTTTCGGGATGCTAAATTACGATCGGCTTTCGATAAGGAACTCGAGCGCATGCGCCAAAGCGGCGAATACGACAATATCGTGCGAATTTACGTGGGCGAGCGCCTTGCCGCCATGCTTAAAAGTGGTCCGAAGCCCCATTGAGGCTTGAATCCAGGTCCCCAGGCTCTATTATGGGGGGATGTTGGTAGGCCACCTTTTCCGTCATTTTATATTTTCTCCGCGAGCGGGTTCTTTGGTGAAACGGATCGCCTGGTTGTCCATGGTTGGGATCACAATCAGTGTGACGGCGTTCCTGGTGGTTTTGTTTGTCATGAACGGAATGAATGCCAGCATTCATAAGCGCATTCTGGGGCTGGAGCCGCATCTGTATGTGCAGGTGGCCGGAGCCGACACCGCACAAAGCCTTGAATCCAGTCCTGCGTTTCAACGTCTGCAGGAAGATCCGGCCAATCGTGCCTATGTCTATGAAACCATGGATATCATCATCCGCAGTCAGGATGGACAGTTCCGTGGTGGCATCGCGCGCGGTGTGACCCGGGAAAGTCTTGAACACTTCATTGAACAGCTTCAGCGCATTGATCGCAAAGCCACGGACCGGGATTCTCAAGCCTACTTCTGGGATCCGCAGGATGTTCCGGGGCGCGGGGAAGTGGTGATGGGCGTGGATCTGGCCCAGTCCCTGGGTGTTTTTGAAGGGGACTTCCTGACTGTGGTGTCGCCTTCAGGATTATTGCTGCCTCCGGGGGAAACCCCGAAGTTTGAACGCGTGCGTATCAAGCGCATTGTCACCACCAGTTTGCCGGATCTGGATGGGCAGTATCTTTTCTATCAGCGCGGTGAGGCTTTGAATGCGCTGGTGAATGAGGGCCTGCGCAAAAACGGAATTGAAGTGTGGCTGCCGGATGAGGGGCGCATTGAATCCGTGAAAGAGGATCTGTTGAAGTTTGAAGGCGTCAGTGTTGAAACCTGGATGGATCGCAATTCGGCGTTGTTGTATGCGCTAAAGCTTGAAAAGCTGACCATTGGGATTTTTCTGGGGCTTGCCGGCATGATCGCGGGCAGTTCGATTCTGACCGTGTTGGCGTTGCTGTTGTCGCAGAAAAAACGCGATATCGCGATCTTGCGCACGATCGGTTTTTCTTCGCGTCAGACGGTTCGCACGTTCACGCAGATCGGCTTTTTCCTGGCCGGTATCGGTGTTGTGGGGGGCGTGGTTCTGGGAACAGGTTTGAGTCTTTACATTCAAGCCAATCCGATTCAGTTTTTGCCGTCGGATGTTTACTATGATTCTTCCATCCCGGCTTTGGTCAACTATGGCCTGGTCTTTGGGGTCTTGATTGTCAGTGGATTGATTGCTTTGCTGGGCTCTTATATTCCAGCAAGAACGGCTGCAGAAGTGCAGCCGTCCGATGCTTTAAGAATGAAATAATACTAAAAATTAAACACTCACCTGATGGTCGCGAAGGGCGTCGGTCAGGGAAGTTTTCAGGTCTGTGCTGGCTTTGCGTTTGCCGATGATCAGTGCGCAAGGGACGCCATAGGTGCCTGCCGCGAAGTCCTTCATCTGTGTGCCCGGAATCACCACGGAATTGGCAGGCACGCGGCCTTTGTATTCAACAGGGGATGAGCCCGTCACATCGATGATTTTGGTGCTGGCCGTGATGGTCACACCCGCACCCAGAACCGCACCTTCTTCAATCACAGCACCTTCTACCACGATGCAGCGGCTGCCGATGAAGGCATTGTCTTCCACGATCACCGGAGAGGCCTGAATTGGTTCTAGAACGCCGCCGATACCCACGCCGCCGGACAAGTGCACGTTCTTGCCGATTTGAGCGCAAGAGCCCACTGTAGCCCAAGTGTCGACCATAGTGCCGGAACCGACGTAAGCTCCGATGTTCACATAAGATGGCATCAGGATCGCGCCTTTTTCAATGAAGCAGCCTTTGCGGGCCACGGCTGGTGGAACGACGCGCACGCCGTCTTCTTCAGACCAGCGTTTCAATGGGATTTTGTCGAAGAAGGCGATGTCGCCTGCATTCATTGGTTCCATTTTTTGAATACGGAAATAAAGCAGGATGGCTTTTTTGATCCATTCGTTGGTGATCCATTTGCCATCTTGTTTTTGGCAAACGCGCAAAGTGCCGGAATCCAGGCCTTCGATGGTTTCAAAAACGGCTTTCAATTCAGTAGTTGAAAGTTGATCGATCGTTTTTCCGCCTTGAATTTCGGTCCAAAGTTTTGAGACTTGTTCTTGCATGGTGTTCCTTCCTTATTCCAGTACTTTCAAAGATTCGAGGATTGCCGGGACGTGGACTTCGATGATTTTTTCAGCTGAAAGACCGCGTTCGATTTCGTAAGTCAGTGTCGGGCAGTTTCTTTCAAGGCCCGCATAGGTGCCCAGACAGCCCGGAGTTGGGTATCCGATGTCGTCGTCAATTTTGTAACCCGTCAGGCGGGACAAAACTTCCGCCACCGGACGACAGTCGCCGTTGACATTCAAAACCGGATGCCAGGAGTGCAGTGATAAAACATAGACAGGCTTTTTTTTATCCAGATAAGTCATTAGCCCGTGATTTTCTTTTTCGCTGCCCGCAGCCGGTCCCGGGTGATAGCGCGGAGTTTTTACTTCCGGAGACCAGTCCTTGGTTGGCAGGTTGCGGTTCAGATCCACGCCGTTGCCGTTGCCGCGGGTTTTGAAGATCACACCTTCAAGATTGAATTGCGGCACCAGGGTGATGTTAAGTTTGTAGGGGTTGGAGTTCATGAAGTGCTTCAGCAGCTCTTGGGCTGCGATAACACCTTCGACCTCGTCACCATGAACGCCGCCCAGGATCAGAACTTCAGGGCCGTTGTTGTTGAAGTGCCAGGCCGGTACCGGCAAACCTTTGGAAGTGTAAGTAAAAATAGAAGTTTTCATGACAAATCATCCTTCATGGGCCATCATACTAGCACGAGGTTTTCGTGGAATACATCAATAATGAATTGTGTCTTGGTCCGTTAAAAAAGCCACTTTTGCCCCTGGTGGCCAATTACATGCGCCCCATTTATGTCTACGATCTTGATTCTGTCGCCCAAAGGTATCAGGCGATGTCTCAGGCCTTGAAGGGGACTCGTCTTTTTTTCGCGGTGAAATCCAATCCCAATCCTGGTGTTCTGCAAAAACTAAAAAGCCTCGGCGCCGGGGCGGACGTGGTTTCTTTGGGAGAAATCAAGCGCGCCCTGGAATGTGGTTTTTCCCCGCAGGACATTGTCTATAGCGGCGTGGGTAAAACCAAATTTGAAGTGACTGAAGCCCTGAAGCTCGGCATTTATCAAATCAACGTGGAAAGTCTGCCGGAACTTGAACGCATCGGCATGTTGGGTCGTGAACTGAAAAAGAAAGCCCAGGTGGCTTTGCGTCTGAATCCTGATGTGGATATTAATACGCATCCCTACATTGCCACGGGTTTGAAGGACAACAAATTCGGCATGGAGCGTTCCATGGTTCCGGCTTTGGTGAAATGTCTTAAAAACTATTCTGATTCTATCGATCTGGTGGGTGTCAGTCTGCATCTGGGATCCCAAATGTTGGAGTTCTCTGGATACGACGAAGCATTGAAAAGGCTTAAGACCGTTTATCTGGAACTGCAGGCTGAATTCCCGACGCTGAAAAAGTTCGACTTTGGCGGAGGCTTGGGGATTTTCTATGACCGTGTGGATCTTCAGCTGGAAGAGTCCCTGTTACAGAAATACGCGCAAATCACTATGGAAAATCTGTCAGATCTAAACTGCGAACTGCAGGCCGAACCCGGCCGCTGGCTGGTGGCCCATTGCGGGGCTTTGATCACGCAGGTGCAGTACATCAAAGAAACCAGCGCGAAAACTTTTGTAATCGTGGATGCGGGGATGAATCACCTGATTCGACCGTCGTTGTATGAAGCCACTCATCGCATTGAGCCGCTGAAAAGAAAAGATGCGGCTTTTGTGGTGGATGTAGTGGGCCCGATTTGTGAGTCTTCGGATTTCTTTGCCAAAGAGATTTCACTGACGAAAGTTCAAGAGGGCGACTTTGTGGCGATTATGGATTCCGGGGCCTATGGGTATTCCATGGCCAGTGTCTATAATCTGCAGGAACTGCCTTTGGAGATTTGTATCTAAACGTCGACGACCGCGTATTGATCGGCTTTGGCGGGTTTTAAAATCCGCTGAGCCATTTCAGTGAAGTGCGCGGAAGAATCCGTCGTCATTATATCAATGCGACGGGGTTCATTGCTTTTATTCGGGCCCAGTCGGCCGCTCTTGAAGTCGCGCGACAACCATTGTGCAATCGCTTCGCCGGAATCCACCAGTTCAATCGAGCTTCCAGTCACCCGGGCAATGGAATTTTTCAGAATCGGATAATGAGTACAGCCCAAAATCAAAGTGTCGATATGGTTCTGCAGCAGCGGGCTTAAATAACGGAACACAATCAGATTGGTTACAGGATCAGCGTCCCAGCCTTCTTCGGCCAGTGGAACAAACAATGGGCAGGCTTGATCAAAAACCTGAGCCTGCGGATCCAGGGCGTGAATTTTGTGAGTGTAAGCCTGGCTGTTCACCGTGGCACGCGTGGCCAGTACGCCGATGCGTTTGCCGGAGGAAAGCTCCAGGGCACGTTGGGAACCAGGCTCAATCACGTTGTAAATCGGCAGGCCATCGATTTCGCGTTCGGACACCTGGCTTGAGGCCGTGTTACACGCAATCACGATGGCTTTGACGTTTTGTTTTTCCAAAAACTGAATGATCTGTTCAGAGTACTTGCGAATGGTTTGCGGGGATTTCGAACCATAGGGAAGGCGAGCGGTGTCGCCTACATATAAGAAACTTTCATGAGGAAACTGCAGCGCCAGCTCTTTTAGAACTGTCAAGCCGCCGATACCTGAATCAAAGACGCCTATGGGACGGGAATCCTGGTCTGCCATTCTTAGTTTTTCACTCCGTGTGCGCGAGACTCAGCAATACCATTGGAAGACATTTCCATAAAGAGGGCTTTGTCTTTAATTTCGGCAATGCTTGTTGCATTGACGTAGCTCATGCCGCTGCGGATGCCGCCAGTGACTTCCAGGATCACGTCTTTAACGTGGCCCTTGACGCTGACTTGGGTGGATTCCCCTTCGGGAGCCATACCCTCAGGCACGCCACCGCGCCATGAATCCTGAGCGGATCTGGAGGCCATGCCACGGTATTGTTTTTTACCGTTTTTGATTTCCCCTGGAGTTTCGATCGTGCCAGACAGCATGCTTCCAAGCATGACAGTGCTTGCGCCCGCAGCAAATGCTTTCACCATGTCGCCGGAAGTGCGGATACCACCGTCAGCGATCACAGGCACACCGTATGATTCACCGATCTCTGCGCACAGGCCGATTGCTGTCAGTTGCGGAACTCCGCAACCGGTGATGATACGCGTGGTGCACATGGAACCAGGGCCGATGCCCACTTTGATTGCATCAGCGCCGGCTTCGATCAAATCGCGAGCCGCATCCGGGGTCGCCAGGTTTCCGGCAATCAGATCCACCTGCGGGTATTGGTCTTTCAACCACTTCATGGTTTCCATCATCTGAACAGAGTGGCCGTGAGCGATGTCGATCGTGATGATGTTCACTCCGGCTTCGACCAGTGCTTTTGCACGGGTTTTGAATTCTTCACCAACGCCCACGCTGCCAGAAATAACTTTTACGCCATTTTCTTTCAGGCGACGGGCCTGAGCGGCTTGTTCTTCAATATCCAGGAAGCGGTGAAGAATCCCCATGCCACCCAGTTGGTTCATCGCAAACGCCATGTCGTATTCAGTGACCATGTCCATGTTCGCACTGACGATCGGAGTTTCAATCGTGAAGTTCTTGGTCACTTTGGAAGTCAGACGCGGGTCACGGCGGGAACGTACGTCAGATCTTGCCGGGATGATCAGCACGTCATCGAAGGTCAGGCCTTTGCCGCGATTCTTGATATCTTTCCAGTTAAACATGAGCGTCATGACGTCTTACCTCGCTTCTAAAAATATTGAACAGAATGTGAGTTGAAACCAAAAGCAAATAAGTATCCAGGGCGGAAAGCAGCAGGCTTTGCACCGGAGTTTTCCAGATCAGGCGATAGGCATCAAAGACGGTGGTCAGGATGCCCGGAATGAAAAGGTGGAATAAAACCAAAATCGACAAAATCACAAACCAGCGGCGGCGCACGACTTGCGCGGAACCTTTCAGTGCATCGATCCTGCCTTCATCATAGACCTGGCTTGAGGTCACCACAAAAGGCACCATGGAAAGCTCTACGTACTTCCAGATCCCTGGCAGAATCAGCAGGATTGTCCACTGCAGGGTCTTTCCCCAGGCGCGCAGGGTTTCGATGTACATTTGATTCAGGTGCTTATCCCAGAAATCCTGAAGAGTTCGCGTCGTGGAATCCAAGTTGTTCAAAGCATACAGGGCGATGCTGATCAGCAGAACCGGAAACAGAACGCTGCTTAAAATAGAAAAGAAGCCATAGTAAATCACCTGGGTTTGAACTCCCAAAGGGTCACGAAGGGCGGTTTCCATTTTAAGATTTAGGTACTGGTCTATGTTGCTCGACAGAACGACCAGCGCGAACAGGGGCAAGAAAACTTTTTTAAAGACCTTCAGGTTCTCGGCAAAAAAATTCACTTAAGTATTTACATCCCTAAAGCCTGTTTGAGTCAAGCGGACTCTTGCTAAGAAACAGATGACGGTCCGAGCGAAGAATTTGTCATAATAAAGGCTCTGGGAGGCTTTATGGAACTGCGAATTATGGTGACGGGCGCCACCGGAACCATGGGGTCGGAGTTGGTGCGCCAACTGCATTCAAAAGGCGCAGAAGTCGTGGCTATCAGCCGGGATTTGGAGCGCTTGCCAAAGGATATCAAGGGGATGCAGGTCCCACTTGAGAACCGCTATCTGTTGGAGCAGGCATTCCGGGATGTTGATGTTCTGGTTTTTATCCAGCCTCTTTGTGAAAATATGATTCAGCAGGCCGAAAACGTGATAGGCGCCGCCCGAGCTTCGGGGGTGCAGTTTGTCTTGAAAGTCTCAGGTTTAGGGGCGTCACCGATGTCTCGCTATTTATATCAACGGATACAAGGTGAGGCTGACGACATCTTGATGCAAAGTGGTCTGCGCTATTGCCTGCTGAAACCCAATATCTACATGCAATGCTTCTTAAAGTCGCATTATGAGTCCCTGATGGCCGGCACGCTGTATCTGCCTCAAGGGGAGGGGCGAACGTCTTTTGTGGATGCCCGGGACGTGGCCGACGTTGCAGCCCTTTTACTGCAAGACCCCTGGCGCTATCAAAAACGGGAACTGGTGCTGACCGGGGAAAGAGCCCTGTCCAATGCAGAAGCCGTGTCGATTATTTCTCATTATGCCCGAAGACGGGTTTCGTATGTGCCTGTGACCGAGGATGCGGCCCGGAAGACATTCAACCGGGAGCAGTCGCCGTGGATGATGGAGGCCCAGATGAGTCTGCACCGAGCGGCCCGGGAAGGGGCGGCGGCCGAAGTGTCGGGGGCCGTCGAAAAGATACTGGGTCGGGATCCTCGCAGCTTTGAAGAGTTCTGCGAGGATATGAAAAAGGCCTGGGTTTTACCCGAGCCTCAGGAAGGCTTACTCTGACCAAAGTTCGCGAACATCCAGAATTTCACAACGTGGGCTGGTGGTCACTTCAGAAGCGGCATCGCCACCATGATAGTTTGTGCGCACATGGTAGACCTTGTCGCCAGTTTCCAGTTCTTTTTGGAACTGCACCAGGCGAACCTGATAACCCTGCTGACGGAAGTGAGTTTCAATCTGCCAGGAGCATGATTTCGATTTTGCGAAAGAAACAGAGGATAGCAAAAGAGTTGCGATAACTGCGAATGTCTTCATGAAAAGCCCCTTATTACTTGTGTGAAGTGACTTGGTTTCGGGGCTTTTATAAGAGGCCTTGCGGCCGTTTGCCAGTTAGGATTTTGTTTGGAAAACGTTTCCAAAAATCCTTCAATCATCCAGATACGATTTAAGCTCTTTCAGGTGATAACCCCAGCCTACTTTGAAGTCCTTGATTGTTTTGGTGCGGATTTCTGCTGGCAGGGTGTCCCAGCCGGAGTGTTCCAGTGACAGAACACGTTCTTTGCCATTGTCTTCAATGGTGAAGGTGCATTCCGTGGTGGCGGTTTTGGGCCAGCTTTTTTCCTTCCAGGTGAAAGTGATGAACTGTTCTTTTTTCAGTTTCACCACTTTGCCCGAAGCCATTTGTTTATCGCCTTCGTCATCGATCCACGGCTCTTTGAAGGCACCGCCGACTTTGGGTTCAAGGACAACCGATTCACTCCACCAGTTTTCAAGTTCCCCGCGATCAGTCAGGGCATTCCAGATCCAGCCGCTGCTGGCTTTAAGTTTAATGGATAATTCAATGCTGTCTTTCATCGGGAACTCCTAAGGTGAGGAACTGCATTGATCTTGCGACAGATATTCCTGAGAGGCAAACACCTGTTTTTTCAGGAACTGGTATTTTTGCGGCTGATGTTCCTTCAGACGTTGCCCGGTGAAGCGATAGGCCACCACGGATTCGGCAAAGTCTTCAGAAGGGTTCAGTTTGCCGTATTCAGAAACGGCTTTGGAAGGATCCGTCAGTGTGTATTCACGGTAAAGAACGCCTTTGACCGTGCGGCGGGTTTCTTGCCAGCCCCCCAGGCGCAGCCATTCTTCCGAAGTATCGAGCTTTCCACGGTAAGCCAGGGTGTGTCCCAGTTCGTGCAGGAAGGTCTGCTGGCGTTCCGGGGCGGAAAGTTCATTCCACAGATCAAAGATTTCCATGCTGGCATTGGCGACGATGTCCTGGCCGAAACCATAGCGTGCACCGCGCGGGAAGTGGATCAGACGTTTGTTGTATTCCACCGGGTAAAGATGCAAGGGATAGTCCGCCAGGGCCTGCAGAATCTCGTTCAGTTCATCGGCGCGCCACGGGGAAGCAAGGTTCGTGCGCAGGTGCGATCCATTAAAGCCGAAGGTCTTTAGCAAATACAGCAGTTGAACGCCTTCGCTGTCGCCAAATATTTTTTTAACGGCGCAAAGAACCTTGTCGCAGGGAACAGTGAAAGTCAGTTCCAGGCGGCCACGCAGGCTGATGTCGAGCTTATGCAGATCCGAGAAAAGCTCCAGCAGGCGGGGGCTTTCGTTTTTGAAGCTGATGCCGTTAAGAACTTTGGAAGCCCGGGCACCCGGCAAAGCCAGCAGGGTGGATTCCATAGCCGCCAATGAGGGGGCGCTTTGGGTTTTGCATGGCGCCTTTTCCACATCTTCGGCGGTGGCCGCCCACCAAGTCAGCTCCTCGGCGCTGGCAGAGCCGGCGACGGTTAAAACTAGGGCTGTCAGGAGCAAAAGGACTTTCATGGGACCTAGATCGCAGGAAGCCCGCTTTGAGTCAAGAAAGGGTCCGAGTCAGCGGGGCTAATTGTAGGATTTGAGGATTTTTTCCAAGGTGCCGTTTTTCTTGATGTTGTCGATGGCCCGGTTCAGCTCGTCAAGGGTGATAGGGGCTTTACGGGAAAGGGCGCACTTGGTGATAATCTCGTCCATCCCGAGGTCGGCGGATTCCAGGCTGGGATAGACTTTTTTGTAGTACTCAAATTCCAGGTTCGACATGATGATATAGTCGATGCGCCCGTTGAGAAGCTTTTGGATATTGCTTTCGTTGTTCGGGCCGTCTTCACGCAGGATCAGGCCCTTTTTGAAGTAGTCATCCATGTACTGATAAATGAAATTCAAGACTCCGCCCACGCGCTTGCCATAAAGGTCTTTGGCTTTAAGAATGGGCTTTCCGCCAATGTACACAATCAGATTTGAACTGCGATAAAGATCGTGGCTCCAGAAAACAGCCTCACGGATCGCCGGCTGCCAGACTTCATTCAGATGACAGACCAGATGCACATTACCCGAGGTGAGGTTCGAGGCGACCCGGCTTTTGGGTAAAAGGATCCACGTGGGGGTGAGGTTGAGTTCTTTAAACAGTGCCTGTCCCAAGTCCCGCAACAGTCCGCCTTCGAGCTTGGGGGTGTTCTGAACGCGTTCTACGTTTATCAAAGGCATCGCGTAATTGGAGTTGATGCCATAGCGAATGGCCTTTGGCTCCGGAGGTTTTGCCAAAGAACATAATGGGGTCAGAATGAAGGCCAAAGCCATCAACGCGTTCATAGAGCTAAGGTCATACACCCACTGACTGTTGTCACTGCCTTTTTCGGGGGAGAGACTATTACGATTTGGAAATTTAGGACGGCTTTGTTAGCGCAGGTGAACGAAGCGAAGAAAACGTTCCAGCAAATTAGCTGGAGGCGCGGATTTCACAAGAATGTCGATAATTTCCTGTCGGTTGAAGGCTTTGGCGGCCTGTAACGGGGTCATATTGTCGAACTCGGACAGCAAAGTCGGGTTGGCTCCATGCTCTAACAGGAACTTGGCGATTGTCAGATGTCCATAGGTGATGCTGGCGACCAGCGCGGTGGACAGGATTTCGGGATGTTGATAGTTGGGATCCACACCGTTTTTGATGTGGTATTGAACCAGCTCCATATTGCCGGTGGCGGCGGCGTTGTACATTTCTTTCCAGTCCCCAGCTGACATTTATTCTCCGATACTGCCTTGTGGAAGGCCCAGAGCGCTTTCGATACGGGTTTGCATCACGGCGCGCTCGGCAGGTGTGGGCTCTTCGCCCCACTTCATCTTAAATCCTTCCAGGGCCTGGCGGAAGGCATTTTTTCCTTCTTCCAGTTTTACCTGAGGCAGAGCCTTATCCAGAGACTCGCGCTGCTGTTGCAGATCCTTGATCATGGTGTCGACAGCGTTATTGATTTCGTCCTGATACTGGTCGTAAGAGCGTTCGATGATAAAAATAAAAATCAAGGCAAAGACCACGGGTTTGTAGATCTTGGCAAAAGTGTTGTAAGCGTCCCGGTAATTCTGGGACTTCAGAGCGATGGTGACCTCTTTTTGATGAGCGGCGTAGCCATCACGGATGACCTTGAACATCAGCTCTTTGCTGATGGCTTTGTTGGGCATTTTCGGCAGCCAGTAAGGAATGCCGGCAAATTCCATGATGCGACTGTGCTGAAAGCGCCAGACACGGTCCATGACTTTGGAAAGAGCACTTAAGGTGGCAGCGTCGTGAGTCTGACCCCAGGTTTTAATCAGGCCTTCTTTCAGAAGCTGTTCTTTGACGATCAAAACGGCGGATTCCTCCAGGCGTTCCTGACCATTCTTTTTTATCCAGCGGGAGGGGGCGTCTTTGGCGCCAAACATCAGGGTGCCCAATTCCACGGCCTGTCTTTCCAGGGTGACTTGGGACGGGACATTTTCGATTTCCAGTTGATTCAGAATTTTACGGATTTTTCTTTTGCGGTTCCAGGACAGGGTGGACGTGTGTTCCTGAACTGATTTGCCATTGAAAAGATACTGCGAGTTTTCGCGGTCAATGGTCTGCAGAACTTCTTTCAGGCTGGGAATGAAAACGGACTCGCAGCGCAAAGCCGCGGCTGGGGCCTTCACAGGAAGGCCCAAAGACAGTGCCAGAATAAAGCACAAAGTCCGCTTCAGCATCAGAGATTTATTCCAGTACGGTGGCTGCTGTGCGCAGGCTCATACGGGTGGCTTCGATTTCTTTCAAAACGGATTCAGCCTGAGAATCACTGAGTCCGGCCACAACACGGGTCAGGTTCCCGGCACTTAACAGAAGACCGCCGACAAGTGTAGCCTTGTTGCTGTTATGCTGAGTCAGAGAATAGAACAGCAAAGCCGTGCCAATCCCCTGAGTCAGGTGGGCCAGCATTTTAGTGCGATCGGTGTCGTCTTCAGCCTTTTGATATTCTTTCAGCGAGGCTTTCATGCCAGAAACAGAGTCGGAAAGTTGATTTAGAATTGCGGAGGCCTCTTTGCTTTGTCCTGCTCTGTTTGCCGCGATTTCTTTTTCGATGGCTTCAAGCTGGTCAGAAAGTGCTTTGGTGTCGACATCTTTTTTCAGCAGTGAACTGCCCGTGCCGGTAACAATGGAGGTCATTGAAGCGATCAGAGAACCAGCCACGCTGAACATTCCCAACAAGCCGGATCCTGTGGTGCGGGAATTCACGGCGAAATAAGAAATAACTGAAAGTCCCAGCCCAGCGGCAGCACCTGCAATAGTCAAAGCGTTGGTGATGCCACCAGAGTTGTCACGGGCATCAATGGTTTTTGCGGTTTGTTCAAGTGCTGAGTCCAGCTGAACCAGATTGGTTCTGAGGGCCGTGATATTTTGCTGGGCCTGATTGATGGCCTGTCCGGTGACTTCGGCGGTGCGGTCCACTTGTGCAAAGGCAACGCTTTGGGAAATCATAACTGCAGCAACGGACAGTGTGACTGTTCTTTTCATGGGTTTCTCTCCTTTTATTTGTTCTTTTCTCTGTCTCAGAATGAGACGTGCGAGGGCTCTCTCTGCCAATGCGATAAAGATTCAAGCTTTGGACCAGCTGCTTTGCATTCAGTAACATCTGGCCAGGTTGTTTGAGATCGATGGACAAAAAGTGCAACCGGCTGAAAACTTGCTTTTCAGCGATTGCTGTAATGGGAGTTGTGGCAGGTTTGAAAAAGAAAAAGCCGCTTTGGGGGCGGCTTTTGTCGTTAAGGCAATTTGTCGAAGGCTTCTTTGAGTTTTTGTGATTCCACCATCAGCTGATGGCTGAGGGGATAGTTCTCCGGGGACCTTTCGCGGGTCAACTGTTCCAGACGTCCTTGGATGCCTGCAATGTTCTGTCGCCATTCGATCAGGGATTTTTTTACGGCTTCATGGGGCAGGCCGTATTCCACCAGCACTCGCGCGCTGTAACACTGGCCGGGGTTGCTGACAGTGTTTTCCCAAATCATCACGGCCGGGGCTGCGATGGTTTTTTGGGGTGCGGCTTGATACTGGGGGGTGTAAGCATCGTAGTTAAAGTAATCAGAGTTCACTGTGTAGGCAGAGCTGGGACTGGCGTTGATCGCCAGGGAATATCCGCCCATTTGCAGGCTGCCGATACCCAGCGAGCTCATCTGGCCGCACAGCTGCCACACGTTCACACGGTTGATCACCAGACCGACTTGAGAGCTGTCAACACGAAGAGTTTGCCTGTCGGTCAAAGAGTCATAGAGATGGGCGTCGGTCATGCCACGCAAAGGGATGATGGCCTTAAGTTCGTTCAGCTGGCGATTTAGGAATTCCTGCTGGGTAGGGGCCAAAGTGCTTTCGCGGTCGTGGGTGCGAATGGTGGAATCAAATGAGGCCATGACGAATTCATACTTTTGCTGGAATTCAGCTTTGATGGACGGGACTTCCTCTTCAACCTTGGTGCAACCAGTAAGTGTCAAGGCCGCGATCAGCAGCAGGTGATATGTCTTCATGTTGTTCTCCCTGTCTAAAACTATAGGCAAAGGATGGGGCGTTGAGCAACTACTTGTGCCAGGAAAATGCAGGGAATAAACTTTGCCGTAATAAGGAGCTTTTATGAAATCTGTTGTGGGGGCGGTCTGTGATTAATCTGTCTTCGGGGTCCTGCCTTTGTCAAAGTGTGACTTTTGAAGTGACAGGCCCCTTTGAAAGTTTCTATCTGTGTCATTGTAAGCACTGCCAGAAGGACACAGGCTCTGCCCATGCGGCAAACTTGTTTTCTTCCAGTGCCAAGCTGAACTGGCTTTCTGGCGAAGATCAGATCACCACCTACAATCTGCCGTCGACAAGACACGTAAAGAGTTTTTGCAAGCACTGCGGAGCGGCCGTTCCCAACTTGCAAATGGATGGAAAGTTGCTGGTGGTTCCCGCGGGAAGTCTGAATACAGAGGTTTCGATCAAGCCCACGGCACATATCTTTTGTTCAAGTCAGGCCAGCTGGACCGTGGATTTGGACAAGGTTCGAAAATTTGATAAACTTCCTTCGTAAGGTGCGACGTATGCTTTCTTTGATGTTTTCTTTATTGTTGGGTGGCGGCGCTTTTGCCGCTGATGTTCCCGCAGGTTGTGTGTCTTCTCGCAATTTTACGGCGGAAGCTTATAAAATCTGGATCAGCGAGGGGACAAAGGTGTCTGCGAGTGTCGAGCAGGCGCGGGGACCCGTCGTTGCCACGGGCCAGAGGATCGATCTGCAGTTAGTGTCGGGCGAATCCAGTGCGAATGGGTTTGTGAAGTTTGAAGTCGCGACACCTGGATCGTACGTGATTGTATCTGATGCCTATCCACGCATGGATGTGACTGAACTTGCTTCTGGTGCTTCTTTTAATCCGGTGGATTTTGGCAAGATCCGCGACTGCGGAACTGTCAGCAAAGCCCTGCGATTTGAATTCGCCAAGACCGGAAGCTACAGCCTGGGTTTTGTAAGCAGTCAGGGGCCGGGTTTGAACTTTATGATTATTAAAATGCCTTAGACGAGTCCGCAGTTTTACCAAAGAAACTGCGGTACACCGACCATTCGATCAGGATGACGGCAAGCAGGACTAGAATTTCTGCCACCAGAAATGAATAGCCCCACACGGTGATTCCCTGAACCGTCAGCATCACAGCCCCTGAAACAAGAACATAAAGTGCATTGGCAAAGAGGATGGTTAAAAGCATCCACAGTTTTTGGTTTCGCTGCCTGTAGCAGATAAAAGAAAACACACAGTAAAGAAGCGGGAACGCTGCTAAGAAATAGAGAACACTCGGCTGCAACCCTGTCCATGTCGACAGGAACGGCAAAATCCCCGCCGTCAGGGTCAGGCTTAATAAGGCGCCCACGGCATCCATCAGAAAGATGTTCTGAACATTCAAAAATCTAAGATTCACGCAAGACCTCTTTGGATATTTATAATGTATTCGATTCCAAAAATTGTTGAGTGCAAAAATAGTTTCTGACCTGCGATGTCGGATTTTACTCTTGTTTGCAAGTTGTGAGCCCGATAGCATGAGTTATGCGACAAACTTGGATTATCCTGGCTGTTTTGGGGACCGTTGTCCCATTTTATTTTCTGGTTCCGTTCTTTGCAGAGCCGGGCGCGAGTGTTTCTCTTTTTCTTGAACTGCTGTTCGCAAACAGTGTTTCCAGATTCTTCGCGGTGGACTTGGTCATTTCGTCCCTCGCATTTCTGATCTGGTCGTTCGTTGATTCCAGGAAAAACAGCATCAACGGTTGGTGGATGGTTCTGGCATCCAATTTGATGGTAGGCCTGTCACTAGCCCTACCACTGTATTTCTATAAGCGCAGCTCTTCCCAAAAGTAGCCAAGCATCACGCCTTCCGCTCGCAAGCTGAGTGGAAGCACCATTCCCTCTCCAAATTTCAAGTTCCGCAGGCCTTTGTAGCCACAACGAAGCCACAGAAAAACCATTGAACCAATCAATCAACAGAATGAAACAGAAGAAAAAAAGAACGAGGACTGTCCGAAGAAATTTGGAGAGGGAATGGTGCCCCGGGCCGGACTTGAACCGGCACGCCCGTTTAAACGAAGCTCAGGATTTTAAGTCCTGTGCGTCTACCGATTTCGCCACCGGGGCACAAGGGTCAACTCAATCATTTTTAGAGTGAAAGGTCAATGTCTTCATGAATTGCGCCATATCCGCAGGCACTGCACATTCTATACGCACAAATTCATGGGTGAACGGATGAGTGAATTCCAGCGCATGGGCATGCAGCATCAGTCGCGGAGCCACGGGATTTTTCGGTGCCTGATAGATATCGTCACCATAGATGCCCATGCCGCGATCAGCGAGATGCACACGGATCTGGTGCATGCGTCCAGTTAATGGTTGCGCCTCGATCAGCAACGCCTCGGGGAACACTTCCAGCTTGCGGAATTTGGTGTAGGCGCGATCGCCCCCGGACTGGGTACGAACCATCTTGGTTTTCTTAAGCTTTGTGTCCTTCATCTCGACCAGATGGTTGTCGACTTCCCAGGCGTCGGCGGCTTTCTGAGTTCGTTTGGTCAGACAAAGATAGGTTTTTTGAATCTTGTGGGTTTTGAACAGATCGGCCAGAGGCTCATTGGCTTCTTTGGTTTTGGCAAAGATCATCACGCCGGATGTATCGCGATCCAGGCGGTGGTGCAGGGCCAGGTAGAAGTCATTGCCTCTTTCATTGCGCAGCTGGTTTTTAAGTGCGGTAAAGAAGTCCTGGCGGCTTTTATCAACTGTAGCCTGGGATGGCATGCCGGCCGGCTTGGCGGCGGCTAGAAAGAACGCGTCTTCGAAAAGAATCTCGATCATCTTTTATTGATCATGCAGAAATCAAGGTTGGCGTTGATATGTTCACGCTGGCCCTCAAGTTCGGCTTTGCTGAATTTGAAGTCAGAGGCTTTGCAGCCATAGTTGGTCACCACATCGTGGATCGCCTGAACTTCATCCATGGTCATGTTCAGCTTCCAGATCAGTTTTACTGCCAGCCAGTCGCGAACGTACTGACAGCGGTAAGCCAGATTGGATGGAAGGTACTTGTCAGGAGCGCGGTCGCCCTTGGACATGTTGGCGCTGGCATCCGCCGCAACCAGGTGGTTTTTGTAGCCCATATAGTTCGCATACAGGCAGCGGGTTTTATAATCCCATTGCCAAGCACCGGACACGTAAGCATTTTTCAAAGGAACCATATGGTCGATCTGAATTTCTTTGGCTACGACAACTTCTTTGCCTGCGTAAGGGTCGTTCCAGTGACCGGCATCCACCACGCACTGTCTGTTGCCGCGGTAAGTGACTTCCTGATTGGAATCACGAACCAGAACTTTTGCACGGGTGTTCATGCAAGTGTCATCCGTAGGATCATTGATCCAGCGGCCGAAGTGAAGTTTGCGCATGTATTTTTCTTCTGGCGTGGGAGGCGCTTCTTCGTGAAGAGTCCATTTCAGAAGGTTGATCACCACTTTTTTCAGTCCTTGGATGAACTGATCCGGTCCAAATTCAGGAGTGTACTCCATAAAAGAGTATTCATTTCTGCGGGTGGTGTCGGATTCCAGATTGTCCTCGTCCACTGTGAAGAATTCGTGGGCGGGAGCGGCGGTTGCGGGGGCTGCATAAACAGGTGCTGCGGACATTGCGACCATTAGCATAGTCACAAACTGCAAGCTGGCTGTCTTCAGTTGTAGGTGTTTCATTCTCGGTTCCCCCTCCGCGAATCGGACCCATTAAGCCCCAGATCGGAGGCAGTTTCAAGAATTCATTTTGTCAGGATTTGGTTCAATTTAGCCACCTTGCATTAAGTTCCCGATGGGACGTTTAAATGCCGTAAGTTTGCGCATTTTTAAGGGAATTTTCGCCTGAATAGCCGGTAAAAAAGGCAGAGGATTGGCGCAAATTGTCACTGATTTTGGGGTTTGAGGACCAGAAGCCGGGGTGTTTGCTTGCCCCCGGATAAGGGCAGTCGCTAAGCTTAAGGCTCACTATTTTGGAGGATCGGTTCCATGAAAATGCTTTTGCTATCATCTGTTTTGGTTTTGGGTTTGGCTTCTTGTGCACACAAAGCACACAACCACGAAAATTGTGGCTGTGGCGCTGCGAAGGCTGAAAAGTCTGCGTGCTCCGGCACTGAGTGCGCTACGAAAAAAGGTGGATGCGCTGACTGTGCGAAAAAAGAAGAGGCTGCTGCAGCAAAATAGTGCAGCGAATGCTCTAGTCTCAGTTTGCTTTCAAAACCCCGCCAGGCGCGGGGTTTTTCATTTCTGGCGTATGAATTTACGCACCCCCGTCGGATTGAAATCAAATAATGAAATGTTTTGATTTGGATAGGCCCCTAAATTAGGTTTTCTTCCGTAGTTTGTATTTCGGAAGGAAGTTGAAAAATGAAAAAGGGCGCCCTTGTAGGACTTCTGCTCGGACTGTGGCAACCGCAAGCGCTGGCGATGAATCTTCAGGATTATCTTCAGGCTGTCGTTAATAAAAATAAATCCATTCAATCTTTGGATATCTCAAAAGAGGCCGCGGAAGACCGCCGCATCTCTGGCGATGTAGAGCTGGTACCAGTCTTTACCGCTGGTGTGAGCTACCTTAATGACAAAAGCCCTCTGGGGCAGTTTGCTCAGCTGGGGGGAACTCAAACCACGGCGACAGATCTGAAGCTGGGTCTTGCGAAAAGATTCTCTTCTGGTACGGATGTGTCTCTGACCGCCAACGCCACGGAAGTCGATAATGAAGGGGCGCTGTTAAATCCCAATTTCCAGAAATTCTCTTACGGCACTTTGGGGCTGGGGTTGAGCCAGTCTTTGTGGAAGAATTCTTTCGGTCATGCGACTCGTCTTCGTCAGGATCGTCAGGAAGCCGTGGCCTCTGCCGAGGTCGGTAAATTTGATCTGCAGAAAAAAGCCCTGCTGGTCAGTGCGGAAGCGGCGTACTGGGATTATGTCTATCAAAGTGAAAACCTGCGCATTGGCCGTGCTTCCTTGGAACGCGCCCGTCGTATCGAAGCCTGGACCAGTCGTCGTGTGAACGACGGTATCAGTGAGCGTGCTGATCTGTTGTCAGCGCAGGCCCTGGTGGCGGCTCGTCAGCTTCAGTTGGTTTCTGCAGAAGATGATCTGGCGGCGGCGAAACGCCAGATTCGCGATTATTTGGAGCTTCGTGATGATGAAGCTTTGCCGGAAATCTCGGGCGACATTTCCCGTTCCCGCACTTTGAATTCGATGGTGGATGGCAACGGCGGCAAGGTCGTGGCTTTGGATGCTTACTTGTCTTCGCTGAATGCCAAGGCCATGTCCTTGGTGGCTAAAGAAACGGAAGACGTCTATCGTCCGGATCTGGTTTTGGGCGGGTCTTATAACACCAACAACTTCCAGCCGGATAAAAGCATCCCGGATGCGACATCAAAATGGACCGACAACAAGCTTCCGACCTGGAAGGTGGGGTTGAATCTGATTTATATGTTCGACACCGATGTGAAGGGCTCTGCAAAGTCGGCCGCACGCAAAGACGCCTTGGCTGCCCAGTTGCAAAGTGAAAGAAAGATCCTGGACAGCGAAAGCGCGTGGATCGAGTTGAACCGTCGTTATTCTGAAATGAACAAACGCATTGATTCCGCCGGCGAAATTGCCCGTTTGCAGTCAGGTGCCGCCAAAGCCCAGGCTGATTTGTTCAACAAAGGCCGTTCGATCACTGCCAATGTGATCAATGCCGAAGAAGATGCCGCCGATGCGGAACTGAATTTGACCAAACTGAAATCTGAGCAGAGAAAAATGGAAGCTCAGGCCCGCTTGTTCATCACTTTGGATGAAAACAAACGGGAGGAGAAATAGTATGAATTTGCCTGGTCTATCGATTAAACGACCTATTTTTATTTCCTGTATCGTGATTCTGATGCTGATCCTGGGTGCTTTCTCTTTGAGAAAAATGCCTGTGGACATGTTTCCGGATGTGACCTTTCCGATTTTGTTTGTGCAGGTCACTTATCCGGGGGCTTCGCCTTTGGATCTGGAAAAACAGGTTTCAAAGCTTATTGAAGATGAAGTCGGCAGTATTTCGGGTCTTAAGAACTTAAGATCGAACAATCTGGACAGCGTGGCGATCGTCATTCTGGAATTCCAGTTGGGGACGGACATCAAAGAAGTCGAGCAGGAGGTGCGCAACCGCATCGGCAACATCCGCCGGGACCTGCCGTCCGAGATTTATGAACCGGTGATCCGCCGTTTTGACCCGGCCGATCAGCCGATTGTGACCCTGGCCGTGACGACGGAAATGGACGAGGGTGCCGCTTATGACCTTGCGAATGAAGTGATTAAGCCGCGTTTTGAGCGTATCAAAGACGTGGGCCAGGTGGACATTTTCGGTGGTCGTAAACAGGAAATTCACGTTCTGGTTGATAAGAACAAGCTGCAGGATCGCAAGATCTCGATGTTGCAAGTGTCTCAGCGTGTGATTGACACCTCCAAAGACATCCCCATTGGTAAAATTGAAAACCCGATTGATGAAACGACCTTAAGAACCAACGGGGAGTTTGAATCCCTGAAGCAGATCGAGGAAGTGAACGTCAACTTCGTGGGTTCCGACAAAGCCATCCTGGTGAAGGATGTGGGCCGTGTTGTGAAAAGTCTGGAAGACCAGAAAACCATGGGTCGCGTGAAAGGCAAGCGCGCCCTTTTGATGAACGTGTACAAACAGCGTGGTGCCAACACCGTGGCTGTGTCTGATGCGGTTAAAAAGAACATTGAAGCCGTCAATGCGATGCTAAAAGAAAAAGGCCTGAAGGGCACTGTGACCATGGTCCGTGACACTTCTCGCCCGATTCAGATGAACGTGTATGACGTGAAGGAATCCATCATCATCGGTATCATCCTTTGCGTGATCGTGGTGTTTTTCTTCCTGGGGTCGGCGCGTTCGACCTTCATTACGGCCATGGCTTTGCCAAACTCCCTGTTGGGTGGTTTTGTCATTATGTGGGCCATGGGCTTTTCCATCAACTTGATGACCTTGCTGGCGCTTTCTTTGGCGGTGGGGCTCCTGATCGATGATGCGATCGTCGTGCGGGAAAATATCTTCCGACATCTGGAAATGGGCAAAAAGCCCAAAGACGCTGCTTTGGATGGAACCAAAGAGGTGGCAATGGCCGTTATTGCCACGACACTTGTGGTGATTGCGGTGTTTGGTCCGATTTCCTTCCTGCAGGGGATCGTCGGGCAGTTCTTCAAGCAGTTTGGTCTGACGGTCGTATTTACGATGCTGATTTCCCTGTTTGATGCCTTCACGGTGGCGCCGATGCTGTCGGCTTATATGGCGCACCCGAACGAACACGTCAAAGGCACCGGCATTGTCGGTCGCATGTTGACGGCATTTGATAATTTCCAGACATGGCTTGAAGACTGGTATGAAAAAGCCCTGAAGTACACGCTTGGGAATCCGAAAAAAATTCTGGCCGGCGGGGTTTTGATCTTCGTGTCTTCTTTGGGCACGTTGGCCTTTATTCCGGCGACCTTCCTGCCAGCGGCGGATAACGGTGAGTTTGTGGTGAACGTCGAGCTGCCGGTGGGAAGCTCTCTGATGGCGACAAGCAAGTTCACGGAAAAAGTTGAAAAGATCTTTGAAAACGATTCCGCGGTGGACATGGTGATGACGATTGTTGGTAACTCCAACAATGAATCGAATAAATCCATGTTGTTCATCCGCCTGGTGGAACGCAAACACCGCAGCATGAACACGACTGATTACAAAGAATCTTTGCGTAAGAAGTTCCCGCAGTTTGAAAAAGACGCCAATGTTTCCATTGGCGATATCGATGCGGTGAACTCGGGCGAAAAACCACTGAATGTGAATATTCAGGGTGAGGATCTGGATCAGTTGAACGTCTATGCCACCAAGCTGGTAGAGCGTATGAAAAAGATCCCGGGTCTGGTGGATGTGGATACGAACTTCCGGTCCGGAAAACCGGAATTCCATGTCGTGTTTGATCGTAAAAAATCCGAAGCGCTGGGGGTTTCCACGGTGATCGCGGGGGCGGAGCTGCGCAACCGTACCGAGGGTAACGAGCAGGCGATTTATCGTGAAAACGGTATCGACTATAAAATCCGTGTGCGCTTTGAGGAAATGTTCCGCGATCTGCGCAGTCAGTTCAAGACGACGCTGGTGCCGAATGCGAACTATAACATGATTCCGCTTTCGCGCATTGCTCAAGGGGAAAACGCGTCGGGCTTTTCTCAGATCAACCGCATGAACAAAGGCCGCTACATTCAGATTTCCGGAAACCTTGCCAAGGGCGGGGCTCTGGGGAACGTTTCTGCGGAAGTTGAAAGAATCATCAAGAAGGAAATGCCACCACCTCCGGGCGTGGACTTTGCCTTCAAAGGTCAGGCGGACGACTTTAAAGAGCTGATTGAAAACATGCTTCTGGCGGTTATTCTGGGGGTGATTTTCATCTATCTGGTTCTGGCAAGTTTGTATGAAAGCTTCATCACGCCGTTTACGATCTTGCTGGCATTGCCGCTGGCGATGACCGGGGCGTTCCTGGCGTTGTTGATCTTTGGCAAGACCATCGACATCTTCTCGCTTATCGGGATTGTGTTACTGCTTGGGGTTGTGGCGAAGAACTCGATCCTGCTTGTGGATTATACCAATCACCTGATCCACGAAGGTATCGAGCGTAATGCGGCAATTATTAAAGCCTGCCGCACACGTCTTCGTCCGATTTTGATGACCTCGTTGGCGCTGATCGCCGGTATGATTCCAATCGCGATCGGCCTGAATGAAGCTTCCGCGATGAGAACATCCATGGGTGTTGCCATCATCGGCGGTTTGATCAGTTCGACGTTGCTGACGCTTTTGATCGTTCCCGCGGCCTTTGGCTTCGTGGAAGATTTCAAAGCATGGTTCCGCGCAAAACTTGCGAAACTTGCTGGCTATCAGCCGTAAAGTCCCCGGAAGCTGCGAATTTCAACCAGCTTTCTTTCAAAGGGTCCCCAGTCGTCTTGTTCGGCGATGGGGGCCCACAGAGCTTCCAACTCATCAATAACGAGAGCACAGGCCTTACCAGTTTGCAGATAGCTGTGGCGGGCTTTTTCTTCATCATCAATTTCAAAACAAGACAGCGTCTCGTTTAATTTTTTGAAGGACTCTTTTTGGTATAGGTCTTTTTGAACGGATCTTTGCAGACGCTCTGGCAATGCGCCCGAGTGCAGGTCATACAAAGTTTGTTCAAAGGCGCATTTTTCAGTGTCCATGAACTGGAAAAGGCCTGATACCAGTTCCGCGTTGAGGTCATGAATCGCGCCGATGTCTTGCAAAGGATTTTTCAGATTCAGACGTTTCAACAGACGGTTTTGCACTTCCAGATTGAAGGCGTCGCCAAAATCTTCCAAAAGCTCCGGCACCGGAAGTTCCGGATAAGCCACTTTCAGTGCGCCACCCAGTTGGTGCAGATTCCACAGCACTGCTGAAGGCTGACGGCCAAAACAGTAAAGACCGCTTTGATCAAAGTAGGCGGCGGTGAAGGCCGGATCGTAAACCGGAAGGAAACGGTAAGGGCCGTAATCAAAGCTTTCGCCGGTGATGTTCATGTTGTCGGTGTTTAGAACCCCGTGAACAAAGCCGGCCATCATCCAGGCAGCGACGGTCTCGGCTTTTTTCTGAGCCACGGCACGCAGGAATTCGGCTGCCAGTTCAGCTTCGCTGAAACCTGCAAGGTGAGGATAGTAATGGCGTACGCAATACTGAATTAATTTTTTGATGTTGTCTGTCTGATTGAAAAACGCCAGTCGTTGAAAAGTGCCAAAGCGGATGTGGCTGTGGCTAAGACGCACTAAAACGCCCGCGCGGGTCGGAGAAGGTTCGTCATGTCTTTCCAAGTTTTCGCCGGTTTCAAACACCGAGAATGTTTTGCTGGTGTTGACGCCGTAAGATTGCAAAAGTTCAGTTGCCAGGATTTCGCGAAAGGCGCCTTTCAATGTCAGGCGTCCGTCTCCGCGGCGAGAATAAGGGGTGGTTCCGCTGCCCTTGGTGCCCAGGTCCAACAGACGGCTGTGGTCGCGGACTTGTGCGAACAAAAAGCCTCTTCCGTCACCCAGGTCTGGATTGTAGCTGCGGAACTGGTGGCCATGGTAGCGCAAAGCCAAGGGTGTTTTGATATTCTGAGGAAGGCTCTCAAAGGCCCAGAAATGATTTTGCCATTCTTGGGGGGTCAATAGACCCAATCCAACGCTTTCTGCAGCGTCTTGGTTGCGATATCGCAACAGGGCCTTGGGGAATTGGGCAGGGCGGACTTCGTCGTAGAAATCAGGCCCCAGTTCGTAAATAGGTGGAATGAATGGAGTGCTCACTTGTTCCTTATCTTCTTTTCCAAGGGGAAACGCAAAAGGTAATCTAGTTGACAGTAACTTGCATTTAGGAGACAACTGGATTTCCAAAGGCGGTATCCGTGGACGAAATCCTGAATCCAAATTCTGTAAACTCCGGCAAATCACATGATTCCTGCTGTGAGGTGGATCACACTCAGCACGAGGTCTTTGAAGAAAAGACGCTGACCTGGGATCGGATCGGGATTGTGCTTTCTTCGCTTTGTGCGATTCACTGTCTGGCGACGCCGCTGTTGATTCTGCTTCTGCCAGTGATGGGTGAAGTGTTTCATGCCGAATGGGTGCACATCCTGATGGCGGTGGTGATTTTGCCGGTGGGTCTGTTTGCGTTCTGGAGTGGTTACAAACATCACCGTCAGGTGAAAGTTCTGTCCATGGGAGTGCTGGGGCTAAGTATGATCTGTGCGGCATCCGTGCTGCCGCATGAGTGGGTGGAGGTGATGGAACACGACGTGGTGACCATCGTTGGAAGCTTCATTTTGATCGCAGCCCATATTCTGAATCGTCGTGCGTGCCTTTGTCACAAGCATGCCTAGAGTCTTAGGGGTGACGGTCTAAAGTCGCCCCTGTCAATGCCGCTTTTTGCGGCGCCATATGCAGCATTTCGTTGCGATTTTCATAACTTAGGTCAGATTTTTTCGCCGCAGGGTCGTTATTTGCCTTCTTTCTAATTGAAAACCAAGTGATTTCAGGTAGTGTCTAGTTGAAAACCAAATGATGGAGGCATCAATGACTGAGACGAATATGAATCGCCGTGGTTTCTTCACGACCCTTGCGAAAATCACCGGTGTGGCGGTAGTTGCACCAACTATGTTGAACGCTATTTTCTCTTCTTCCGCTGAAGCTCAGAAAAAACGTGGAGCTCCTGCTGCAGGTGGCGCGGCCGCTGGTGGCATGGCTTTGGTTGATCCAAATGACTCTGTAGCAAAAGCAGTGAAGTACATCGAAGACTACAAGAAAGCTCCAGAAGCTAAAGGCAATCACTGTGTGACTTGCGGCTTCTACGCGAAAAAAGAAGTTCGTAACGGCAAAGAAGCCGGCACTTGCACAATCTTCGCTGGCAAACTTGTTCTAGGCGACGCGTGGTGCGCATCCTGGAATAAGAAAGCGTAAATTAAAAAAAAAGCCGGGTTTTGACCCGGCTTTTTAGTTTTTAAATCTGAAGTTTTTTATTTTGCATTATCGCGCAAAGCACGACGCAGGATTTTTCCGACATTCGTTTTCGGAAGCTCTGTGCGGAACTCCACCAAACGCGGAACTTTATAGTTTGTCAAACTCTTGCGGGCATGAGCAATCACATCTTCCGCCGTCAGGTTTGGATCTTTTTTAACCACGACCGCTTTGACGATTTCGCCAGAGTGCTGATCAACCACACCAATCGCCGCGACTTCCAGAACGCCAGGGTGGGACGCGATCGCCTCTTCCACTTCGTTTGGATAAACGTTGAAGCCTGAAACCAGGATCATGTCTTTTTTGCGATCCACGATTTTGAAGAAGCCATCATTGTCCGCCACAGCCACGTCGCCGGTTTTCAACCAGCCGTCATTCAATACCTGTGCTGTTTCATCCGGACGGTTCCAGTAACCTGCCATCACCTGAGGGCCACGGCAAACCAGTTCGCCGGGCTCGCCCATGGCGACTTCTTTACCATCGTCATCAATCAGCATGATGTCAGTGCTTGGGAATGGCAGGCCGATAGTGCCCACGCGGTCCGTGCCGTCAATAGGGTTGCAGCACACAACCGGAGAAGCCTCCGTCAAACCGTAACCTTCAACAATCACGGACTTGGTCAGTTCCATCCACTTTTCAGCCACTGGTTTTTGCAAGGTCATTGCGCCAGCGACGCTGACTTTCACGCGCGTGAAATCAATCGTGGTGAAGGCTGGATTGTTCATCAAGGCGTTGAACAGCGTGTTCACACCGGCCATCAAAGTGAACGGAGTGTTCTTAAGTTCTTTGATGAAGCCAGGGATGTCGCGTGGGTTCAGGATCAGTACGTTTTCGCTTCCATAGCGCAAAAGACCCAGGCAGTTCAGAGTCAAAGCAAAGATGTGATACATCGGCAAAGCCGCAATTGCGACCTCTTCACCTTCGCGAAGCTTTGGTTTCATCCAGTCGCAGATCTGCAGCATGTTTGCAGCCACGTTTCTGTGTGTCAGCATCGCACCCTTGGCAACACCTGTTGTACCACCGGTGTATTGCAGGAAGGCGATGTCTTCCAGCGTTGTCGGAACTTTCGAGGAAGGTTTCATTGCACCCAGTTCCAAAGCCTGACGGAAAGTGTAGGCTTGTGGCAGGTGATAAGCTGGAACCATTTTCTTGATGTATTTTACAACCGAGTTCACCAGGATTCTTTTCGGAGTCGGGAACAGGTCGGCCACTTCGGTGATCACAACACTTTCAATGTCTGTCTCTTTCAGGATTTCCTGAAGCAGATGAGCATAGTTCGCCAGAATCACGATGGCTTTTGCGCCCGAGTCCTTGAACTGGTGACGCATTTCTTTTGCTGTGTACAGCGGATTGGTGTTCACGATGGTCAGGCCCGAACGCAAGGCTGCGAAAGCCACGATCGGGAATTGCAGAAGGTTCGGCATCTGAATGGCGATGCGATCGCCTTTTTTCAGTTTCAGTTCGTTTTGCAGGAATGATGCAAACTGATCCACTTTGCGATCCAGCTCGCTGAAGGTGAGACTGACCCCCATGCTGGTGAAAGCTTTTTTGGACTGGAATTTGCCGATGGCTTCTTCGTAGACATCCACCAGTGATCCATATTTGGAAAGATCCACCTCGTGGGGAACGCCTTTCGGGTAATTCTTAAGCCAAATTCTTTCCATGAGAACCTCCTGCAAAAGTGCTTCAATTTGATTCTTAGAAAGTTTAGAGTAAAGATTCAAACGAGGTAAAGTAAATTCTTGTTTTCACAGGGCCTATTTGCAAGACTCTAGATATGAAGCTTTGCCGCCTGAATATTCTTTTTTTTGCTGCACTTATTGCCGCACTGGGGCTTTCCTCCTGTTTCTGGAAGAAAGAAGAAACGCCCGTCGTAAAAGAACAAGCCGCCAAAGTGCCTACTCCGAAGGCAGAAGACACCTCGCACAGAGATAAAAGTCTGGATCTTCTGGTGCGCTACCTGGCTGAGGCCGACGGTATTCACCGTGAAGCGTGGTGGGTTTTGACCGCAGCACGCCCACCGGTCAGCAAATCTCCATTCGGAAAAGTTCAAAGGGCTTTGTTGGCCTCACAAAACATCAAATTGACCAACAAGTCGATGTTCCGCTGTGACCGCTACGTCGTAAAGCGCGATATCCTGGGTCTGTTGGGCTACCCGCAAAAGGGCGAGGTCTTTGAAAAATGCAGCGACAAAGCCGACGCCAAACGTCTTGCCAGTTTTGACGTTCCGAAAGAGGGCGAGCTGAATCTGGTTTTCTATCCTGAAAATCTGCAGGAGGTCCTGGGTCTGGGGGCCGGCATTTTGAACCGTCAGATTCACTGTTCACTAAAAGGTAAAGAAAAACTGGAAAGCATGAATTGTAAAGACTGGGCACAGGATCGCACGAAAGAACAAATGATCCGCCTGGATGTTTATGACTATCAGAAATCCGGTAAAAATCTGATCAAATTGCGCGGAAAAGTTTATGAGAATCTGACCGACATCCGCAAAATCGAAGCCGATGTTCCGATGGAAGGAAAGATCACCGTCACTGAAACTGAACTGTACGCTCCAGAAGAGCCGCCTGTGGCTCCGGCGCCAGCACCGGGGGCTGCTCCGGCTCCCGTTGCTCCGAAAGCCGGTGGGCCTGCGCCAATGCCGTCAGGCCCTGCTCCTGCGGGCAGCGAACCTCTGCATCCGGGAAATCCAGAGCTTGGAATGCCCGCAGGTCGGGATGTGGATCCGGATGTATTGTTGCAGCGTCAGCGCAGTCAGAATCCGGGGATGGATATGATTGAAGTGCCTGAAGATGCGGATCCGTCGAATGAAGGTTTCCCGGAAGGATATGATCCGAACAATCCGCCGGAGCCTGAGCCTCAGGACGAACAGCAGCAACAGCAATTGCCACCGCAAGAACAACCACAAGGAATTCCAAATGGCCGCTAAAATTGAACTTGGTAAAAAAGTCCCGAACTTCAAAATTCCATCCTCCAGCGGAGAGACCTTGAGTCTTTCTTCATTGAAGGGGAAAAAGGTCGTGCTTTATTTCTATCCGAAAGACAGCACTCCGGGCTGCACGACGGAAGGAATTGAATTTAATGACCTGCTGGCGCAGTTTAAAAAGCAAAACGCCGTGGTCTTTGGTGTTTCTCGTGATAGTTTGAAATCCCATGACAAGTTCATCTGCAAGTATGACTTTAAGTTTGAACTTTTGTCTGACGAAGAAGAAGAGCTTTGCCAGCTGTTTGATGTGATCAAAGAAAAGAACATGTACGGTAAGAAAGTGATGGGCATCGAACGCAGCACTTTTGTGATCGACGAGGATCAGAAACTTGTCGGGGAGTTCCGTAAAATCAAAGCACAGGGCCACGCGGCCGAGATGCTGAAGTTCATCAAAGATTTGTAAAGTTGAAATGAAAAAGGGCTCCCTTAGGAGCCCTTTAAGTTTTAATCTGCTTCAGCTTCGCTCTGCTCGCACGGCGGAGCAAAGCTCTGCCCGGCAGGGCCGGCTTAATGCTTCGTGCTGTCTGCGGCCTGCACCATCAGTTCAGCGATTTGCTGAGAGAACTTCACAGGGTCTGGCAGGTTGGAGCCTTCGGTCAGCAAAGCCTGGGCATAAAGGATTTCCGCCCATTTGGTTTGCTGTTCCGGAGACGCTTTCAGCATTTTTTCAAACACCGGGTGATTCGGATTGATCTCCATGATGCGTTTGACCTGCTGGCCTGCGTACTCTTTACCCATTTGCGCCATCAGCTTTTGCATGTGCGCGGATGGGTCCGCAGAAGAAGCCACCAGACACGCTGGGGTGTTGGTCAGACGGTCAGAAAGAACCACGTCTTTCACATCGCTTTCCAAGGTCTTTTTCATGGATTCCAAAACAGGTTTCAAGGTGACTTCGGCCTGCTTCTTTTCCTGTTCTTTTTGCTGTTTTTCTTCAGCGGTATCCAGGTCCAGACCTTCACGCATGATCGAATGCAATTTCTTGCCTTTGAATTCGCTCAAAGCATCCACAACCCATTCATCCACAGGATCCACCAGCAACAGAACCTCAAAGCCTTTTTCTTTCAGTTTTTCAAGGTACGGGCTGTTTGAAACCTGAGACAGGGAATCACCCGTGATGTAGTAAATGTCCTTCTGCGCTTCCTTCATGCGAGAAACGTATTCATCCAAAGTCGTCATCTTGTCAGAGGACGTGGAGTGGAACAGCAGCAGATCCTGAAGTTTTTCTTTGTTTGGAGCATCAGATGGCAGACCTTCTTTCAAAGTAGCACCAAATTCTGTCCAGAAGTCTTCATAAGCAGAGCGTTCTTTGGTCAAAAGATCTTTCAAAGTGGAAAGAGCCTTATTGGTCACGTTCTTGCGAATCTGTGTGACCTGACGGTCCTGCTGAAGCAATTCACGGGACACGTTCAAAGACAAGTCACTGCTGTCCACCAGGCCTTTTACAAAGCGCAGGTAAGGCGGCAGCAAATCCTTACAGTCAGCCATGATGAACACGCGCTTGATGTAAAGGCTCAGGCCGTATTCCATGTCACGCATGTTGTAGTTCCATGGCTTTTTGCCTGGAACATAAAGCAGAGTATTGAACTCCATCGTGCCCTCAGCGCGATAGTGAACGGTGCGCAGAGGCTCGTTCCAGTCTTGCGTCAGGTGCTGATAGAAGTCTTTGTATTCTTCCTTGGTCACATCAGACGGGGATTTCAGCCACAGAGCTTTTTGCGAGTTCAGGGTTTCTTCTTCGGTTTCGCCCATCATCTTGATCGGGTGAGCGATAAAGTCAGAATATTTTTTCACCAGGGATTTTAGAACCCACTTGTCGGTGAAGTTTTGAACTTCGTCTTCTTCTTTGAAGTCCTTCATGTGCAAAGTGATGGTGGTACCGGTGCCTTCCGGGCGAGGCACGTTGTCCAAAGAATAAGTGCCATCACCCATGGATTCCCACACCGTGCCGTCATTGCTGCCAGCTTTTTGAGTGTGCAGGGTCACACGGTCTGCAACCATGAACGCAGAATAGAAGCCCACGCCGAACTGACCGATCAGTTCCGGTTTGGTTTTCATTTCGGCATTCATCTGCATGAAGGCTTTGGCGCCAGAACGGGCGATGGTGCCGATGAACTCGACAACTTCTTCCTGAGTCATGCCGATACCGTTATCGATGATTTTCAGGGTTTTGGTTTCAGAGTTTGGTTCCAGGCGGATCGCGGGCTGCCAGTTTTCCGGAAGCAACGACGGGTGAGTCAATGAATTGAATTTCAGTTTGTCGATAGCATCAGATGCGTTGGACAGAAGTTCGCGCAAAAAGATCTCTTTGTGCGAATAAAGGGAGTGGATCACGATATCCAGAAGTTGTTTGATTTCAGCGTTAAAGTTTTGAACCTGCTTGGCCATGGTTTCTCCTTAATGCACTCAATTTGGGGCCGCGAAGCGGGTTTGGCAAGGTCGGTGCGGGTGTTTCTTATGGGAAATCTAAAAAGTTCGATTGGTCCGGGCAGGAAGCTTTGTGTTATTGTCGTTTTTATGAGCTTTGACCCGTCTTTCAACCTCATTCTAGCTTTCACCACCCCGGCGACCACCCCGTAGGGGTCTATATTCTATTGGCTGCCCAGTTCGCAGCACCGACGCATTTTTTCCCTATTTTTTAATTTATTGAATCGGCCTCTGCTTTATCTGAAGTGCCGAAAGAGAGCTATTTATGTCTTCCTTAAAAAAAGGACAGGCCGGGGCCTGTCATGTCCAAAAAGATCATCGTGAGTTGAATCAGGATCTTTCGTATTTCCATAGTGATGAATCCATCGGCGCGGGCCTGCCGTTATGGCTGCCCGCCGGGGTGGTGATTCGCGATGAACTTGAAAAGCTGGCGCGGGAAATGGAATTCCTGGCCGGGTACCAGCGGGTGGTCAGCCCGCATCTGGCCAAAGAGGATCTGTATCATCAGTCCGGGCATTTGCCGTATTATGAAGATTCCATGTATCCATCGATGGATCTGGAAAATGTGCGCTATCGCTTAAGGCCCATGTGCTGTCCGCATCATCACAAAATATTTTCAGCCAGGCTGCGCAGCTATCGCGAACTGCCTTTGCGGTTGGCGGAATACGGTCAGGTCTATCGTTACGAGGGCTCCGGTGCGCTTTCCGGGCTGATGCGGGTGCGTGGCCTCTGTCAGAACGACGCGCATCTTTATGTGCGGCAAAGTCAGGTGAAAGCCGAAATTCACAAGGTGCTTGAAATGTATCAGAAGGCTTACCGGATTCTGGGGATCTCTAATTACCGTCTGCGCCTGTCGCGCGGGGTGGAGGCTGGCGAGGCTTCACAAAAGTATGTCGCCAATCCGCTGTGGGACTGGGCCGAAGGCATTTTGCGCGAGGTTCTGATTGAAAGCGGCCTGCCATTTTTCGAAGCGCCGGGTGAGGCGGCCTTTTACGGTCCCAAGATTGATGTGCAGATCATGTCCGTGCATGGGAAAGAGGAAAGTGCTTCGACTGTGCAAGTGGATTTCATCAGTGCCGAGCGCTTTGATTTGTCCTTCATAAATGAAGACGGCCACAAAGAGCGTCCGGTGATTTTGCACCGGGCTCCGCTGGGTTCACATGAACGCATGGTGGCTTTGTTGATTGAACAGTATCAGGGGGCGTTCCCATTGTGGCTGTCGCCTGAACAAGTGCGCATTGTGCCCTTGGCGGACCGGCATCAAGAGGCGGCAGAAAGTCTTCGCTTGCTGTTACATAATTCTTTTATTCGCGTCAGTGTCGATGACCGCGCGGAATCTCTTTCGCGCAAAGTGGCTGAATGCTGGCAGGCGAAGGTGCATTCGGTGGTGGTGATCGGAGACAAAGAACTGCAGGCGGGTAAGTTCAGTTTGCAGCGACGGGGCGTGGGTGCGCAAAGTGTGTCGTCTGAAGAACTGCTGTCCCTGCTGCAGAGTGAAATTCGCGACAGGAAATAGTGTCATTGCTCAAAAACGGGATCGGATTCTTTCGCATTGTGGCTGGCAAAGTCATAATGATGTTTTGGGTCTTGATCCCGTGACTTGGAGGTTTAGCAATGAAGTATTTCAACAGACTGGGTACGACGGGCAAAGTGATTCTGGGAATAGTTTTATTGCTGGTGGTGGTGCGCATCTTTCTGCCCACGGGGATGAAGTATGCCATCAACTGGTATCTCGGGAATAAAATGGAAAACTATGAGGGTCGTATCGAGGATTTCGATCTGGCCTTGTATCGTGGGGCTTATCAGATTGAAGGTCTGAAGATCTGGAAAAAAGGCACCAGCCCCGAGCAGGCTTTGATTTCGACGGATCAAATGGATTTATCGATCGCCTGGCGGGGGATATTGAAAAAAGAATTTCTGGGGGACTTGTCCATTCACGGTGCCAAGATCAGCTTGAGCGACAGCAAGGATGAAAAGAAAGAGGATCTGGGGCAAGGACAGGACTGGCGTACGGTGTTTAAGAAATTGATTCCGATCACGCTGGAATCAGTGAAAATTGCCGACAGTTCTTTTCATTTTCTGAACCGTGATTTCAAAGTTCCAGTGGATGTGAAGGTCGACCGGATTGAGGGGCACATCGATAATATTCGTAACACCGACGACAACAAAGATCCCTTGCCCACGCGGGCCGCCGTGGTGGCGCGCATGCAGGGGCATGCTGATGTAAAGGGCAAAGCCCGTCTGAATCTGCTTTCAAAAGTTCCAAGCTTTGATACGGATGCGCAGTTGCAGAACTTAAAACTGCAAACCCTGAATGACTTCTTTATGGCGTATGGGCCATTCACGTTCACCAAGGGTCAGTTTAGTCTTTATGTTGAAAGTGTCAGTCGCGATGGACGGATTAAAGGGTATGCGAAGCCCTTTATAAAAGACCTGGATGTTATTGATGACAAAGAATCGTTCAAAAGTATGGGCCGTGCATTTAATGAAGTGGGTCTGGCATTGGTGAATCTGATTTTACGCGACGGGGACAGCAAGACCCTGGGGGCCAAGATCGAATTTGAAGGCGCTTCCAAAGCGCCCAGCATTGATAAATGGGGCGCTTTCTGGTCTTCAGTTCAAAACGGTTTCTTCGATGCAATCAAACAAAGCCTTGAACATTCCATTTCTCCCAAAGACCTGAAAAAACAGAAGTCGCCTTAATAATGGAAGCTCATGCGGTCAGCAATAGCCTTTGGCAGTGGGGGCACCTGAGAACGCGGGATGAAGAACGTCGTCAGGTTGAAGAAATCGCCAAAGATCTTGTGCTTCGCTGTCGCATCGGCCAGATACTTGTGACCGCTGGAACCACCGGTCCCGATTTTTTGTCCCAGCATACGCATCGCCATCAAGGCGTGGCGGTAACGCCAGGTTGTCATGGTTTCATCGATATCCAACAGCGCCCGGATGATGCGGAACGGGGTCTGCAAAATCGGCTGGTCACGGTGAAGCTGAATCAACAGGGCTGCGTGCATCGCTTTATAACTCAGACGGAACTGACCTTCGGCGCGAAGCTTGTTGAAGGCTTCTTCGTCAAACAAGGCATCAAAGCTTTTTAGCGTCTGTTCAAGGCCAGCCACTGTTCTGGCTTTTTCCTCGTCTGGCAGGCGCGGATTGTTTTTCACGGTGCTGATGTCATCCTGGAACATTTTGTTCACAGCTTCTTTGTAAGAATCCCAGAAGTTGAAGTTTTCACCCTGCAGGAATGGAGTGCGCTCCAGCCATTTTTCAACGGAATCATGCAAAGAAGGCTGGTTCATGATGTTCATCATTTCACCCTGCTGGGATTCGCTCAAAGACTTATAGAACGGGGACTGGTTGTAAGCCAGACGGTCTGTGATGCGCAGACCCAGTTTTGTTTCAATCAAACGCCATTGGTAACTTTGGAAGCCGGAGGCAGGATAAAGCATGTCACGGAAATCCAGGAAATCCAGCGGAGTCATTGTTTCCAGCACATCCACCTGACCGATGATCAGTTTCAGGATGCTGACAATTCTTTCCAGTCGCGCGCTGGCGATACCCATTTCAGATTCCGCCACAGTGGGTTTTTGGAAAGTGGAAAGAACGGAATCCAATTCAAAAAGGATCTGCTTGAACCACAGTTCGTAAGTCTGATGCACGATAATGAACAGCAATTCGTCATGCGCCGGTTTTCCGTATTCGGTGCTTTTTGGGTGCTGGGCATTCAGAAGGGGGTTCAGCCCCAGATAGTCGTGATAATGAACCGGAGGGTATTTCATAGACGTTGCTCCTTTAAAAGTGCGACGAAACCATCGATATCCGATTTTTGCGTGTCCCAGGAGGTCATCCAGCGGCACTCAAATGTGTTTTCGTCCCAGACATAGAAAAAATATTTTTCCCGCAAAGGTTTCACCCAGTGGCTGGGAATTGTCGCAAAGACGGCGTTGCTTTGCGGGATTTCACGCACGGTCACACCAGCAAGTCCTTTGCACTGTTCATACAGATACAGCGCCATCTGGTGGGAATGATCCGCAATCTGCTGCCATAGACCCTCTTTGAAGTAAGCTTCAAACTGACAGGCGATAAAACGCGTCTTGGAAGGCAGCTGCGCACTTTGTTTGCGGATGTATTTAAAATCCTGCGCCAGATCCTTATTCAGGATCACAACGGCTTCGCCCATCATCAAACCATTTTTGGTGCCGCCGAAAGAAACCACATCCACACCGAGGTCGGTGGTGATTTCTTTCAGGGTCTTTTTCAAGTACAAGGCCGCGTTGCCAAGTCGTGCTCCATCAATGTGCACCAGCAGCTTTTTGCTCTTCGCCCACGCGATCAGGGATTTAAGTTCTTGTGCAGAATAAGTTGTTCCCAGTTCTGTGGGTTGAGTCAGGCTAAGAACCTGAGTCTGCGAAAAATGCTGATCCCCACGGCGGATGAAAGCTTTTTCAAGTTCTTCCACAGACAGTTTTCCGTTGTGGGAAGGCAGTGGCAGAAGTTTGCAGCCACTTAAAAATTCCGGTGAACCGCATTCATCCACATTGATGTGGGCGACGTCTGAACAGAAGACGGATTGCCAGGGACGGGCCATGGCTCTTAAGGCCGTGACATTGGCGGCCGTGCCATTGAACACAAAGAACACGTGGGCGTCTTTGCCGAACTGGTTTTTGAATTCAGCAACGGCGCGTTCGGTCCATTCGTCGGTCCCATAGGCCGGGGCGTGTTCGATGTTGGCGTCCAGGATAGATTGCAGAATCCGTGGGTGGACACCGGCATGATTGTCGCTGCCAAAACCGCGTTTCATGCTTTAGCCTTTTTTAAGTGTGGCGAAAATGAAGTTGTGACAGATCAAGGCCGCCAGTTTGCTGGTGCGATTGTCCTGATCCAGAGGCGGTGATACTTCATAAATACCAATCCCGCGCACATCGAATGTTTCAGTCATCCACAGGAAGTTTGTCAGGAACTCTTTCGTGAACAGCCCCGTCGTCCAGGACTGACTGCAGCCCGGTGCTTCGCTGGAAGTGAAGGCATCGATGTCGATGCTTAGGAAAATCTTTTTCTTTTCTTTGCCCTTAAGATAGCCGGCAAGGACGGACTGCAAACCACGGTCATTGACGTCATCCAAAGTGAAAACATCGGCGCCGTGATTCTTCGCCCATTGAATGTGGGCTTTGCTGTTGCATTGGTTTTGGATGCCGACTTCGGCAAAATCCACCTGGCCTTTAAACTCAGACAAAACACGGTGGAAAGGGGTGCCGGAATTAAAACCCTTGTCCGTCGGGCGCACGTCCATATGGGCATCAAAGTTGATCAGAACGGCGTCGTTTTTAAAGACATCCAGGAAGCCTGCACCATCGCAGTAACCATAGTCATGACCACCCCCCAGGGAAATCCAGTGTTTGCCACTGGACGCCAGTGTGCGCGTCGCCTCGCGGGCTTTTTCATGGCGTTCAGCCAAAGGTTTTTCTTTGTCGACCAGATCACCCATGTCCAGGATTTTTGGCAAGCGGGTGCTTTGCAGGTGCGGAGTCATTTTGTATAGATAAGTGCGAATCTCGCGCGGAGCGATCTGGGCGCCCACGCGGCCACCGTTCAGGCCAATGCCTTCATCGTCCGGGAAGCCCAGAACTGCAAAGTCGAAAGTGTGATCAGGAAGGGTATTCAGGTCACCTTTATGAAGGAGCTGGACGCATTCTCCAAGACGCGGATCTTCTTTGTCGTTTTTGGTGAAAAGAAGATGTTTGTCGATGGAATGAAACCAGCTCATTATTTCAGGTTGCCCCACTTATTAAGGTAAAGAGTGCGCGTGACATTGCCCGTGTCAGAATCATAGATCTTCATGGTCGCGCGGGATTTGTTAAAACGAATGGTCGCAAACGTCGTGCTGGTGGAATCAGACAGGAATAGCACCCAGTCTTTGCCATCAGAAGGAGTCATGCTGTAGCGATAAACAATCGGATCCACTTCACTGTAAGACTGACCGTTTTGGAAGTCTTTCATTGTGATCGGGTAGAAGCTCAGATTGTTGAAGTCACGAACAGTGATCAGACCGTCAGAGCTGTGCCAGTAACCCAGCATTTTTCGCAAACCCACATAATCAACGCTTTCGATGATTGCTGCGCAAGTGTTTGATTCAAGAACGCCGGAAGCAGTCAATGTGTCGCCCGTTGTAAGTTTGCGAACGCTGACTTCTGCGTCGTTGGATTTAGTGATGATCATGTATCGAACACAAGAGGAATCAGCTCTCAGATAAACGCCAGAAGCATCACGTTCCACTGTGCCGGAAATCGGACGAGCAGAATGCGCGGCGAAGCCTGAAATCAGAATGAGGACGAAAAGCAGAATTCTCATGCCCCACCTTTTTTCATGAGGAGAAATCCCGGTCAATAGTATTTCGACTCCATTTTCTGACTGCGCGAGTCAATTGCCAAAGAAATCAGCAATTTATGGCTATCTCCAGAGTAATGCTCGGGATTTGTCGGCCTCAAGCTTGCTCGCTTCAAACACCGCCCGTAGGATGGAATGAAATGTCCAACACTACCAGAACCCCTCAGCTTGTTTTTCCATGGAACGGAGTCCTTCCCGATCAGGACGCAATCGCCTTGCGCGATATCGATATCGTAGGGGTGGGGGCCTTCCGGCGGCATCAACTGGAAATCCTGTCGAAGAGCAAAAATCTGATCGTACAAACTCACGGTATGCAGATTCCTGAACAAGTCAGCTCTATTTATCAGGCAGAACTTCTGCGCACGCTGGAATGGCTTCGTCCCTTCAAGGTGACGGAAGGGGAGCGACTGAATTTGCGTGAAGAGCAAGAACGTCTGTTTGAAAGTCTTTTCCCGCGCACGCGCGAACATCTGGGCGTAGCGGTGAATCGGCTGCGTGATGAGTATCTGGAAAACATGGAATGGAGCAGCTGGCTTTTGCAGGATCACTGGCGCTATTTTGTCGGATACCTGCGCCAGAAATTCCCGGGGCAGGCTGATATTCTGGAGCTGGCTCACTGGGAGTGGGTGCAAGCATGGATTGAAGTGCAGCCCTTTGACAGCGAAGGTGGTGAAGAACCCGGCGTGCTTTCACTGAATCCCAGTCTGCAGGTGGTGATTTTATCCCGAGACAATCTCGTCTTGAATCGAGACAAAGGTATGTATGCTTTTGTTTATAGTGGTACGAAGCATACTGTGGTGGAAAGGCCACTGGACGTGGTGGATTCGCTATTCATCGACTTGTTACAGGAAGATAGGAAGTATTCAAAAAAACAACTGCTGGAAATGGCCGCTATTTCCTTTAAATCCACACCCCCACCATCATCCGAGACACTGGAAAAAAAGTTTTTATCACTGCTTGGTGACGATATAATCAGAGACGTTCCGACATAAACCGAAACAAGGAGTGTTGAATGAATAAGATGATTCTGGCTTTGGCCGCTTTTATGGCAGGCAGTGTGGTTTCTTTGCAGTCGCAGGCAGCGACATCCAATGGTGTGTTGGTGAATGCAAATATCTTCATGTACAACAATAACACCGAGGCTTCTCCCGGTGGTGAAAGCAAATCCAATAACAGCATTTATGACATCAAACTGGGATACATCAGCGGCAATGGTTTGTATCTGGGGGGTATTTATACTCTTCGCAAGACAGAGACAGATTCCGGATCCGTGGATGGAAATGCGCTGGGGGCTTCGATCGGCTATGTCGGGGCCAGCGGCTTTTATGTGAAGGGTCATTATCTTTTGTCAGCTGAATACGATAATTTGAAAGAAGGCACGGGCCTTCAGGCTGATTTTGGGTACATGACCAATGTGACCAGTTCCTTCTTTGTGGGTGTGGAGCTGACGTACAGAAGCATTGATTATAAAAAGAGCGACACCAATGCGGCTTTGGACAGTTATAAAGTGACTGAAACATTTCCCATGCTGACAGTGGGATTCATCTTCTAACTTAAACTTAAAATGAAAATGAAAGGGCTTCCATCTTGGAAGCCCTTTTTTATTTCCTCAGGCCATCTATTTGGCTGCTTTGTGATGCTGGTGCATGAAGTCCTCTTTGACCAGGTCATAGAAGGATTTTTTATGGAATATTCGCGAGGTGCCGACGGCGATCGCCGAGCTGAGCATCATCGGAAACAGCGCGGAATGCCGATCTGTCATTTCAAAAATTAATATGAAGGCCGTAAACGGGGTCTGCATGAAACCGGACAGGAAGGAAATCATCGAGGTCATGATCAGCAGATGATGATTGTGCGGCCATACGATCTGGGCCATGAATGATCCCATCACGGCACCAATGGTTAAAGACGGGGCAAACAAGCCACCAGCCGCCCCTGCAATGGCCATCAGAAGAGGGCCGCCGATGCGCACTAAAATATCCTGAGCCGTGGCAGCGCCATCACGGAATAACAGATCCAGGATAAGCATTTTGCCGCCGCCCACACCGTGATTGCTGATAAAAGTAATGCCCAGCCAGAATAAAAAACCACAGCCCAGATTCAGCAGGCTTAAGCGGGTGAAAGACTGAATGCTTTTTCTTTTTTGATGCACGGAAAATAAAATCGACCCATAGCTTGCGCCAAGGATGCCGGTGATGGCTGATGTGACAATCACCCACATGTAGGTTTCCCAGCTGATGGATTCCAGACTGGGAAAACCAATGTAAAGATAGCTGCCTTGGACAGTCTGAACCAGCAGACCCGTGGCGATCACGGACCAGATCACATAGGTTTTAAAGTTATTGAAATAGTCTTTGGACAGCTCCTCAAGCGCATAGGCGATTCCACCCAACGGCGTGTTGAATGCTGCCGCCAGTCCCGATGCGCCTCCGGCCAGAATGAACGGGCGCATGGAAAGCTGCTGAATCCATTTTGTGGATTTTTCCCCGATGCGATAGAACAGCCCCGAGGCAATTTGTAAAGTGGGGCCTTCCTGGCCGACGGCGCCTCCGCCCAGAACGCAGGCGATAGAGGCGATGATCTTCATGGTGATGGTGCGAATACCGATCAGCGAGCGAATAAGCGTTTTGTCTGATGCGGGATCCAGTTCGTTGGCAATCAGCATCTGCGGAATGCCGCTGCCTCCGGCCTGTTTGGCAAAACGATAGGGCAGGTACCAGCTCAGATAAATCATCGTCAGGGTGATGGTCAGCGAGAGCGCCCAGTGAAAGTTATCAACCACATGCAGGGCGACTTCTTCACCGAAGAAAAAAGCCTGGGAATACAGCAGCGAGGTTCCAGCAGCAACAAGACTTGCCAGCAGATAGGGGACAACACGCAAAGTGTCCTGATATTCCAGCTTATGCAGAATGTGGCGCCAGTTCTGGCGTAAGTCTGTAAGGGTCATACATAACCCTTACTCCTGTTAGGGGGTGATGGAAACCCTTTTTTGAATAAAAAGCTACAGACCTTTCAGGATGTCATTCAGATGCTGAATGTGTTGCAACGGGTGTTTGCCAACGTGATCGATCATCAGTTTTTTCGCGGCTTCGGCTTTGGCAACGCCTTCAAAAGTAATCAGGCGGTCCATCGCATTGGCTGATGAAACCAGAACCGCCAAAGGATCCATATCCTTTTCGCGCATTCCTTTCGGGCCCGTGCCGTTGATGGTTTCTTCGTGCTGACCGATGATATTGATGACCGTCTGGTCAAAGTGCTTTTTATCCTGCACTTTTTGCGCGCCTTCAATGGGGTGCTTTTTCCACAATGCCAGATCTTCCGGGCTCATGGTGGCTAGCGGCTGTGACAGGTTCAAAGTGCTGTGGTGGTGACCATAGTCATGCAGCAAAGCGCCCAAAGTCAGAAGCTGCGTTTTCTTCGGATCATTAAGACCCAGTTTCTGCGCCAGTGCAATCGACAGGGTCGCCACAGTCACGCCGTGGTGGGACACCGTCTTGTCCGTGTTCTCGATGTTCATCACCGCCGACATCGCCTGGGCGTTGCTCATGATAAAGTTCACATACTTGCCTGCGGCATCTTTGCAATAGTTGTAGCTTTCAACGTTCTCGGGATTTTCAAAAACCTCTTCCGCGTTGTTTTGTTGCGAACCCTGAATGATGTCGGCGCGGGTTTGGATGTCCTTCCCGGTGGTGTCGTCATAGGCCGTTTCAATATTCTTTTGCAGGTAACTGCGGTAGCTGACCTCTTCGTCGGTAAGGATGTACATTTTGCGCAGTTTTTTGTCCTTAAGGCGCTTCAGGCGTTCCCCCTCAAAGCTGTCGCCGCGACGAAGGTAGAGTATCATCTTGTCGTTGATTTTAACGTAAGCGTTGAAGTCGATCTTTTGATCGCCGCGCAGGGTGCTTACACGTATAGAAACATAATCCATTGCCTCTGTATCCTTCGATTGCTATCTTTGAGTGGATGTCGATTGATAAAGAAATTGTAGAAGATTTTGTGAACGAGTCAAAGTCCTTGATTGAAGAGTTGTTGGACCTTCTCGAAGGTATTGAAGGCGACTTTTCTCAAGTTCGTAAACTTGCGGATTATGGCAATAACGTCGATCGAATTATGGGTGGCGCCAAGAGTCTTGCCCTGATGGCACCACCTGAACATGCATTGCACATGATTTCGGACTATGCGGCTCTGTGTAAAGCTGTCGGTTACAAGGCGTCCCAGATCACTGGCAATGAACAGTTCTTTCATGTTTGTGTGGGTCTTTTGCTGGACGCCACAGAGACTTTGGAAACCCTGCTTGAAAATATCCACAAAGATTCAAGCTTCCTGCGGGAAACGATCCCTCAGGCCTTTATCGAAAGACTTCGCTGGGTTTCAAATCAGTTCAATGAATCCTACAGTGCCAGCGTTGATACCGGTATGGCGCCGTCGAAGATGAATCAGTTTGAAATTGATGACCTGTTGAAAAAACTGGGACTTTAGTTTCCCAGTTTCTCAAGGCTCCACAAAGCCAGTTCCCCTAGCTTTTCATGTTCGCTCAGTGCTTGGATTTCCGGGCGCAGCTCTTTCAAACCCCGGTTGACGGCAACAATCATGGCATTGCGTTTTAAACCGAATGATCCCGCCCGGGCCAGCGGTGTTCCCAGAAAATCCCGACTGATTTTTTTGCCGGAAGCCGACAGAATATAGCGCAGGTCCTCGATAAGCAGAGCTTCTTCCGATTCATTTAAGCTAAGACTTGTTTCGATGGAAAGCTGGCCTTTAAAGGCCTTCTGATTCCACGGGCACACGGTTTGGCACAGATCACAGCCAAAGAACCAATCGCCAATTTGCGAGCGCAGGCTTTCTTCCGGGATCTGGCGGGATTCAATAGTCAGATACGAGATGCATTTGCGTGCATCCATCTTGCGCGGCTCAATCAGCGCGCCGGTCGGGCAGATATCCAGACAGCGGGTGCAGGTGCCGCAGAAATCCGGCAAGGGTGCAAACTCGGTGTGAATTTTCAGGGATGTGTAGATCTCGCCAATGAAAAACAGGCTGCCTTCTTTCGGGTGGATCAGGCAGGTGTTCTTTCCCACCCAGCCAAGGCCGGCTTGTTTGGCAAGGTCCCGCTCCAGCACCGGGCTGCTGTCGGTGAAGGCCAGGAATTCTTCCTCGGGGAAAAGCTTTTGTAAATCTGTGCACAAAGACTTCATGCGATCCTTGAACCAGAAATGATAATCCATGCCTTGCGCATACAGGCTGACGCGGGCTTGTTTCAGCGGGAATTCAGATTTTTTCTCGGGATGGGGAAAGTAAGGCATGGCAAACACCAAAGCGCTCTGGGCCCGGGGCCATTTGCTTTGGGGGTTTTCCTTGATCTGGGCGTGCTCGGCCAGATAGGTCATGTCTCCGTGCAGTCCCTGGTCAATCCATTCCCGGTAGAAATCAAAGCTTAAGGGTTTGCTCAATGGCGCAAAACCGAAGTGGGAAAATCCCAGATCGGTCAAGGTTCCATCGATAAGAGATTTCATCTCCTGTGGCGTCACGCGAACAAACTCTTTCTTTCAGGCCTGTCTTTTTCTACACTCTAGGATGTGAATCAGGTGCAAAGTCTTATCGAATCTCATCCTCACTGGCCGGCTGTGGAGTCAATTTACCACAAGCTGCAGGCTCATGGCTATAAGGCCTTTTTGGCTGGCGGCTGCGTGCGCGACGCCCTGTTGGGCATTACCGCCAATGATTTGGATCTGGCGACGGATGCGACCCCCGAAAATGTTGAATCCCTGTTTAGTAAAACCGTCAATGTCGGCAAAAGTTTCGGGGTTATGCGCGTGATCGTGGAAGGCGCGGATATCGAGGTCGCCACCTTCCGCAATGACGGCACCTACAGTGACGGGCGCCGCCCGGAAAATGTGGTTTTCTCAAGTCCTGAAGAGGATGCCGAGCGCCGGGATTTCACGGTGAATGCTCTTTTTTATGATTTGACCACGCACCAGGTGCTGGATTTTGTCGAGGGCCAGAAAGATCTTAAAGCGCGCATCCTGCGCACCGTAGGGCAGGCCGAGCGTCGTTTTGAAGAGGACAATCTGCGCCTGCTGCGAGCAGCCCGTTTTTCCGCCCAGCTGAATTTTGAACTGGAACCGGCCAGCTTTGCCGCCGTGAAAAAAATGGCCCCTAAAGTGAAGTCTGTCAGTGGTGAACGCATTCGCGATGAAATGACCAAGCTGCTGAAAACAGAACACGCCAGTCGCGGTCTGCAGGTCATGAAAGACTCAGGCCTGATGAATGTGTTGTTCCCGTTTCGTCTGCGCAAAAATGAATGGGTGAAGAACCCGCTGGCCACCGAATCCTGGCAGCGTCTGGCGCTGTTTGTGCGCGGGGCTCAGGGGACGGAGCTTTCCCCGGTTTTGGATATGCTGAAGCTTTCCAGCCGGGATCGCCGGGCGATTGAGGATGCCTGGAAAATCTGGCAGGATCCGCAACTGGTGTTGAAGAACTCTTTGGGAAAACAGCTGCAGATGCTGGCCAAAGAGGGTGTTGTTTTTGCTTTAAGAATCTTACTGTCCGAAGCGGTTGAAAAAGCTGCCATTGAACTTTTGCTGGCGGAATGGAAAAGCTGGCAGGAAATGCTGCCTCGGCCGTTTTTAAACGGCGAGGACCTGAAGGGGCGTCTCAGTGGGCCGGCCATTGGGGTGTGCCTGGACAAGGCCTTTGAACAGCAGCTGGAACGCCAGCTGCAAAGCCGCGATGAAGCGCTGTTGTGGCTGAAAAAATATCTGGAAAGAGAGTCATCTTAAATGGAATCCGCATTTGTTCCCAGCACCTGGAGACGTTTTTTCGCCTATGGCATTGATCAGATTATCAGTCTGCCGTTTTACCTGCCATTTGCCGGGGTGTTTTTAAGACTGATCTTTACTGAAGATGACGTCATCGTGACGTTGTTGCAGCTGTTTTTGCTGTTTTTGATTCCTGCAGTGTATGAATTCGTCTTTCTGGTGATGATGCAGGCCACGCCAGGCAAATGGTTTATGGGGCTTAAAGTGGTTCCGGCCACAAACTATACCGAAAAGCTGCACTGGTCGCAGTGTCTGTTGCGCCCATTGACGGGGCGTTTGAGTTTCTTTTTCTCATGGGGAATTTATGCCCTGGCGTTTTTCCGCTATGATCGCACGCATCTGTGTGATTGGGCGGCGGAAACCCGTGTGGTGCAGGATAAGCCTCGCGCGACTCAAGCACGCATGCGCTGGGTGTTGGGACTGGTATTTGTGTGTCTTTATTCCTATGAAGGACTGGCTTCCGCCAAAATGATTCTGAAGTCCATTGACTGGTCCGAGCGTCAAGCCAACCTGCGTGAGGTGTTTGATCTTCAGGATTATATGGATGTGACGTTCGAAGATTAGATCGCTGATTAAGCGGCCGGTTTCCATTTCTTGAAAATGGTCGTGGTCATCAACAGATCGACGTTGCCGGATCCAGACAGGGCCTCGTCGCGCAGATCCTGAATCGCCTGGGTCGCTGTGCGGGCTTGCTTTCCACCTTCAGTCAAAGCGGTCATTTCATGGAAACGATAAGCAAACCCCAATAGTTTGCCAAACTCAGAAATATCCGCATTAATAAGCTTCTTAGGGAAGCCTGTGCCGGCGCCATTTTCACGGTGCTGGCCGATGGCATCGGAAATCTCCTGCGGCAGCGGTACTTTTTTAGCTTTCACCATGACCACCGAGCGCTCGGGGTACAGCTGATACTGGCTGATCTCTTCCGGGGTGTAGTCATTCACGGGTTTCGAACCCACGGTGACGGGCATCTGGGACAAGCCAATATTGTGCAGAAGGCCTGCGATGGCGGCAGTTTCGCGTTTGTCGGTACTCCAGCCCAGCAATTGGGCGAAATAAGCGGCGTATGCCGACAGACAGATGCAGTCATGGTAAAGGGTTCGCACATTGCCTGAGAAACGGAAGACCTCATCAAAGATCTCCTGCGGGGGAAGATCTTTGGTCAGTTCAAAGTCGGCAACGATGGATTTGCATTTATCAAGGATCACTTTGCCTTCGGAATAGTCCGTGGAAGCACCATTCAGGAACTGCGCCATGATTTCATAGATGACTTTTTTCGAGCGGTGGAATTTTTCTGTCATCGAGATCGGCAGGGGCATGTTGCGCATGCTCATCACCGTGCGGGCGTATTCAAAGAACGGTTTCATCTGGGTCTTTTTGATGTACATCTGCTGTTTTAAGGCATTGAACTTGTCCAGATGCTTTTGGTCGACGATGTCGCCGGATTTACGCATCATCACGGATCTGTGATTGGCGGGCAGGTGGACAAAGACATCAAAGTTGATGTTGGTTCCGGCGTCCATATCGCGCAGATCCACGGGCATTAGCGCTGTGATCGGGATCTGGTCGCCTTCCATTTCAATCGGGGCCAGTTGCAGAACCATGTCGGAAATGAATTCACGGTCGAAATTGATGTGCATGATTTCATTCGCACCGTTTTTCTTCACGACGGAGAAATCCAAAGGGGCGGCGGAGGAATGCAGAACGATGACCGGGCAGTCGGGATAGTTCATTTTGGTGGACTGCACCCATTCATTGGTCAGATTGGTGCCGTCCTGTCCGTCGACAAGGGCTAAAATAGGTTTGAAGTTTTCGGAAGTGCCGTGATCCAGGGCTTCGTCGATGGATTTGAAGTGCTTGAGCTGGTACGGATAGTAACCCTTCAGGATAGAGGTGATGGCTTCCCAGAAGGAGTCACGGGGACTCCCGATGAGAACATCAACCGTCTTTCCTGAAGTGGAACTCATTGCTGCACCGAAATCTCCACATAGAAAGTGGAGCCGTTCGTCAGGTTGAAGGGGATGACGAGTGTGGCACTTTTATCAGCGTGGGTGATCTTGAAATCACCGGAAATCACGGTTGGAATTGCCATCTCGAAGTTGTAACCCAGTTGATTCAGAGTTGTCTTGGCAGAACCGTAAATCATGTTGGTCATTTCACCAACGGCGTCCGACACATCACCATTGATGGAGGTGTGCTTTTCGCCCAGCATGTTCTCAAGAATGTGGAAGATACTGTCTTTGCCATAAGAGATCAGCAAAGTGCCTTTCAAAGGAGGCGCAACCATACCGACCATGCCGGCGATTTCCCCTTTAAGCACGAATTGCGGCTCAATGAAGGGCTTGCCAGGTGTTGCATCGGTCTGAGCGATGGTTTTCAGGGTCTTGATAACGCCTTCGACGAAAGCATTGATCAAGCGCTTGTCAAACAGGGGATTGATAGCTTCTTTTGGTGCTGCAGACATTTATTTCTCCAGATCCAGATCTTAGGAAGCTTTTGCTTGCGCAGAAGGGTTGTGTTTGGCCCAAACGCGTTCCATCTTGCCCTTCAGAGTGGCAGAGTTGAACGGTTTAACCACGTAGTCAGAAACGCCGGCTTTAGCGGCTTCCAGGATGTGCTTTTGCTCGGACTCTGCAGTCACCAGCATGAATGGCACAGACTTAGTGCGGGGATCGGCTTTGCAGGCCTTCAAAAGGTCGATACCCTGCATTCCGGGCATATTCCAGTCCGAAATGACAAAGCCGTAAGGCTGGCCTGCATCATGAGCGGCCTGGATCATCGGCAGGGCCGTTTTACCGTCATCAGCTTCCTCTACGTTGGTGTAGCCAAGCTCATTTAGCACTTTTTTAATGATTTTTCGCATAGTTGCGAAGTCATCAACGACCAAAAACTTCGTATTTGTGGGAAACATAATATCTCCTGAATGTTGGAAACTGTGTAAAATCCTCATGCTTATCGGTCTAGTTTTTTAAAACTAGAGTCCAAAGCTATTGCGAATTTCAGTTTTTGTTGTCAGACTTTATTACAGGTGGTCGAGGCTACTTTTGGACATGAGTCCTGGGTGGCGTTGAAGGTTTAGACGGATTTAAAAACAAAAACAATTAGCGGGAGGGAGCAAGGATGCTCAGAGATGTCCTGATTCAAAAAGGTCTTTCAAATAGAGAGGCAGAAGTTGCTGAACTTGTGTCTAAAGGCTTGTCCAACAAGGAAGTTGCGAACCAGCTTTTTGTAACTGAGAAAACAGTTAAATTTCACCTCACAAACATCTACAAAAAAATGAATGTGAAGTCTCGTGCACAGTTGATCGTATGGTGCTTGCCTCACCTGGGCTTCGTTGAAACTGAAGTTCGCGCTGAGAACAACAACCAAGCAGCTGCTGCAACTGCATTCAATAACAATGCAACACAAACGATCCCAGCTGGATCTGCGACTGTTGCAGGTACTACAACTCTACCAGGTAGCGGTTTGAACCGTGGCGGTAACTCCGATATTGGTATGGGCGGCATCTAATCTTTATTGATTAGATTGGTTCTAAGGCGCAGGATGTGGAGACACAGACCTGCGCTTTGTTTTTTCAGAAAGGGGCTGCATCTTGGCTGCTTCAAAACCCGTCTCATCATCTCAAGTGGTAATGACTCAATTGGTTCTTCCTTCCCATACCAACTCTTTGGGAAGTGTCTTTGGCGGAACGATCATGTCCTGGATCGATATCTGCGCCGCGATCTGCTCACAACGACATTGTAACAAGGAAACCGTCACGGCCAGTATTGACCGTTTGGATTTCGTGGCACCTGTTTACAAGGGCTGGGTGGTAAATCTGAAGGCCAGCGTGAACTACACTTCCAGAACGTCAATGGAAGTCGGGGTTCGTGTGGATGCAGAAAATCCAAAAACCGGAGAGTCCTTCCATACGGCTTCTGCGTATCTGACTTTTGTGGCTTTGGGCTCTATGGGAAAACCAACAGAAGTTCCGGGCTTGGTGCTGGAATCCGACGAAGACAAACGCCGTTTCGAACAGGCGAAAAAACGTCGCGAGATTCGCCTGCAGAATAAAACCAGATAATTTTTGTTTTTCATTTTCTATTATTGCTCATGTTCGTTGTTAGATTACATTTGCTAATCAACAGCGAACTGCCGAGTGCGTCTGCTTAAAAATCTCTTTGAAATGTTCGGGCCCTGGGTTAGAAAATACTGTGGGGTCAGAATATCCGGTTAATCCATTTGGCGAATACGCAAACATCAGTTTCATGGTTAAGGCCACGTTGGGCTTCGATTGGTCCAAAACTGAACTTGGCCCCATTGAAAATTGGGATTCCGGCCTTATCAATTCTTTGCGCATAGTATTTAGTTGTCCCGTGGGGATGTACTGCACTTGGGGACCCGAGCGTCGGGTCTTTTACAACGATGCCTATGCTCCGATTTTAAAACATCGTCATCCGCGGGCATTGGGGTCGCCTCTTCGTGAAGTGTGGCCTGAGGTTTGGGATCAGGTGGATGCCATTGCCAGCACTGTTGAATCCGGCGGTGTCGTCCTTGAGTCTGACGTGCAGTTCGACATCGAAGTCGATGGCAAGCCTCAGGGCAATTACTACACCTACGGAAATTCGCCACTGTTTGATTCCGCAGGAAAAATTTCAGGAATGTTGTGCACAATTCTGGATACGACAGTTTCCGTAACAAGAAATCAAGCAGCCGAAGAAAGTCTGGCCAGATCCAATCAAGAGGTCCGCGCTGAGCGCCGAAAACTGCGTTCTATCCTGGAAAAAGCCCCGATTGCCATGGCGGTTCTGGACGGGCCCGAGCACCGTTTTGCAATGGTGAATGATTCTTACCGGGAACTTTTTCTGGGGGACTGTGATGTGTCCGGGCAAAGAATGAAAGATGTTTTTCCAAAAACGGAAGATATCGGATTGATTGCGCAACTGGATGACATTTATCGAACAGGAAAGGTTTTCGAAGCCAGAAATTTTGAAGTTCGTGATCGCCGGGCCGACGGAGTGGAATTTTCTGTCTTTGTTGATGTGGTCTATCAGCCGATTTATGATTTTAACGACGAAATCGAAGGTCTTGTTCTTGCCGCCAATAACGTCACTGAACAGGTGATGGCAGAGCGTGCTTTGCAGTCAGCCAAAGAGGCCGCTGAAAATGCCAATCAGGCGAAATCAGCGTTTCTGGCCAATATGTCTCATGAAATCCGCACTCCTTTGGGGGTTATTCTGGGCTTCTCGGAAATCATCGGCACACAGGATCTGGATGAAGAGGATCGTAAAAAATACTTCGAAATCATTCATCGCAATGGCATGTCGCTGACTCGAATCATTGATGACATTCTGGATCTTTCCAAAATCGAAGCGGGCAAGTTTGAAATCGAAAACAAACCGGTCCGACTGAAAAAACTTCTTCAGGAAGTTCTGACCATGTTCTTTGATCAGGCTTCGCGAAAAAGTATTTATCTGAATTATGATTTGGCCGAGATCGGCAATCTGGTGATTTTGTCGGATGTCGTTCGCATTCGTCAGGTGCTGGTGAATCTTATCGGGAATGCGATCAAATTCACGCTGAAGGGTTCGGTAAAGGTTTCCTGCCGGGCTGAGCAGGTGAATGGTGTGCGCAAAAGAATAACCTTCAGTATCGAAGACACCGGTATCGGTATGACGACAGAGCAGGCGGATCGTCTGTTCCAGCCGTTCACTCAAGCTGACGCCACCTCAACCCGCCGCTTTGGCGGGACCGGATTGGGACTGGCGCTTTCCCGAAATCTGGCCCGAGCCCTCGGGGGGGATGTCAGAATTGCTCACTGCGAACCTCATAGGGGATGCACGTTTGAGTTTTCCTTTGAGGCCGAGGACGCCAGTCCCGGTGCCGCCACGGTTTTGGAAGGTGTCGAGGTCGAGACTGAAAATCCTTTGGCGGGTGTGCGAGTTCTGGCTGTGGATGATTCGGCGGACAACCGCGAGCTTATCAGTAAAATCCTCAGCAATGCGGGGCTGGATGTGACTGAAGCTGAAAGCGGTGAAGAAGCTTTGAATCAGGCCTTTAAGTCGCGTTATGATCTGGTTCTGATGGACATTCAGATGCCGGGATTGGATGGGTTTAGCACGCTGTCCGGGCTTCGCAAGCAGGGTTTTCAGGGGCCGATTATCGCCCTGACTGCACACGCAATGCGGGAAGATCGTGATCGGGCCTTTGCGGCTGGATTTGCAGATCACCTGACAAAGCCGATCAATTCAAAGCTTTTGCTTCAATCGATTCAGTCGCACCTGCGTTTGGCTTAAAGTTATTTACAAAGAAGTTCAATCCAGCGAAGGGCTTCCTTCGCGTTCGGACTGGTCGGGGCCTCGTCGGGCTGATTGTCGCCAGACAGGACATCCTGCTTTTTTCGAGCACAGTCCTTCTTGGTTTTTTCTTTTAATTTCGCCAGTTCAAATGCGGGTTCTAAAGTATAGAACAGACGCGCGACGTCCTGCTCTTTTTCGTCGCCTTCAGCGGGGTTGGACTTTTCATACTGATCCAAAGTGGCTTCAAATGATTTTTCCAAGGTCTTTAAAACAGAACTTTTTTTCTGAAAAGTGGTTTCCTTCGAGGCTTTTTCAAATGCAGTCTGTGACTCTTTGAAAAAGTCTTCGGTGTTTTTAAGTGTTGCTGCCTGGGCGGTCAGCAGGGTTAGGGCCAATGCTATTTTAAACATGTGTCGCCCTTTTTGTCGGCCGGGGTGTGAGGCACGCCGGGTTTGTATTCATCCAGCAGCTCATTCATTTTTACTTCGGTCTGACGAACATAGGAATTGTTTTTGATGATTTTGGAAACGGCCTCACCCGGAGCTGTCGTGTTGGACAGGCGCAGCTTTCGGATCAATGCTTTGGCTTCGGCAGGGCCTTGCGGTCCATAGGCCACCAGGGTCAGATAGTTCAGCACGTCCTGATTCGCGGCCAGTTTCCCTGCGCGGGAGGCAAGGGCGGGTTTCACAATGCTGTCGCGCACATGCACGTAATATCCGAGGGAATAAATCAGGTTGCGAGCGACACCTTTGCCGGGACTGACCCAGGTGCAATAGTTCTTGGGATTGCCGGGGCGGGGTGGTGGATTCACCAGATCATCTTTCATGATTTCACGGAAGGGTTTGCAGGCCGGGTTCTGGCTCTTCATCAAAGTTTCCAGAATGTTGCGACCATTGCCTTCAATGAATTCTCCGTCTTCTTTCCAGCCCGCCAGTTCTTTCACCGGATTGGAGGTCAGCTGGCCCATGCCGACGCCGCCGTTATAGGCGATGTAAAAGTTAAAGGCGGTTTCGTTGTTGATTTTTTTAAGAATGAAACGGGGGTCGATCGGCATGCGATCGGAAGACATGCAGTTCAGGGCCTGATTCAAAGAATACTCGATAAAGTCCACGGTGGAAGAATTCAGGCAAGGCGCTGATTTTCCGGCGTTTTCAAACTTCTTCGGAGTGTCTTTCAAGCAGCTGTAGCCCTGATTGCCGACCTCGCGTTGCAGGGAAGCTTCGATGCATTCGCGGCGGATGGCTTTGACATTGCTTTGGGCTTTGGTGACCTTGGCGATGTCCTTGGTGGTTTTCTTCAGGGATTTAAAGCGGTCTTCCAGTTCGCAGGCCACGACGTAGCCGGCTTTTTGGGACGCTTCAAAGTTGCTATAGGCAAAAGCCTGAGTCAGCGGATCCGTGGCCTGAACCAGAGACTGATTGACCTCGAGGTTTGAGACCCCTTTTTTGCCGGACTTGTCGTTCACACATTGAGGGCCATCGGCCGCAGCATGGAACGCAACAACGCATGAAAAGGCGACTATAAATAGTTGAATGCAAAGGTGTCTCACCAAAGGCTTATCGGACAGATTGTGGAAGAGATGAGCTTAAAAGACAAAACATCAGGACGATGGTCCTGAGGTTTTCTGAGGTCATTCCATTTTTGTGTTCCGGAAGCTATTTAACAAGATAGTCCTTCCAGCGATTGATCAGGGTCGGAGTCAGCTGCGTATAACAAACGGTGCCTTCGGTGGCGGTTTCTTTGCGCAGGATCTGTGCTTCGCGGCCCAAATCAAAGATCTTGTATTCTTCAGCGCGTGGGAAGTACAGCTGCACATCCTGCTGCATTTCGCTCACAGTCTGGGCCATCAGTTTTTTAAGTTGTTCCATGCCCTGGCCAGTCAGTGCGCTGACGAACACGCGAGGATAAGCCTTCACTCGGAATTGTCGCTCCAAAGGTGCGACATCACACTTGTTAAAGACGTGGATGATCTTTTTATCCTGCCAGTTGAACTCTTTAATCAAAGCTTCAACCACCTCGATTTGTCTTTCCATGTTTGGGGAAGACAGATCCACCACGTGCAAAAGCACGTCGGCTTCAGAAGATTCTTCAAGTGTTGCTTTAAAGGCCTCAATCAATTGAGTGGGCAATTTACGGATGAATCCCACGGTGTCAGTCACGACAGCAGGGGGTGCATCCGGCAGGAAGATCTTGCGGGTTGTAGGATCCAGAGTCGCAAAGACCTGGTTTTTCGTCATCACCTGAGCGCCGGTCAGGCGGTTTAGAATCGAGCTTTTTCCGGAGTTGGTGTAGCCCACCAACGCGAAAGAAGGGATTTCGTGACGACGACGGGATTGTCTGTGCTGCGCACGGTTTTGGCGCACACTTTCAAGTTTTTTCTTAATAAGGGCCACACGCTCACGGATGCGACGACGGTCGTTTTCCAAAGCGGTTTCACCCGGGCCTCGGGTTCCGATACCACCACCCTGACGGGAAAGTGAATCAAGCCAGGCGCCGACGTTCCGGGGCATTTGATCCAGAAGTTGTGCAAGTTCCACTTGAAGTTTTCCTTCAAAGGTCTGCGCACGCTGGGCAAAGATATCCAGAATCAGCTGATTGCGATCGATCACGCGGGCTTTCACGATCTGCTGCAAGTTTCGTTGCTGCACTCCGGAAAGCTGGTGGTCCATCACTACAATCGTGGCTCCGCTGTCGCGAACCATCTCAGCCACTTCCTCAACTTTACCGGTGCCGATCAAGGTCGCCGGGTTCCATTGCGGAAGAACCTGAATGATAGAGCCTACGACTTCGCCGCCAGCGGCAGAAACCAGCTCTTCAAGTTCCAACAGATTTTCTTTGATTTCAGTAAGGGGCTCGGTCTTAAGGCCGACACCAATGACGATCGCTCTATCCTGGTCTTTGACTTGGGCTTGATTATTCAATCAGGAAAACCCTCCCTTAGTCTTAATTTTAGCACGGTCAGGGGTGGGCACAAAGTTAAATTTACAGAAGCAAAGTCAGGATTCCGCCAGCAAGAATCAAGGCCGCGCTGGGCAGGCGTCGGCGCAGCAAAACCAGACTAACCAAAAAGAGTCCCCATGACAGGGGGGTGATTAATGAGTCCCGCCCCAGTTGTACCAGGGTTGAAAACAGCAATCCCACGGAAACCGCCACAACTCCTTGCAGGAATTGTTTCAGAGTTTCGGAATTCTTCATCCATTGATAGGCCGGAATGCTAAGCGCGACAAAGATGAAAGCCGGCAGAAATATCCCGATGGTCGCAATCAGGGCGCCAGTGGGGCCCTGTAACAGATAGCCAATGAAGCTTGCTGTGGTAAAAACGGGGCCGGGGGTGAACTGGCCAACGGCAATGGCGTCCATCAGTTGGGTTTCGGTAAGCCAGCTGCGTTTTTCAATCAATTCACTTTTCAGAAAACTAAGCAGAACATAACCACTGCCGAATAAGACGGAGCCCACTTTGAAAAACACCCAGAAAAGGGCGCCCGCATTCCAAAGGCGGGTGTTGGTTTTTAAAAGAGGCAACGCCAGAATTCCCCCTGCCAGCAGCAAAGGAATTTCTGCCATCCCTGATGAATGCAGCAAGGCTGAGGTCACTACCAGCAACAACAGAAACAGGGCAGACGGGGATCTTAGTGAACGAAGGCTTTCCGCATTGAGCGAACTGACTTTTAAAAGACTCAGCAGAAATCTTGAAGCGGCCTGAAGAATCACCGCCAGCACTACGGCTTTGACTCCCATTAGAAAGCTTTCCATTTGCGGAAGTTTTGCATAATGCACATAAAAGGCGGCAATCAGAGTGACGATCAGGAACGCGGGCAGAATAAAGCAGATACCCGCCACACCCAGGCCTTTCCAGCCGGCACGGCGATAGCCAATGTGAATCGCAAGTTCTGTAGAATTGGGACCGGGGATCAGATTGGACAAAGCCAGAAGTTCCAGAAACTCAGGACCGGTAATCCACCGGCGGCGATGGACAAATTCATCTTCCATCAGTGAAATGTGTGCGGCGGGGCCACCAAAAGAGGTGGCTCCCAGTTTAAGAAAAATCCAGGCAAGCTCCCAAAGGGACCCTTGAAAGCGTTCCGGATTACTTTTTGCCACGGGCTTTCAAAGCATCCTTGATGAACTGTGCTTCTAAAGCCGTGAACACCACGGAATTCACGATGCCATCGACAGTCGTGGTTCTTTGCAGAACGTTGGCAGAACGGCGTATGCCCGTCAGGAATGGCCCGATCACTTCCGCTTTGCCGATTTGTTGAATCAGCTTGTAAGCGATGTTGGAGGATTCCAGATTTGGGAAGACCAGCACGTTTGCGCCACCCTTAAGGCCCGAGAACGGGAACAGGCGTTCCATGATCTCTGGATTCACAGCCGTATCGGCCTGCATGTCACCTTCGATCATCAGATCCGGGCGCAAAGAGCGGGCGATTTCGGCCGCTTTTTTCATCTTGCGAGGAGTGCCGTCGGCACCGCTGAAGTTGGAATAGCTCAGCATCGCCACGCGAGGCTCGATACCGAAGTACTCAACAATCTTTGCTGCTTGCAGGGCGATTTGCGCGCACTGTTCAGCCGTCGGGTTGAAGTTTACGGTCGTGTCAGCCAATACCAGGAATTTATCCTCAAGCAGGACAAAGTTCAGACCCGCAGGAATGCCTTCTTTGTAAGTGCCGATAGTTTGCAGGATCGGTCGAACCGCATCCGCATAGTTGATGGAAGATCCGCTGACCATGCCGTCAGCTTCACCCTGATTTACCATCATCGCCGCGAAGTAATTCGGATCCGCCATCAGGCGCTCGGCTTCACCCAGGTTGATGCCCTTGCGCTGGCGCAGGGAATACAGCTTTTCAACAAAGCTGAAATACTTCGGATGAGAAGACGGGTGGACGATCTGTACATCGTTCAAAAGCGGAATATCCAAAGCTTTGATTTTTTCTTTCACGCGCTCTGGGTAACCCAGCAAAATCGGCTGGCAGATTCTTTCTTCAACCAAAGTTGCCAAAGCTTTCAAAACCTTGGTGCTGGTGCCTTCCGGGAAGACAATGCGGGGTAATTCGCCGCCGTTGGCTTCAGAATTCTGGTGCACGCGGTTGATCGCTGAACGGATGAAGACTTTGGACGGGCCCTGTTGGGCTTCCAGGGATTCACGGTATTGATCCCAGTCTTCGATTGCACGAGTCGCCACGCCGGATTTCATCGCAGCTTTCGCCACTTCCGGTGCCACCCACAGCAACACACGGGTGTCGAATGGTTTCGGGATCAGGTAATCGCGACCGAATTTGAAGCTTTTTCCTCCGTAAGTGGCCGAAACTTTATCCGGCACATCCATACGGGCCAGCTTCGCCAATGCATGAACTGCTGCCAGTTTCATGTCTTCGTTGATTTGGGTGGAGCGTGTATCCAAAGCCCCGCGGAAGATGGACGGGAAGCCCAGAACGTTGTTCACCTGGTTCGGATAGTCAGAGCGACCCGTGGCGATAATAGCATCCGGACGAGCTGCGCGAGCTTTGTCCGGAGTGATTTCCGGCTCTGGGTTGGCCATGGCAAAGATGATAGGGTCTTTAGCCATGTCCTTCAGCATTTCAGGGGTCAAAGCACCCGCCACAGAAAGGCCGACAAAGACATCCGCACCACGCAGGGCTTCAGTCAATGTGCGCGCTTCGGTTTCTGATGCGAAGTATTCTTTGTACTTGTTCATGCCGGCGGTGCGGCCTTTGTAGATAACACCTTGAGAATCGCACATGATGATGTTTTCACGGCGAGCACCCAACGCGATAAAGATCTTCGCGCAAGAGTTTGCAGATGCCCCCGCGCCATTCACGACGATGCGAACTGTTTCCATTTTACGGTTGGTGATAGAGCACGCATTCAATAATGCGGCACCGGACACAATCGCAGTTCCGTGCTGGTCATCGTGGAAGACCGGGATGTTCATTTCTTTTTTCAGGCGTTCTTCGATTTCAAAGCACTCGGGTGCTTTGATGTCTTCAAGGTTGATACCGCCGAAGGTTGGTTCCAGAACGCGAACCGCATTACAGAACACGTCCACATCGGTTGCTGCAACTTCGATGTCAAAAACGTCAATACCGGCAAATTGTTTGAACAAGATGCCTTTACCTTCCATCACCGGCTTGCCTGCTGCAGGGCCGATGTTTCCCAAACCCAGTACCGCAGTACCGTTAGAGATCACCGCCACCAGATTGCCTTTGGCAGTGTAATCGTAAACTTTTGCCGGATCCTTCGCGATGGCTTTACAAGGTGCTGCCACTCCCGGAGAGTACGCCAAAGAAAGATCTTTTTCCGTAGCACATGGCTTGGAAGAAATGACTTCGATTTTGCCCGGTTTGCCTTGCTGGTGGTACAGCAGGGCTTCTTGGTCGAAGTTCGTCGTGCCTGTTTTAGACTCGGGTTTGGTTTCGGTTTTGTTGTCCAAGGATTCTCCTTTGGTGTTGCAGTTTTTGGGCTCCCGAAGCCAGGGATTTTACGACCCATTTCAATGGGTTAGAGGGAGTCCAGTTACAAGTGCCATTACTCTACCGAGGGGGGTGAGGTGGGTCAATGAATGGGGGACTTGGCGCGCTGAGCCTTTGAGGCAAAAAATATTTCTCCGAGCGAAAACTGCTCACTTTTAGAGCAATATTTCTAGTAATTGCGGAAAATCCGCGATCTGTGGGCATTTGCTGTTCCTAGACCAAAATCCTCGAGTGTTCGATACTTCGGGGGGAGATCCAGAACAGCCTTTTACTATTTGGTGGAACTGCCGAAAAGACATATCATTTTAATGGTTTATACAACTAAGGAGACTGTTCATGAAATCACCACGTGATGTTGTTCTTGTAGAAGGTGTTCGCACTCCCTTCGCGAAAGCAGGAACAAAACTTAAAAAAGTACACCCGGCTGAATTGGGTAAAGTCGCTCTGAAACAAGTTATCGCCCAGACAAATCTGGATGTGAACCTTGTTGATGAAGTGATCATCGGGAACACTGGAAATCCTCCGGACTCTGTGAATATCTCGCGCGTGGTGGCATTGAACGCTGGCATTCCTTTGAAAACATCTGCATACACAGTTCACAGAAACTGTGCGTCTGCACTTGAGTCCATCTCCAATGGTTTTGAAAAAATCAAATCCGGCACCATGGATGTGATCCTTGCGGGCGGGACTGAAAACATGTCCCAGATGCCGACGCTGCCGCCGAAAAAGTTCCAGGAAATTTACGAAAAACTTTTCGCTGCGAAAGGACCGAAACAAGCATTGCCGCTGTTGTGGTCTTTGTTCAAAGCAGACGTGAAACAGATCAAAGCTTTGTTGTCCGGTAACATGCGTGATGAATACTTCCCGGTGATTTCCGTGATGATGGGTCTGACAGATCCTTTTGTCGGTATCAACATGGGGCAAACAGCCGAGATCCTGGCAAAAGAGTGGGGTCTGTCCCGTGAAACTCAAGACAGATTCGCTCTGCGCTCGCACCAGTTGGCTTCCAAAGCCATGAAAGAGGGCCGCATGCGTGAAGAGATCGCGCCGGTTTACCTGGCTCCTGAATACAAAGAAGTGATCAGCGATGACATCGGTCCGCGTGATACGCAAACAATGGAAGCCCTGGCGAAGCTGAAGCCGTTCTTTGATAAGGCGACAGGTTCCATCACGGCCGGGAATTCATGCCCGATCACAGATGGCGCGGCGATGGTGCTTATGATGTCCCGTGAAAAAGCCGAAGCCCTGGGTTACAAGCCACTGGCAACAATCCGTTCTTACGGTTTTGCGGGTCTTGAACCAGAGCGCATGGGCTTGGGCCCGGTTTATTCCACTCCGGTGGCGTTGAAGCGTGCGGGTCTTTCCATGAAAGATATCGGCCTGGTTGAATTGAACGAAGCTTTCGCGGCTCAGGTTCTTTCCTGCCAAAAGGCATTTGATTCTGACAAATTCGGTCAGGAAAAATTGGGATTGTCTTCCAAGATTGGTGAAATCCGTGATGATATTCTGAATGTCAACGGCGGAGCCATCGCACTTGGTCACCCAGTGGGCGCAACCGGCACCCGTATCGTTCTGACTTTGGCCAAAGAAATGAAACGCAGAAACACCCAGTTTGGTCTGGCGACTTTGTGTATCGGTGGTGGCCAAGGGGGATCCATGATCCTTGAGAACGAGGGCTAAAAGAAGCTCTCGGTACCGAAGCCCTTGGGACAGAGCCCGGCTCTATCCCAAGGGCTTCGGAGTGCTTCTTTTGCAAAGTTCGCAAGGACTGATGTTTGGTGTTTTAGATTTAGAATGTTTTTAGATTTGCAACTTAGGAGTTTTCAGAATGTCTATTCAGGAAAGTATTAAAATTGTTCCTCAGGGTGAGGTTGCTGTTGTTGAGTTTGATCTGGTGGGGGAGAAAGTTAATAAGTTCTCTACGCCGGTGATGATGCGCCTTAAGGAAGTTGTTGAGGAGTTGAAGAAGTCCTCGTACAAGGCTGTTATTTTTAAATCCAACAAACCCAAGATCTTTATTGCGGGTGCGGATATTGAAGAAATCAAAAGCATGACCAAGGCTGAAGAATTTGAAGCTGCGGTGAAGGGTGGTCAGGAAGTTATCAGTATGGTTGAAGACCTGCCGATGCCGACGATTGCTGCTGTCAATGGGGCTTGTATGGGCGGGGGTTGTGAATTCATCCTGGCTTGTGATTACCGTATTGCTTCTGAGGATTCTTCCACGAAAATTGGTTTGCCGGAAATTCAACTGGGCATCCTGCCTGGTTTTGGTGGTTGTATTCGTCTGCCTCGCGTGATTGGTTTGCAGGCGGCTTTGGATATTATCCTGGCTGGTAAGTCTGTGAATTCCAAAAAGGCTTTGAAACTTGGTCTGGTGGATAAAGTTGTTCACGCGAACCTGCTTGAGTCCTTCTCTTTGAAATGGGCGAAAGAAATCATCGCGGATGGCGCTAAGAAACGTCGTAAAACATTCAAGCCACAAGGGGCTGTGAATGTGATTCTGGAAAGCGCTTTGGGTCGCAGCATTGTCTTTAAGAAAGCCCGTGAGGGTGTGTTGAAGGCGACGAAGGGTCATTATCCAGCACCTTTGCAGGCGTTGGAAGTGATTCAGAAAACTTATGGTATGTCTGATCGCGATGCGGCTTTGCGTGTAGAGCGTGAAGGCTTCTGCAAGCTGGGTGTGACTGATATTTCCAAAAACCTGATCCACGTTTTCTATTTGACCGAGATGGTGAAAAAACAAAACGGTGTGACGGGTGTGGATGTAAAGCCACGCGATGTGAAAGGTCTTGGTGTTTTGGGTGCTGGCACCATGGGTGGCGGTATTGCTTACGTGGCGGCAGACAAGGGCATTCAGGTTCGCATGAAGGACTTGAACACCGATGCGCTGGGTAAGGGTTTGAAGCACGCCAGCGATCTTTGGATGAAACTTGTGAAAAGAAAATCCATCGACAAGTATCAGTTCCAGCAAAAAATGGATCTGGTGTCTGTTTCCACTGATTACGCAGGTTTCAAAAATCTGGATGTTGTCGTTGAAGCCATCGTTGAAGACATGGGTGTTAAGCAAAAAGTTATAGGTGAGTGCGCAGGTCAAATGCGTCCTGACGCCATTATCGCGACCAACACCAGCTCCCTGTCTGTGACTGAAATGGCCAAAGGTCATCCACGTCCGGAGTATTTCGCGGGTATGCACTTCTTCAATCCGGTGAATAAAATGCCATTGATCGAAGTCATCCGTGGTGAAAAGACTTCTGACGAAACAATTGCAACTATTTACGAGCTGTCCAAAAAAATGGGCAAGATGCCAGTGGTGGTAAAAGACGGTCCGGGCTTCCTGGTGAATCGTTTGCTTTTGCCTTACATGGGCGAAGCGGCGTTCTTGCTTCAGGAAGGCATGAGCATCGAATTCGTCGACAAGGTTTACGTGAAAGAATTCGGTATGCCGATGGGTCCATTTGAATTGATGGATGAAGTTGGTTTGGATGTTTGTTTGAAGGTTCTTAAAATCTTCAAAAAAGCCTTCGGCGAGCGTATCGAGCTGGCGGCTTGTATGGAAGCTCTGGGGAATTCCGGTCGCCTGGGTCGTAAGAACGGCAAGGGGTTCTATACATACGGTGAAGACGGTAAGCGTGGCGCTGTGGATCAGACTGTGTATGCAGCTTTGGGTCTGGGTCAGCCGACCAATCCATACGATGGCAAAGAGTGCATCGAGCGTGGTGTCTTTGCGATGATCAATGAGTGCTCTTTGGCGCTGGTTGAAGATCGTATCGTGGAAACTCCGCACGAAGTGGATCTGGCGATGATCATGGGTACGGGCTTCCCGCCGTTCCGTGGTGGTCTGATGAAGTACACCGACAGCATTGGCACTCAGTATGTGGCCGACCAGCTGGCGATGTACGCTTCCAGCCGCAAAGCAGCTCGCCTGAAACCGGCGACTCCGCTAACGAACATGGCAAAATCAAACAGCAAGTTCTACAAATAGTTTTTTAGTATTTTTGTAAGCAACAGCTGTTGGTTTTTTATTCGACAGCTAAGCTGGTTTTCAAAAAAAAAGCCTTCAACAATGTTGGGGGCTTTTTTATTTCTATTCATGATTTCTGCACGCCGCCATCGCTACGGCGGCGGAAAGCGTCAACTATCCCGTGATTTGATCCTGAAATCGAGATAATTGTAAATGCGCCGGAATCTGTTTGCCGGAAAGACTTTCTGCCAGCACGCGGGCAGCGTGGAAGCTTAATCCCATGCCGTGTCCAGAGCATCCCGCCATCACATGCAGACCCTGACGGTTGGGAACTTCGCCAATCATCATTTGTCCATCCGGGGAATAACCCATAATGCCGGACCACTGATAGGCAATGCGCGCGTCTTTGCCGTGTTTAAAGTGACTGCGCACAAAATCAATCAAAGCTTGCTGAATCAGCGGAGTGGTCGCATCGGCCCAGGTGTTTTCGGTTTCAACCGATAGATTTCTAAACCCACCAATCAACAGGTGTCCCGACGGCAGTTGGCGGAAATAACAAAGATGCTTCGTCAGGTAGCACGGTCCTTTTACGAACGCTGGCAGGGGTTCTGTGACCAGAATCTGTCCACGGCCAGCGCGAATAAGGTTTGCGAACTCGGGCGCCACCAGGGGCAAATAGGCATTCAAAGTCAATAGCACTTTCGGTGCGCTGAACAGGCCTCGGTCCGTTTGCAGGACATGGCCTTGAGCTTCGTGAACCACCGAAAACACTTCTGTGCTTTCAAAGATTTCAGCCTTCAAACGAGCACGCAGTTTTTCAAGCAGCTTTACCGGGTGCACATAACCATCCCCCGTGTACTGAATGCCGCCTTCAAAGCCCGTCACCCCATAGTCGCGTTCCATATCTTCCGGGCCCACTTCCAAAACATCTATACCGACGGAGCGCATGATTTGCGCGGCTTTCTGGTATTTTTCCCAGTGCGCGGCGCTCGGTGCGACGGTGCAGGATCCTGTGTGGCGGAAGTCCACAGCATCCAGATCCTTGCCGATGATTTCGTCTAAAAGCAGTCGGCGGTTTTCTTCAGAAAACTTCCAGATCTCGGCGGCTTTTTCCAGGCCGAATTGTTCCTGCAGTTTCATGAAATGTTCCGTCGATCCGCAGGTCACAAAGCCCGCGTTGCGGCCCGAGGCCCCGAAAGCCACGCGATGTTTTTCAAGGATTGCGATCTTCAGGGACGGGTTTTCTTTTTCCAGCCAGTAGGCGGTGGACAGCCCGGCAATGCCGGCGCCGACGATGACGACATCAAATTGTTTTCTTTTTTGCGAAGCGGATTGGTCAAGCCACAGCGAGATACTCATAAAAGTCCTTAAAGATACTTGATCATTTCTTCGGCCGTGCAACGGCAGGGTTTTCCATCGCGGATGCAGGTGTAATCGACATCAATCCAGTAATTCGGGTGCGTCGCCACACTTGTAAAACCGTATTTCGTCAGATAGCGGATGGAAGAATTGTTCGGGGATTCTTTCCAGGCGTGGGTGATCACGGCTTTCGCGCCCAGTTTGCGGAAGCATTCCAAGGCCGCATCAGAAAGTTTCGGCCCCCAGCCGCCACCCTGAACTTCCGGCGCAATGAAAAGACTTTGAAAATAGGCGGCACTTTCCAAGGGCACATTCCAAAGCTCCGGATGCAGTTTTGAGCCTTTGCCTTTGCTCCACGCGCCGGGAGGATAAGCCAGACGGAAGCCTTTGATATGGTTCTGATCATCGATCAAAACAAAGGAACACATCACGCCTTGGGATTGGGATTTATTGAAGCAGTCTTGCAGTTCGCTTTCGGAAAAGTAGCCCATGCCGATCGTCGAATCGGTAAAAGCTTTCACCAGAGGCAGGTCGGTCAGTTCCAGCGGGCGCAGTTTCATGCCCTCATAAACTCATATCCCGAAAACGGGGTCAAGTTATATGGGCATTTCGTCATAGCCATCGCCGCGGCCGACGTTCAGGGAAAAGCGACGGTGTTCCTGATCCCAGTGCGCCTGAATGGCGATAGGGTGGCAGCACACTTCGCAGTCATAGATAAACTCCTGATCGTCGCCGTCCTCATGGTAAAGGGTCATCGCAAATTTTTCCCGGCAATGCGGGCAGATGACTTTATAGTCCATAGGGCCTTCTTTCTGCTTTCATTGTCTGAAATCTGAATGAACAAGCAAAGAAGGCCTGCTAAGAAACAGCGCTTAAGTCTCTTTTCCCAGGGCTTGAGTCAGGAATTTATGGCAGGCAAAGAACATAACTCCGGGGATCAGACTTAAGACTGCCAAGAGCAGCCAGAACTGGTCTTTCCCCATGGTCTCATAGAACATGCCCACGTAACCTGCGACGTAGTTTCCGAAGAAGGCCGCCAGGAACCACACACCCATCATCATCGATACAATTTTGGCCGGGGAAACTTTCGTCACCACCGACAGACCGATCGGTGAAATGTAAAGCTCTGCCATAGTCAGCAGGAAGGTCGAACCCAACAGCCACATCACAGATCCTTGGCCGCCGCCCACGATTTTTGCCGCGAAGTACATGACCACCAAGGCCACCGCACCCAGCACACAACCGAGGGCCATCTTGGTGACCGTGGAAGGAGCCTTGCCATACTTAGCCTGCCATGCCCAGAAACGGTCCAATAGCGGCGCAAACAGAATGATGATAAGAGGGTTGAAGCTTTGATACCACGTGGAAGGAATCTCCCATCCGAAGAAGTTCCAGTCGGTCTGCTGATCCGCCCACAATTGCATGGTGTTACCCTGCTGTTCGTAAACCCCCCAGAAGAAGATCGTGACCATGCACAGGACCGTCAGGGCGATGGTGCGGGTCCATTCTTCGCGGGTCATCGGTTTGTGCGCGACAGCTTCGACTTCCCTGATGGATTTTTTGTGTTCAGTTTCAGGCAGGTGTTTGCCGCCGAAGTGATAGATCGCCAGGGATAAAAGCATGCCCACGCCCGCAGCGCCAAAGCCCCAGTGCCAGCCGACTTTTTGCCCCAGAGTTCCGCAAATCAGTGGCGACATAATCGCCCCCAGATTGATACCCATATAGAAAATCGTGTAAGCCCCGTCGCGGCGGTTGTCACCTTGAGCGTAAAGGCCGCCCACTTGGGTCGAGATGTTGGGTTTAAAGAAGCCGTTCCCCACGATCAGGAAAAGCAAGGCCGGGAAGAACAGGCTTTCCACCGCCATCAGGAAGTGGCCGATGGCCATCAAAAAGCCGCCGACATACACCGAACGGCGCTGGCCGATGAAGCGATCGGCGATAATTCCGCCGAAAAAGGGTGTAAAATAAACAAGGCCCGTGTACAGCCCGTAAATTTGTGAGGACATGGCCTGCACGGACATTTCGCCATAGAAGTATCCCAGGAAGGATTTAAGGGCCGAAAAGCCCCAAATTTCTTTGCCGTGCTGAGCTTCCAGGAACAGGTACTGAGTCATGTAAAGCACCAGAAGCACTCTCATGCCGTAATATGAGAATCTTTCCCACATCTCAGTGAAGAAGAGTGTAAAAAGTCCTCGTGGATGCCCCATGAAGGTGGTGGAATCTGCGGCCATGAAACTCCTGTCAATGTAATGAACATTGCAATTTTCTTTTTTTCAGAACTCTTTTGATCTTGGCAATACTTTGGCATAAATGCACTGAAATTAAATGCATCAGAAATTTCAGAGGGGGCCATTCATGGCGGTTAAAAAGAACATCCTGGTTGTGGGCGCATTGCTTTCTTCGACGCTTCTTTCGGCGTGCACCCAGTTCGAGGCAAAGCCGCTGGATCAAATCATCCAGGCCAAGCAGGCTCCTGCAAACTCTCTGAGTACCTTCAGCAATCCGGCTGACATCCCGGCAAATGCCGCGTGCAAACAGGCTTCCTGTGTCACCATTCAAAAAAGCTCTTTGGGGAAGATCTTCCTGCTGATGGCTTCTGGTATCACTTCCGGAATGACGCCACAGTGGTACGACCTGAAACCTTTGGTGGTGAGCTTTGAAAAATCCGGCAACCGCCTGGCTTTGATCGGCGAAAACTACAACAGCATCTATTCTGAAATCCGCACCGTGAATCTGATCCAGAGCTTCGAAGTGATTTCTGAAGACGCAAATTCCATCACGTTCGACTGGGGACAGGGGCTTAAGAGTTTTGTCCTTCAGCGTTCCTATGACGTGGATGCCCCTCGCGGAAATGTGGATCTGACCGACAGCTCCTTGGCGTCTTTGCCGGTGATTGATTCTTTTGTGACTGGAATCAAGTTTGATGAAAAGAACATCGAGCTGAATCAGTTGTCCAAGATCCGCAGCGACAATATCAAAGTCGGTTCTGACAAGTCCCTGAATCACGAACCGCGTGAAGAAACTCTGAATATGAACATTCAGATTCGCGCCTATGATCTTTCCAAGAACTTCAAGGCCAAAGAATACGACAGCTCCCGCCGGGTGGGTTTCTTCGTTACCAAATACCGTAAGCTTGGCTACAGCAAGGAAATGACGAACCTGATCACCAAGTGGGATATTTCCCCGGAAAAAGGCCCGATCAAGGTGCGTGTTTCAGAAGCGGTTCCAGAAGACTATCTGACAGCTGTGACTGAAGGCGCGCTTTACTGGAATAAAGTTTTTGGCCGTGATGTGATCCAGGTGGTGACGGGTGTTCCTGTGGATGCCAAGCCGGAAGATCGCAGCATCATCGTGCGCTGGATTCCCTGGCTTGATTCCGGTGCGGCCTATGCAATTGGTCAGTCAGATCCTTTGACGGGCGAGCTTTTGCGCGCTCAGGTGTTTATGCCTTCCGTGTTCACCTCTGTGGGCTCTGCCGATCTGGTGAAGCTGAACGGTGATGTGCCGGTGGTGGCTGCAGGTGCGATTGCCTGTGACTTGACCCCGTCATTGCTGGCCCTGAATAAGATTGCCCGTGAAGCGGGGGATTCTCAGCGTCTAAGACTGGCTCAGGACAGTGTGCGTGCCACGGTGGCGCACGAACTGGGGCATGCTTTGGGGATGCGCCATAACTTCGCGGGTTCTTCTTCCGCGAAAGTATCCACTCAGGAAATTTACGAATCAGCCAAGACTTATTTGCGTGATCCAAATCACCAGGGTCTGGAAACATCCACCAGTATCATGGACTATGTCAGCGGTATTGATGACATCCTGATGTCGGGCCGTATCAAGTATGCGGCGCTTTCTTATGACAAGATGGCGATGGACTGGGCTTATTCTGACAACAACACGGCTTTGGATGAAAAAATCAGCCGTTATTGCACGGATGATGATATCGCCGTGGCGAATTCTCAAGGTTTGCAGATCTATGGTTGCGAGCGTTTTGATGCTGGTAACAACCCATTGCTGCGTAAGTATCTGGATGCGGTGGATGAGCGTGATGATCTGGTGAAGGTTCTGTTTGCCTCCATCATTGGTCGTTTGTACCCGGCTGATCAGCCGGGCGTGGTTCGTAATCTGGAAACGGTATTGGCGGACACTGTAAAATGGGGTCGTGCGAATATTGATCTGTCTTTTGTTTCTCAGGTTCTTTTTGACAGTACAAAGGCGGGGCAGCCGGCAGCAAGCTTTGCTTCTTTGACGGCAGTGAAAACCGGCAAGATCATGTATGCACGTCTGGGTCTTGATGAACAGCTGATGAAAGAGCGTGCGGCATCCTTGAAAGAAGTCGGCGGCTATGCGGCGATGCTGAATGGTTTGATGCGCGATAAAAACGGCAACATCAACATGAAATGGCTGGATCAGCAGATTGAAGAGCTGAAAGCGGCCCCGTACCTGGCTGGTGGTAAAACTTTGGGTGGTCGTGAGTATGTTCTGACCGAGGCCCAACAAAGAAAGATCCTGAAGTTCATGGACAGCCTCCGTCCGGTGAATGACAAGATTTTGTTGGCTGGTGGCGCGACCTTGTTGCCGAAATTGAACGAAGCCGTGGAAGATGCCAATGGCGCTAAATCCATCGTGACCTCTTTGCTGGGTCAGAACCTGTTGGATGAAGCGGAAGCAGAGTCCCTGACGGCGTTGTATCTGGATCTGGCGCAGGCAGCGACGGGGACAGTGGTGGTGAAAGTGGGCCCGGGCCTTGCTAAAGAAGTGACCTTGCCCTATTCCTGGTTGAAGGCGGATGAAAAGGCTTACTTCGGGAAGTTATTGTCTTCTCAGGGGCTGCGCTTTGATATGACTTTGCGTGTGGCGAAAGCCCGCTCTGAACAGCTGCAAAAGATCGCGGGCTTGTTATCTGAGATTGATCCATCTTTGGATCCGGTGACTGAGCCGAACCTGACCGCTTTGCCATTGCGTCTTTTGACCGGAGGTTTGGTGGATGCCGCAGCGGCGGCTTGGTTGAAGGCTGAAATTGAAGTTCTGACAGCTTTGAGCAAGATTCAATAGCATCTATATATAGAGCACGTTTTGATGAAAAGGCCGGCTTTGCACCGGCCTTTTTTATTTGTCTCAAAGCGAGACGGGAATCAGTGACTGTCGAAAGTTTTTGCGCCTGCGTCCCTGAAATGGCGCCCTTGGCATCTTCGTATCAGCGCGAAACGAAAAAGGGGTGCCAGATCGATTATAGGTATGGCACGACTGGTCCGCCTCTTGCCTTAGGGATATGCAGGAGGCGATTATGACAAACTCTATCTTTAAAAATAAAATGCTGGGTGTGTTGCTGCTGGCGGTTCTTTCCCTCAGTGCATGTGCCAAGAAGGATAGCAGCTCTGTTCGCGTCGCAGGCCGCACAACCAACACAGGAACAACTTCCGGTGGCGGTGTCAGCCAGGGTGGAACGACAACAAGTGGTACTTGCGGTACTTCCTCTGCCGGTAAAATCTTTGATCAGTATGCTTCCCCTCAATTTGAAACTCAGGTGAAGAACTTTGTTTCTGCTACTTTGGACCCACAATCATTGGGCACGGTGAGCGGCAACATCAATGACAGAACCGGTGTGGATCTTTTTGCAACCTTCAAATTCGACAGCGCGGGCAGCCTGATTCCGGCTGAATCCAACATGTTGATCAAGATCTTCGATTCTTATGCGAATCAGGTTTATCAGGGGCAAGTGATCCAGCCTTACTCTGTGTCTTTCTCTCAGGCTTCTGAGGGCATGATTGATCGCAATACGCGTCAATTCCAGGTTAAATTCAGAGACGGTTATGGTGAAATCATCTTCCAAGGTGCTTACGATAACAGCATCGCCGAAGGCACTGTTTACTACCAGAACTATACAGCGGTTTCCGGTTATCAGCCAGCCAGCGGTACTCTGGGTAACTTCCGCATGTATGCCTGCTCCTTGATCAAATAAGCGCCGCGTCTTGCTTCACCCCCTATCGAGTTTGAAGATAGGGGAATGCCTCAACGTTTCATTTTCGAATCATCTATTTTAGACTCCGTTGTCGGAGGACATTCAGCCATCGATATTCCAAGGCTGAATATTCATTCCCTCGAGGCTGCCAGTTCCTTCTTATTAAGCTATGGCTTTGATATCACCCGCGAAGACGACCTGGAAAGGTTGTGGTACTTCCATCGTCGTGCTTTGGTGTTGATGCTGGAAAAGCTGGGTTTTCAGGACACCGATCTTCCTGAAGTATTCCGTGACCGCAAAAAACTGGGCGACATCCGCCAGCTTCTGATTTTTGCAAGTTCCCAAAATCCGGAAGAACAACAGCTGCAGCGCTGGGCCTGTGCGATCATCCGCTGCATGCACGTCTTTGTGCATGCGGAAAATGACCTGTTCAGTTCATTTTCTGAAGAAATCCAGTCCCAGATCCTGACGCCTTTCCAGAACTGCATCCTGCATGACGGAAACACCCATCGCACCTTTATGAAAAGCCCCACCGACCAGTTGGATCAGGTGGAGCTGATGGGCTTTGAAGTAAAACCCTTCAAAACTTCATCCAGCACCGTGATCAAACTTTTGGCCAAGCCCGATGCGCTGGCAATGAAGATCTTTGACAAGCTGGGGGTTCGCTTTGTGACCCGCAATCTGTTTGATTCCTTCCAGGTCGTGCGCTTCCTGATCAAAGAAGACATCATCAGCTTTCCGCACATCATGCCGGATCAAAGTTCGAACAATCTTTACCCGGTGAATCTGTTCATGAGCGTGTGTGATGATCTGTCCCACCGTCTGGACACCCTGGATGAAAAAAGCATTCAGGAAGCCTTTGACCAGAAACTGGCCGAAGAAGGCGAGAACGTAAAGTTCCTGCGCAAGGAAAACTTCTTCTCGGGTGAAGACTATAAATTTATCAAATTCATTTCCCGTAAGCTGGTTCATATCAAACCTCAGGGGGGCAAAGAGGCCTTTAGCTTCTTCTATCCATTCGAGGTTCAGATCATGGATAAGTCCGCTCACGATCGCATTTTGTCCGGTCCCAGCGAACATCAGGCTTACAAGGAACGTCAACGAACAGCCGCGAGAAAACGCCTGTTCCCGGATCCAGGTTAATTATGTTTTTAAAACTTCTTTCTTATCCTCGTTCTTTGCTGGGTGCGATTCTGCTGCCGATTCACACGGTGTTGTGTTCAGCGGCGATGGTCATCTGCAATATTCTGTTTAACAACCGCAAGCTGGAAGACCACATTGTCGAGTTCTGGACCCGCAACTGCTGCCGCATGTTCAATGTGAAAGTGGAAGTTAAAGGCCTGGAAAACCGTCCTGATGGCGGATTCCTGTACGTCTTTAATCACACCAGTTTCTTCGACATCTTTGCCATGAACGGCTGGTTGGGATCTTTCCGTTTCGGGGCTAAAATTGAACTTTTCAGCATTCCGGTGTTTGGCGCCGGCATGAGACGCGCGGGCATTTTGCCGATTGCAAGAAATCGCCGTGATGAAGTTTTCAAAGTCTATCAGGCCGCCGAAGCCCGCATTAAGGCCGGGGAGCGTTTTGCCCTGGCGCCGGAAGGCACCCGTCAGAAAACTGAAACTTTGGGATCATTCAAATCCGGTCCGTTCATCTTCGCTATCAGCGCCAAGGCACCCATCGTGCCGGTGATCGTGAAGGGGGCGGCAGCGATCATGTCCAAGGGGCAGCTTGTGCCTAACTGGGGCGTGTGGAGTCGCACAATAACGCTCGAGGTCCTTCCTCCGGTCAGCACCGAAGGATACACTATTGAAGATCGTCCTATTCTGCAGGAAAAGGTTCGCAAGATGATGGAGCCGTACTTCGCAGTGGATAACTTCTAACGTCCAATTTCGAATTTCCAATTTCCAAACGGGGGTTTGGTGAAAAGCTTTCAGGAGTTCTGGCCTTTTTATCTGCAAGAGCATTCCAACCCCTTCAATCGTCGTCTGCATTTTGTCGGGACGCTGCTGGTACATCTTCTGATTCTGGCAGCTGTTCTGACTAAGCAATGGAACCTGCTGTGGTGGCTTCCGGTGATTGGCTATGGCTTTGCCTGGGTTGGTCACTTTATCGTCGAGAAAAACCGTCCGGCGACGTTTAAACACCCTTTGTGGTCCCTGTGTGGGGATTTTAAAATGTTCTATCAGATGTGTTCAGGAAAGCTTTGGTCATGAGCAAGTTTCGTCTGGCGCTGGGATCAGCCTCTTGTCGTGATAACAAAAGCAAAGACCCTCAAGTGCAGGAAGTCTGCCGCATCCTTTTGGAAAAGCTGGAGGCCTTGAAATCGTCTGATCCGATTTTCCTAAAAAGCTTCCCATTGGATCACAGTGAAATCATGGAAATCAACGGACGTGAAGTACTGATGACCGTCTTTCATGATCGTCTGCCGCAGGAAGAATCCCTTCTGGTGATTCAGGCGTATTATTCAACGTGGAAGTTTCCAAATTTCATTTCTATGGGCGGGGTCGGAAAAGTCTTTGCTGAAGGCTTTTTGCTGGATAAAACCGGCGAAGTGAAAGAGGCCCCTGAATCCCTTTTGTGGGATTATCGCTAGGGGCTTGTCTTAGTTGCGGACCACATTCCAGGTCGTGCCTTCCAGTGAGCTTCGCAGTTTCACGCGCGAGCTTCCGGTGTCGACAGAAATCTGAATCTGGGAATTAGGCAGAGCTTCAATCTGCGTCAGACGCAGGATTTTTGGATTGCGGTGATAGGCGGATTCAATGGCTTGGGCCAGTTTGTCCCAGCGGATAAAGGGCTCAAAACTTTTTCCCTGGTTTGTGGACTTGAAAGATCCCACAAACCACACACCACTTGGATGAATGCTCACAGGATAATTCTGTTTTCCAAACTGGGGAATGGCGGTCCAAGTCAGGCCATCATCCGTGCGATAGATTCCTTCTGAAGACACCAGGCCGCGGACCGAGGTTTTGCTTTCAAAAGCGATGGAATAGATTTCGCGCTTAAGAAGCGTGTCGGTCAGAATTTGTTTTGATGGCTCCACAACGGGGTTTTGCGGCAGCAGCAAATCTGTTTTCTTCCACCAGACTTCACCATGACCGTCCACGCGGCTGACACCCCAGATAACGGCTTCAGGTTTTTGAATCTCCACACGGGCGCGCAAAGGCGGGCCGTAGCTTGTGGAATCAGGTCGGATCACAATCGCACGCAACGGGCTGGTCACGTAACCCAGCACCTCGGACATGTCGACGTTTTCGCCTTTTTTAGTCAGGATCTTGTTGTTGTTTCTAAACGCCACGGTCAGCCAGTTTTTTTTTGGATGATAAGCCAAAGTTGCAAAGTCAGCGCGGTTCACAAAGTGCGTGATGTCCACGAAGCCCACTTTGCCGTTGTATTGAATTTTCAAAAAGCTCGCAGTTACTTCCAGCGGAATCACGCGTTTCAGGCGTGGCAATGTGGTCAGAACTTTTCCGAAACTGGAAGGTTCGGTGCGCACATAAGTGTCGATCAGATTCATGTACACACCGGGATCATCATGGCGGGTGGTCAGCAGATGCAAAGGCAGCCAGCCTTGCGTGTTAGAGTTTTTCTCTTTCACTCGTGCCCAGTAATCATCACATTCCAAAAGTTCCAGTTGGTGACCGCCAGGAACGGATTTCACCAAAGAGGAATCACTGCGGTTTAGGCTGAGCAACGTGACCGGGGTGCGGGTTTCCACGAAACGAGCCACCTGAATGTCGCGAATCAGGCGATCCCCCGAAAGGGAATAGCTCTTACGGTCCCAGGACACGGTAAAGGAAGCTTCCATTTCGGTGCGACGAAGAGAGTTTTCAAGGGATGTTCGACTCACCTGGCCAGAGGGAAAAGCGCTGGTTTTACTGCGATAGAACGACATGGCCTTAGAGGCATCCGTGGCTAAAGCCGCAAAAGTGCTGGGAGAGCTGAAAATGAACGACAACGAGAGAAAAAAGGCTGACCGCATATGCTTATTTTGAGGCTTTAGGCTCAGTGCTCTCAAGGCCAGAAGTTTTGACCTCTGGCCTAAAGTAAAGTATCTAATTCAGGCTGTTTTAAATACAAATTAACGCGGAGTGATAAATGAATATCAAAACGATCGGCGTCGTAGGCGCAGGACAGATGGGCAATGGTATCGCACAAGTGGCGGCAAACTTTGGTTTTAACGTCATCATGATGGACGTAAACGGGGCTGCTCTTGAAAAAGGGATCGCAACCATCTCTGGAAGCTGCGATCGTCTTATCAAAAAAGGCACTATGGCAGAGGCCGACAAGGCCACTTTGCTTGGTCGTATCAAGACCGTTCAGGAAACTGCAGGCTTGAAAGATTGCGATATCGTGATTGAAGCCGCGACTGAAAACATCGACCTGAAACTCAAGATCTTCAAGGATCTGGACGCGACCGTAAAACCGGAAGCATTGTTGGTGTCCAATACATCTTCCATCTCCATCACTAAAATTGCGGGTGTGACCAAGCGTCCAACAAAAGTCGCTGGTATGCATTTCATGAATCCTGTTCCGTTGATGAAATTGGTGGAAGGTATCCGTGGTCTTCAGACTTCGGATGAAACTTTCGCGACTGTTAAGGCTTTGGCAGAAAAAATGGACAAAGTGTTCGTTGAGTCCGTGAAAGACATGCCAGGCTTCATCGTGAACCGTGTTCTTATGCCGATGATCAACGAAGCGGTTTACACTCTTCACGAAGGCATTGCTTCCGTGGATGCTATCGACAACGCGATGAAATTGGGAACAAACCAGCCAATGGGTCCTTTGACTCTGGCGGATTTCATTGGTTTGGACACCTGCCTAGCGATCATGAACGTACTGCATGATGGTCTGGGTGATTCCAAGTATCGTCCGTGTCCGCTGCTGGTGAAATACGTTGAAGCAGGCTGGTTGGGTCGTAAAACAGGTCGTGGTTTCTACGACTACAGCGCGAAGTAATTGAGGTCTGATAATGGCAAGCAATTATAAAACAATTCTTCTTGAACAAAAAACACACGGGGTCTGGGTTCTGACGATCCATCGTCCGGAATCTTTGAACGCTCTGAATTCCACCGTTCTGAACGAAATGGGCGAAGCCCTTCGTCAGATCGGTGAAATGGACTATTCCGATGCGCGCGCTTTGATCATCACAGGTTCTGGTGAAAAAGCTTTCGTGGCGGGTGCTGACATCAAAGAAATCCATGACCTGGATGAAGAAAAGGCGCTGGTCTTTGCTCAGCGTGGTCAGAGCATCTTCCATGAGCTGACACTTTTGAAAATACCAGTGATCGCTGCGGTGAACGGTTTTGCTCTGGGGGGCGGCTGTGAACTGGCTTTGGGTTGTGATTTCATCTATGCCGCGGAAAATGCAAAATTCGGTCTGCCGGAAGTTTCTTTGGGATTGATCCCGGGCTTCGGTGGGACGGTTCGCATGGCGCGTGCAGTGGGTTCCCGTCGTGCGCGTGAGCTGACTTACACTGGTGGCATGCTGACTGCCGCGGAAGCTCATGCAGCAGGTCTGGTGAACAAAGTCGTGCCTCAGGCAGAACTGATGAACACTGTGATGAAAACTGTAGACGCTATTTTGGCCAAAGCTCCGATTGCCGTGGGTTCTGCGAAGTTCTCCATCAATCAGGCCTGGGACATGGATGTTGAAGAAGCTCAGAAAAACGAAGCAAGAATCTTTGCAGAGTTGTTCTCTTCTGAAGACGTTAAAGAAGGCACTGGTGCCTTCATCGAGAAACGCAAAGCTGAATTTAAAGGTCGATAAGACATATGGCATACACACCGAAGAATCCGATCCGAATTGTCACTGCAGCCGCTCTATTTGACGGGCATGACGCCAGCATCAATATCATGCGCCGTATCCTTCAGGATATGGGTGCTGAAGTCATTCACCTGGGGCACAACCGCTCGGTGAGTGACGTGGTGAAGGCCGTGTTGCAGGAAGGCGCCCAGGGCGTCTGCATCAGCTCCTATCAAGGGGGCCACATGGAGTACTTCAAGTACATGAAGGATCTTCTGGATGAAGCTGGTGCCGGTTACGTGAAAATCTACGGCGGCGGCGGCGGTGTGATTGTCTTTGACGAGAAAAAAGAACTTGAGGCCTATGGTATCGCCCAGATCTTCCACCCGGAAGACGGTCGTCGCATGGGTCTTGAGGGCATGATCGAAATGATCATCAAGGGTTGTGATTTCGACCTGCTGGAAAAGCAAAAAGAATTCAAAACCAAAAAGAACATCTTTAACGGCGACACCGTTCCTTCGGTGGAACTGGGTGTGGCTTTGACCGCCATTGAAAACGGTCACAAGGATTTCTCTTTGAACGCCTTTGGCCTTGAGTCCTTCAAGGCCGGTAAAGAACCTCTGGTTCTGGGTATCACCGGTACTGGTGGTGCGGGTAAGTCCTCTTTGATTGATGAAATGGTGCAAAGATACCTGAATGCGTATCCGGACAAGAAAATCGCCGTGGTGTGCGTGGATCCATCCAAGCGCAAAACCGGTGGCTCCCTGCTGGGGGACCGTATTCGTATGAACTCTTTGTCCCGCAACCGTGTGTACATGCGCTCTGTGGCGTCCCGTGGTTCAGGCCGCGAGATTGCTTCTTCTTTGCCGGATATTTTGAAATTCATCCGTCAGCTGGACTTTGATTTTGTTATCGCTGAAACCTCGGGTATCGGTCAGGGTAATATGGCGATCACTGAAGTCAGTGACATGTCCATGTACGTGATGACATCTGATTTCGGTGCGCAATCCCAGCTGGAAAAAATCGACATGATCGATTTCGCGGATCTGGTGGCGGTGAATAAAGCCGACCGTCGCGGGGCGCTGGATGCTCTTCGTGATGTGACCAAGCAATACAAACGCTCGCGCAAGATCTTTGATGAAAAGGTCGAGGTGCCGGTCTTCCTGACTCAGGCCTCCCAGTTCAATGATGGGGGAGTGAACAAGCTCTTCTTCCGTTTGGCTGACATTCTTGAAAGCAAGCAGGCGGGTCGCTGGGTTGTAAATGCCCAGTACAAGAACAACATCCTGTCCGCGGAAGAGCATGTGATCATTCCGGCAGATCGTCAGAACTATTTGGCGGAAATCACTTCGACAATTCATAAATACAAAAAACGCACAGAAACTCTGGCGGAAAAAGCATCCCAATTGGGTGGCTTGCAAAAAGTCGCGCCTTTGTTGAATGCAGATCCTGCGACTGTGAAAAAAGTGGAAGCAGACCTGAGCTCTGACTTTACTGCGGAAGAACTGGATCAACTGAAAAATTTCGATGGTCTGATCAAGACCTATTCCGGCGATGAGCTGGTGTTCAAAGTCCGTGACAAAGAACTTCGCCAGCCCATGGTGCGTGAATCCCTGTCCGGCACTAAAATTCGCCGTGTGGTGGTTCCTAAGTTCAAAGACTGGGGCGATCGCTTCCGTTATTTGAAACTTGAAAACGTGCCGGGTGAATTCCCGTTCACGGCCGGTGTGTTCCAGCTAAAACGCGCCGATGAAGATCCTAAGCGTATGTTCGCGGGCGAAGGAACTCCAGAGCGCACGAACCGTCGTTTCCATTACCTGACAAAAGGCGAAACAGCACACCGTCTTTCCACGGCGTTTGATTCCGTGACCTTGTACGGGCAGGATCCAGATCAGCGTCCGGATATCTTCGGTAAAGTTGGGGAGTCCGGCGTTAGCATCTGTACTTTGAACGACATGAAAAAGCTGTATGCGGGCTTTGATCTGATCAATCCAAATACATCTGTATCTATGACTATCAACGGTCCGGCGCCAATGATTCTGGCGTTCTATTTCAACACGGCGATTGATCAGCAGGTTGAAAAGAAAGAAAAAGAACTGGGTCGTAAGCTGACTGAAAGCGAGTGGACAGATCTGGCGATCTGGACCCTGCAGCAGGTTCGTGGAACGGTTCAAGCTGACATCCTGAAAGAAGACCAGGGTCAGAACACGTGCATCTTCTCTATTAATTTTGCGTTGAAGATGATGGGTGACATTCAAGAGTACTTCGTTCGCAGCAAAATCCGTAACTTCTATTCTGTCAGTATTTCCGGGTACCACATTGCGGAAGCGGGTGCGAACCCGATCTCTCAATTGGCCTTCACGCTGTCCAATGGTTTCACGTTTGTTGAATACTATCTGGCGCGCGGTTTGAAAGTGGACGACTTTGCTCCGAATCTGTCCTTCTTCTTCTCTAACGGTCTGGATCCGGAATATTCCGTGTTGGGCCGTGTAGCTCGTCGTATCTGGGCAGTGGCGATGCGTGACCTTTACAAAGGTAATGATCGCTCTCAGAAGTTGAAGTACCACATTCAGACTTCCGGTCGTTCTCTGCATGCGCAGGAAATTGACTTCAATGACATCCGTACGACTTTGCAGGCTTTGATTGCTCTTTATGACAACTGCAACAGCTTGCACACGAACGCGTACGATGAAGCAATCACCACACCGACGGAAGAATCTGTTCGCCGTGCGATGGCGATTCAGCTGATCATCAACCGTGAATTCGGCATGACCATGAATGAAAACCCAATGCAGGGTTCTTTCTTCATCGACGAGCTGACCGATCTGGTTGAAGAGGCGGTCTTGAATGAGTTCAAAAAAATCAACGAGCGTGGCGGTGTCTTGGGTGCAATGGAAACGCAGTATCAGCGTTCCAAAATCCAGGAAGAGTCTCTGTACTATGAGCGCCTCAAACATGACGGCACTTTGCCAATTATTGGTGTGAACACCTTCATCGATCCAAAAACGATGGCGGCAGACTACGTTCCGCCAAAGATTGAACTGGCCCGTGCATCCTACGAAGAGAAAAACGCTCAGTTGGACAACGTTCACAAGTATCAGGGCGATCACGCTTCTGAAGGTGCCAAGTCGTTGCAAAACCTGAAGGACACCGTTCTGAACGGCGGCAACATCTTCGGCGCTCTGATGACAGCCGCAAGATACTGCAGTCTATATCAAATGACTCAGGCGTTATACGAAGTCGGCGGCCAATACCGCCGTAATCTGTAGTCGGCGGCTGAAAAAGGTCGATCTGACTTCGTTGTCGGTGGACCTTCTCGCTACGACGTGCTTGGAGCACGCCTGCGCTGCGAGGGTCCGCCTCCGCCTCGCATCTGGACCTTTTTGAGCCACCTTGAAAGGGTGGCTTTATTTTTTTTTATTTGGAAGTGGGCAGGGTGATCTTGAGAATGGCGCCTTTGATTTGACCGTCATTGGTGCGGTTTTCGATGTTCAGAACACCGTTGTGAAGATCGGTGATGGCTTTCATGATCACAGAACCCAGTCCCAAAGAGAAATGACCGTTCTTGGTGATCTTTCTTCCGCGGAATTCGCGGCGCTGACCGAAGCTTTTCAGTGCTTCCGCATCCAGTCCTTGGCCATTGTCAGAAATCTCGATAGTCAGGGAATCAGAACCTTCGTGGACGCGCACGTCCACCGTGGAATCCGCATAGCGTTCCGCGTTTTCAAGTCCATTGCGAATCAGGCGTTGAATCAGATGGCTGTCGCCTAAAACTGCAGGCACGGTGCCGCCGTCAAGGCTCCATTTGATTTTCGTGTCGCTGTGCTGGCGATGACGGACTTCCTGGGTCAGCAGGTTCATCACGTCAATGCGTTCGGTGCTGGCCTTGAAGTGCGGTTCATCCAAAGACGCAATAGTCATCAGTTGCTCAATCAGATCCTTGAAATAATCAATTTCGCGAATCAGGACATCAAACAGTTCGCCGCGTTTTTCGGCTGACAGTTTGTCGTGATGGATCTGCAGGGTCTCAAAAGAGGTCTTAAGACTTGTAAGCGGTGTGCGCAGGTCATGACCCATTTCCTGCAGCAACTGCTTGCGGGTTCTTTCGGTGGCGTGGATACGGCCCACCAGTTTTTCGATTTCTTCGGCCATGCGGTTGAAGTCCAGCATCAGGCCGCCAAATTCATCCAGACGGTGAATTTCAAAGCGCGCTTTAAGATCACCCTCTTCCAGTCGGCGCAGGACCGAGCGGGCTTCCAGGGATTTCTTGCGCATATAGAAAAAGATCGCGGCAATGGCCAGAATTAAAGCAATCACAATCATCGCCGCCGTCAGTACAGCCTGGGTGATGATCAGATTTCCCAGCATCGGGCGGACCGGTTCTTTGATCACCAGATAAAGTTCGGCCTCAGTGTCCAATCTGATTACGATTGTTGGATTGCCAATGCGGAAGAAGTTCTCTGTTGTCAGGATCTCTTTACTGACTTTTGGATGTGGAAGTGTCTTCCAGTCTTGCACCAGCTTTGGCAGGTTCTTGAAAATCAGAACGTCGCCTTGGGAATTCACAACCCAGGATTCCATATCCATGTGTGGAGGTCGGTGTCCAGGACCGCGCGGGCCACCAGGACCACCAGGTCCACCGGGGCCTTTGAACGGCGGGCGCGGACGGTCTTCGCCGCGCGGAGGTGGTGGCATCATTCCACTCATCGGTGGCGGAGGTCCCATCATCGCTCCGTTCGGAGGCGGCGGCATCGGAGGTCGGAAGTCTTTGTCCATGCGGAGCAGGTCTTTTTGCTGAGAAACCTGATCCAGTGGAACTTTGTGAAGTTTTTGTTCGATGGAGGAAGCATAGAATCTTAGGAAATCATCACGGAATCTTGCGCCCTGAATATTCATGAAACGGTTCATGAACAAAAGCGAAATCAGGCTTAGGATTACTGCAACTGTAACGCCGAAAATTGAAGCTTTGATTAATGCACTTTTGTTCATGGCTGAGACACCTTCATGAAGAGTATCGGATGAAAAGTCATTCCACTCATCATAAATTTAAAGCCACAATTGTTGAGTGTTTGTGGAATGCCCCGAACTTCCCCTGAAGAGAGGCCTTAACCAGAGTCTTTGTCTTGTTTTGAGATGAAAAGGTCCAGTGTTAAAAATAAAAACGGCCCCGTTCCCATAGGTGGAGGAACGGGGCCGTAACCTTCAGGACCGTTAGAAGGTTTTATTCACGATAAATTGAACTTTTTGAGAACCCAGGTACTGAGCGCTGTCACGACGAACCACAAGGTCCATGTAAAGCTTCGTGCCTGCTGCCGGATTCACCGGGATGGCTTTCAGGGCAATGCTCAGTTCGCCGTTAGCCAAAGTGATGGCTTCACGGGTGAAGTTCTTTTCAGCCAGCCATTCGATTTTGCCGTTGGAAAGTTTTTTCCACACAACCAGTTTGTATTGGGACTGGATTTCTTCCATCGCAGCCGTCTGATCGCGGATGATCACCATGCGCTCAGCGCCAGCACCATCAATGCGAACCAGTTGAACCATGGCAGAATTTTTCAAAGTCTGAACCTCATCCCGATCCAGCTCTTTTTTCTCGTAGCTGGAAGTTTGGTCAAAGCTCAATGCACCTGAAACCACGTTGGCGCCGTGGCGTTCAACATGCAATTGCACGGTGTATTTGCCCTCGCGAGCCAGACCCGGAGTGGCGATTGCAAATGCTTTCGCTTCTGTGGACTGCAGACGGTGTTCGAACAAAACGGCCTGGCTTTGCTGATCGCGAACTTCCAAAGTATACACGGAAGTCACGCGAGGAGCGGCCACGGTTTCAGTGAACAGAATCTGTCCCTGACCTTTGGTGAATTGCAATTTCAAACCTTGCACAGTGCTTGTGCCGGCATTGGTTTCATTCCACTTTGGGGACGTTTTCAGAACGAAGACTTTTTCGCGACCATCCTGACGAACTTCAGCAATTTCATAAGCAAAGATGGCAGAGTTCACTTTAATCTGAACCTCGGGAGCCGCCTCAGTGCCGCGCAGAACAACTTGAACGGTTTCTTTTTCTCCAGCCAATAGTGCCGCTTCCTGAGGGAAGATCACAGCCACGGGTTGAGTGTACTGATGATCAAACACATCACGGTAACGAGTCACGCAGCAACGAACTTCGTCACGGTATTTAGTGACAGTGCGGGTGCGGGCTTCAGAACGGTACTTGGTCACAGTGCGAGTGCGCTGTTCTTGACGGTAGTGAGTTTCGTCGCGCCACTTGGTCACAGCACGGGTCTTACGAACGCGCTCGTATCCGCATTCACGGTCTGTGTATGGAACTTGACGGCAGGAAGGAACATCACGGCAAACGCGTGGGCCTTCAGTGCATTCGTTGCGGGTTTTGCAGATGCGCTCACCGTGGGCGTTGGTGCCACACTCAGTGATCGGTTGGCAGGTGCGGCCACCTGGTTCACAAAGTCTTTGGTTGGAGCATTCCTGGCGGTATTTTGTGACGTTTTTGCACTGGTATTCAGAGTCCCAGTATTCCTCATAGTCGGTATAGGAAACACGCTCCGTGTAAGGAACCTGTTCGTAGTACGTTTCAGTCGTTTGATAAGGAACGTCTACATAATAGGTTTCTTCAGCCTGATACGGAACTTGCTCAGTATAGTTGTCCTGATAAGGCTCCTGGCGATAAACGTTTTTAGAAAGTTCACCGCGAACAGTCAGGGCAGTGTCAGATGTGCGGGTCAGTAGATCTTGAGTCTTTTCTTGCGGAGCCGCAAACGCGGAAACTCCGATCATCAGAGTCACAATGACTCCAATTAGTGGTTTAAATTGCATTTTCCCTCCTCCAATTTGGACAATCGAAGGAGTTTGCAATCATCAAGCCAACCCAAAAGGTGCCTGGTTGTTTTTTCTGGCAACGACGCGTTATAGTTGTGCGATGATTTTTTCGGCGATGCGGATGCCGTCGCAGGCTGCCGAGGTGATTCCTCCGGCGTAACCAGCGCCTTCACCTGCAGGGTAAAGACCCTTGTGTGATACGCTCTCCAAAGTTTCATCGTCGCGGGTCACACGAACCGGGCAACTGGTGCGGGATTCGATGCCGTACACTTGAGCCTCTTCAGTTAAGAAGCCTTTCATGCTGCCTTGGAATTTTTCAAAGCCTTCACGCAGACGAGTCACCATGTTCTTTGGCAGCAGCTCATCCAGGCGAATGTTCAATGCTCCCGAGGGGGAAGAACCCGGGCGCAAAGCGCGGGGACCTGTCTTGGAATTGGTCCCTTGCAGGAAGTCCAACAGGTTCTGAGCAGGAAGCTCACGTGTTCCACCAGCGGCAACAACGGAGTTAAAGGCTCGGGTTTCAAGTTCACGGCGCATCTTCATGCCCCCGAACACGTCATCTCCAAAGTTCTTATCGTGATCAATACTGATAACAATCGCGGCATTTGCGTAAGGCGAGTTGCGATTGTAGTTACTCATCCCGTTGCAGACGATGCCATCGGCTTCAGTGCCGGAAGAAAGTACGTAACCACCCGGGCACATACAGAAGGAATAAACTCCGATGCCGGTTTTGTTGTCGTGATGAGCCAGTTTATAGTTGGCGGCACCCAGTTTAGGATGTTCCGAGAACTGGCGGTATTGAATCTTATTGATGGAGGCTTGGGAGTGCTCCACACGAAGCCCCATGGCGAAGGACTTGCCATCCAGTTTCACGCCAAGGTCACGCAGGTGATTGATCATGTCTTCGGCCGAATGGCCCGTTGCCATCACCACATGCGGGGATCTGAATTCAGTGCCGTGTTCGGTGCGCACACCAACAACTTGGGAGCCTTCGGTCAGGACCTCAGTCACTTGAGTGTTAAAATGAATTTCGCAACCATTGGCGCGCAGGAATTCACGCAGTTTTGGAATGACTCGGCGGATACGGTCAGAGCCCACATGGGGATTTGACAACCACTGGATTTCTTCCGGAGCGCCGAATTGCACAAGGCGGTTCATCACATAAGGAATGTGCGGGGACTTGATACGGGTGATCAGCTTGCCGTCAGAATAAAGACCCGCACCGCCTTCACCGAAGCAGACGTTATTGCGCGGATCAAGCTTTCCATAACGCCAGTATTGATTGATCCCTTTGATGCGCTCGCCGCTGTCAGAGCCACGCTCAAACAGCACACAAGGAACGCCTCTTTCTACAAATCGCAGCGCCGCAAATAGACCTGCGGGACCTGTGCCGACGATCAGGGGCTTTTCTTTGGGATTTTTGATTTTCTCCAGCTTGAATTCTGGCAGCTCCAAAGTTTCGCCTTTTTCGGCGACCTCAACGGTATAAACGAAATGCGGGGAGTGGGAACGGCGGGCATCCACGGATTGGCGCAGAATGCGATAAGGACCATGTTCAGGGACAAGCCACTGCAATTTTTCTTCAAGGTCGTTATCAATAGGGATTTCAAGATTCTGAATAATCTTGGACATTCTGCCTCCGGGACCTTTTTAGGGTCCAAATTAGGGTCTGATTTCAATACACTGTACTAGAAAGTCCTTTAGGTGACAAAGGGGTCTATTGCAGATATAAAGATTTCTATGTCAGCAATTACCAGAATTCTACCAAAACGTCGTCTTAGCCGCTGGGTCGGTCACTTTATGCACTGGAAGGGGCCTTCTTTGTGGGCACGCCTGTCTATCCGGGGCTTTGCGTGGCTTTATAACATCGATCTGGCCGAGGCTGAAAAATCCTATGACCAGTATCCTTCCATTGGCGAGTTCTTCGTTCGCCGCCTGAAAGCAGGCATTCGTCCGGTGGGCACGGGCTGGGCGGTTCATCCGGCAGACAGTAAAATCACTCAGGCTGCGGCTATTGATAATGGCACCCTGATTCAAGCCAAGGGTCTGACTTACAAGCTGAAGGACTTCACGCAAGATCCGGACTGCGATAAGAAATGGGCTGGCGGCTTCTTTATGACCTACTATCTTTGCCCGACAGACTATCACCGCGTGCATTCCCCGGTGGACGGCAACATCACGGATGTGCGCTATATGCCAGGCGAACTGTGGCCGGTAAATGAGTGGAGCACCACGAACGTTCCGGATTTGTTTTCGGTGAACGAGCGTGTTCTGGTGGAGATTGAAACAGATCTGGGCCCGGTGGGTGTGGTCTTTGTGGGTGCTACCAACGTCGGTCACATTGTGCTGAGCTTTGATGAAAGAATCCGCGGCAATCAAAAAGGCCCTCATATCTTTGAGCATAAACACTACAGCCCTGAGATCCCGGTTCACAAAGGATCCGAGCTGGGCATGTTCCGCATGGGTTCCACCGTGGTGATGTTGTATCCTCCAAGCTTCCGTCAGAAGTTTGAAGGTCACATGAACCTGGGGCCTTCTGTGCGTGTGAATGCGGATCTGATCAAAAATCCATAAAACTCTCAAAATTATCAAGGATGGTAATGATGAAAAAGTTAAACGTTTTGATTTCTTTGGCAGCCCTGGCGGTTTCAGCGGGCTGCTCGCACACTCCGAAAAAAGCGGAAGTGGTTGAAGTGACTCCAACGCTTGTTCTGATTCATGGCTCGCACTTTGATGGCAGCAGCTGGGATCAGGTTAAGGCTCAGTTGGGGGATAAGTACAAAGTTCTGACCCCGGATCTGCTGGGTCGCGACCCAAAACAATCAGCGACACTGATGGAAATGGCTCAGGATGTTTGTGCAAAGATCCCGGAAAAATCCGTGGTTGTCGGGCACAGCTTCGGTGGGGCCGTGATCAACCAGATGGTGGGTGTGTGTCCCGAGAAAATCATGCGCATTATCTATTTGGCGGCTTTGGTTCCATTGAAAGGCGAAAAACCGTTTGATTCTTTGGAAAAGTCTGACGGAAAAGTCTATGCGAAGGCTGTGACCTTCGGTAAAGAGCGCATCACTCCTAAAAAGCCAAAGCAGTTCTTTAAAAACATGGATTCCACTCTGGATCAAAAGAATCTGCCTCAAGTGAAGCTGTATTCTGAGTCCTTCGCGGCGGGCGCAAATCCGGTGACATATGACGAAGTGATTTTTGCAAAGATTCCTAAATTCTATATCTTTACGACTCAGGATAAAATCGTCAGCCTGGCTTCTCAGAAAAAATACGTAAAACGCACTGACATGGCAAAGACCGGCGAAATCGCCAGCGGCCATCTGCCGGCCCTTTCCAAGCCGGCTGAAGTGGCGCAGGCCATCTTGCAGTCCTTCCAGTAATCACGGGCATTTTTGAAAATTGCGACAAGTTTTAGAGGAGGTGTTTTGCACCTCCTCTTTTGTTAGAAGCCTTCGACGATTGTCGAAATGATATTGCACGGTGTTTTCAAACACCTCGCGTGACCAGGGCAAAAGGGGTTTGGTCGGGGAGGCGTGACCCCGAACATCCCATTCACGATAAGCGCCACCCACCCAGTGAAACATTTTTTCCGGATCCCAGAACCTCAGAACAATATGTTCTTCCTGAGGTGAAGCCCAGGGGCGGTCTTTTCCGCGCAAGTATCCCAGAAAGCTGATGCGGGCCCGGTCGTATTTTACGCTTAATAGTTCTAAAGGCATGTGCAGGGTTCGCTGCCAGGCTTTGCGCAGGTCTGCTGATTCCAGCCCCAGAATGCGCAGGAAGCTCACGGCAAAGGCCGAACATCCGGCGCCTTGTCCCAGCAAAGGATCGGACCTTAATCCGCCGTAAATGTTAATTAAACCCGTAGATTGATAAAGATCCACATAACGGCGCAGGCGTGCGCATTGGTCTGAATTCAGAAGCAATCGAAGCTGTCGGACATAACCTTTTTCCGTCAACGGCTTTAGCCAAGTCAGGATCTCTTGTTCTGAATAGCTGCGCCCGGTTTGATTAATCAGCATCGTGTCCAGCGAAACGCCTTTCACCATAAAGTCCCACAGATAAGCGCCATTGGATTTAATTGAAGTCATGCCTCGATAGACAGGCTTTTCCCGGCCACATTGCAGACGGATGTTCACATGGGAAATCGGGTGAGGATAGTCTTTGCCGCTGACTTTGGCGCTGAGATTCCTGGTCATACTGCGCACCAGGCGTCCCGGGCTTTGCCAGTTTAAAGGTTCCGGCGCGCGGTAAATTAGCAGATCCAGATGATCTGCGAAGCTTGGAAATGGAAAAAGGAATAAAATCAAAATCAGAAATCCCGGCATAGGCCCCAGTATTTCATGGGGCGATTTCACCGGGACAGAGGGGTGCTTAAATTACAGGGTAAGAGCACTCGGTGGCTGGAGTTTCCGCCACTGTGACTTTCACCAGCGTCGGCAGAACCGGGCGGGCCTTGTCATACAGCCATTTTGCCAAAAGTTCGGAAGTCGGGTTTTCAAGGCCCGGAACTTCGTTCAAAACGCGATGATCAATCTGGTCCAAGAAAGGCTTCATCACGGCCTGGATGTCGTTGTAATCGATCACCCAGCCAATTTTGGGATCGAGGTCGCCCACCAGAGTCAGAATCAACTTAAAGCTGTGCCCATGCATACGAGAGCACGGATGGCTTGCCGGAAGGTGAGGCAGGAATCGCGCCGATTCAATTTGAAAATGCTGTTTCAGTTCGAATTTCATGCTAATACTATAGTCATTCCGAGGTGAGTATGTCCACGACCACATTGCATTTGGCAAAACAAAATTTCAAGTTCTCTGCCGCGCACTTTCTGATCTTTGATGAAACACACGCAGAGCGCCTGCATGGTCATAACTACCAGGTCAAAGTCGACATCAAAACGCCTTCCGAAGAAGAACTGCATTCTGACGGTTACTTCATTGATTTCAATGTGTTTAAAAAATACATCAAAGCCCGCCTGGATCAGTGGGACGAAATGGTGCTGTTGCCAGAAAATCAAAAAGACATGAAATTCAAAAAAAACGGCAATTCGCTGGAAGTGACTTTCCGTGATCGTTTTTATGTGTTCCCGGTCAAAGAGGTGTCTTTACTGCCGGTGACCAACACCAGCGTGGAGCAACTGTCCCGCCTGCTGGCTGAAGAATTCCATGCGGAGTTCAAACAGTATGGTGTGAAAAGTGTGCGCGTCTATGTCGCAGAAACCGCAGGGCAGGGTGCCTCTACGGTGGTGCCGTCCAGGGCTTAAGTTTGCCGCTGGAAACTTCGCTGGCGGTCAGCTCGCGCACCACACGGTAGCGCCAGAAACAAATACGTCCGCCTTCATTCAGCTTCTGTTCCAGACGTTCTTCGGTCAATTCAGGACTGCCATCACAATCGATATGTGCAAAGTCTGCAAAGGCGTCCACGCGGTTCACCGACCATGAATAAGGGGCCTTGTCGCGGGAAAGAAACGCTCGGTTGAATCCGCCATTTCCCAGTTCAATTCCCGCCACCACAATTTTTTCCAAATTCGGATTGCGAATCTGTTCGCGAGCCGTGGCGATGGTTTCAGGTTTGTCCAAAGCAATCACAAACGCTTCATCCGCTTGGGGGTCTTTGGTTGAAACCAGGAAGTAAGTTTTTGCGGTATCCACCGGCAACATCACAGGTTTCAGCGCCACCGAAGGGCTTACTTGTTCGCCCGAGCCATTGTCGTAACTAAGCACTGAGTGCAGTCGTTCTGCGCCCCGAACTTCAATACGGGCTACGGATTGGTCCAAGCTCCATTTGAACGCTGATGTATCATAATACTTCTCAAGCTTAAGTTCTTTTTCGCCAATCACGGCGCCCAGGCGGTTGAAGGCTTTCAGGCGAACAGTGTTGGGTTTCAAGTAAAGGTTCAATAAATGAAGTTTCACACTTTGTACCGAAGAGGGCAGCCAGTGCGTGATTTCTGGGGATGTCGTATCAGTTAAAGGAGTACTGAAAGAATCCGCGCAAGAGCTGGTGACGTGAAGGACATTTTTGTCCCAGGCTTTGACGGAAAAGGCCTGAGCTTCCGGCAAGAAGCTGGTGCCGCGAATTTTGATCTGAGCTTTGGCTTCCAGGTCGTGGTGTCGTTCGTCGATTTCGGCGCCGTAGCGCACTTGGGTCCACACACGCTGAGGTTCGTTGGTGTTGTTGGTGACAAACAAGGTCAGGTGCTCCGGGGCGCACAGCGACGGGCTGTAAAACACCTGCGAGGCTTCCGCCGTGAAGGAAGTCATAAGGATCAAGCTGCCAATACCGATTGAAGTCTTAATACCAAAATCCATATAGATTTCGGATCGGTAGGCTGGTTTTGAACTTAACCAAAGGTCCTAAAAACCAGACTTAAGGCGGAATAAAGTGAGGCTATTTTGGACTTATTTTCAATTGGCTTTCAATGATAAAGGGGGTGGTCAAAGGACTTCCCTTTAGTTCCTAGACCCCGTAACTAAGCATATCGTCAGGGGAAAACATGAATTTACACGACATGACAATCAAGTCAGGCCAGTCCGTCGAAATCACCGGTTTTGCTGGTGAGGACATTTTGCGTGAACGTCTGCACGAAATGGGTTTAAGAGTCGGCTCTATCATCACTATTTTGGGGAAAGCTCCGTTTGGAGGTCCCTTGCTGATTCGTTTCAACACCAGTTTCCTGGCTTTGAGAAAAGAGGAGGCGGCATGCGCTCTGGTGACGCTGAAGTAACTTTGGCTAATAAATGTGTGGCTCTGGTTGGGGCTCCAAATTCTGGTAAAACAACTCTTTATAACTGGCTGACGGGTTCTCGTTTTAAAACCGTGAACTATCCGGGCGCCACGGTCGAGTTTTCCTTGGGGCATCTGGCTTCTCACTTGGGTGAAGGTCTGCAGGCCATGGACACTCCGGGCACTTACAGTCTGCACCCGAAGAGTGCTGACGAATGGGTGACTCTTCGTTCTATCTATGAAAATCCGAAGGTCGATAAAATCGACGGCATCATCGTGGTGGTGGACGGCACTCAGCTGTCCCGTCACTTGCAACTTGTGATGCAGATGAAGGAAACCGGATTCCCGATGATGGTGGTTGTGACCATGTCGGATCTTTTGCGTCGTGAAGGTGTCGAGCTGGATTTGACTTATCTTGAAAAAACCTTCGGCTGTCCGGTATTGACCTTTGATGGTTTGCTGGCTGGCGGATTGCTTGAGATCGTGTCGGCAGCCGGGAAGCTGGGGTCTTCCCAGAAACCATCCCGTCCTGTGCCATGGGGCTTTGCTCAGCAGGAAGAAAAACTGAAAGAGTGCGAGCGCATTGCGCAGGAAGCTCTTCAGCATAAAACTGATCATGCGCAGGAACGTTTGAATCGTATCGTGGCCTCGACGGAAAAGATCGATCGCGTGTTGTTGCATCCGTGGTTTGGTATTTTGTTCTTTATTCTGATCATGGGCGGATTGTTTGCCAGTGTGTTCTGGCTGGCAACACCTTTCATGGACTTGATCGACGGCTGGTTCACGGGCTTTGCAGAAACAGTGGCAGCCTGGGGGCCGGGCACTTTGTGGGCGGATTTCCTGGCTAACGGTGTGGTCACAAGCTTTGCGGCGTTCATGGTCTTTGTTCCGCAGATCTTTATTTTGTTTGTGGCTATCGGATTGCTTGAAAGCACTGGCTATCTTGCCCGTGCGGCGACGTTGATTGATCGTCCGTTCTCGGCTTTGGGTATGAGCGGTCGTTCGTTTGTTCCGTTGCTGTCAGGCTTTGCCTGTGCGGTGCCGGCGATCATCGCCACTCGCAATATCCCGTCCACCAAGGATCGTCTGATCACGGCCTTTGTGGTGCCTTTGATGAGCTGCTCGGCACGTTTGCCGGTCTATGCTCTGTGTATTGCGTTCTTGTTCCATGGTGAATCGGCACTTTATGCCGGTCTTGCGATGGCGGCGCTTTATCTGGGTTCTATCGTGGTTGGGGCATTTGCTGCAGGTATCATCAGCAAATTCATTCCGCGCACGGAGCCGTCCTTCTTTATGATGGAGCTTCCGATTTATCGCCGTCCTAAGCTGCGCGTGATTTTACGTCAGGCGTGGACTCGTACTTTATCTTACGTGAAACGTGCCGGTCCGATCATCTTCACTTTCGCGGTGATCATCTGGGTGGGAACGACCTTCCCGAATTATCAGACCGAAGACGCGCATCAGAAGCTGGAAGAAAGCTATGTGGGTCGCGCGGGTAAGTTCATTGAGCCCGTTGTGCAACCGATGGGTGTGGACTGGCGTGTGGGTGTGGGCTTGATTTCAGCCTTTGCCGCACGTGAGGTGTTTGTGTCCTCTATGGCGGTGACCTTCAATATCACGGACACTGATGAGGATTCCCAGCAGCAGGCGTTGTTGACTCAGATGAGCACAGCCACGAACTCGGCCGGTGAAAAGATCTTCACGGTCAGCTCGGTTATTGGTCTTATGATCTTCTTCCTGATTGCCCTTCAATGCATGTCCACCGTGGGTGTCCAGATTCGTGAATCCGGTTCCTGGAAATTTGCGATGATGCAATTGGTGGTCTTTAACGTCGCGGCCTACGTTTTGGTCGTTGTCGTGGTTCAGTCTTTGAGATTCCTGGGCGTACCTTAAGCTTTTTTAAAGCGCGCCCTTCATCAAATCTTTGTACAATTTAAGTGTCTGTTCTTGGGTGCTTTGCCAGCGATGCTGGTTCAGTGTCCAAGCGCGGGCCTTTTGGCCCTGTTCGCGGGCCATATCTGGGTTCCGAATATAGAACCTCAGGGCCTCGGACAAACTCTTGGGGTCTTTCGGCTGAACCAGATAGCCGCGTTCGTTCTTTCCGACCTGTTCGGTCGTTCCGCCAGCGTCAGTGCCAATCACAGGCTTTTCCATCAGCATGGCATCAAGCACACTCAACGAATAGGTTTCGTTGTAAGAGGCCAGAATAAACACGTCCAAAGCATCAATGTACGGGATGTAGTCGCGCTGGAATGGAATGCGATGCAAATGCCCTTTCAGGCGAGGTTCTTGCTGCTTTTGTTCAATCCAGTTTTTTAGCTCCAAGGACTGCGCTTCATAGGTGACTTGACCGTTGCTGTCGCGGCTTTCAATTGTCGGGTCACCCACAATCACCATGTGAATTTTTTGAACTTCGTCGTCCGTCAGGTGATCCAAAGCTTCGACCAGTTCACGCACGCCTTTACCGGCATCCAGGCGGCACAAAGTTCCGAACGCCAATTCGGAAGGTTTCAGGCCCAGCTTTTCACGCAAGGCCAGGCGGGCTTCGGGGTTGGAATTAAACTCTTCAGTTTTTCGTCCATAGCGCATCAGAGTCAGTTTGGATGGATCAATCGGGAAATTCTTGCTGGCTTCGCTCAGTACAAATTCAGACGATGAACACAAGGCATCGACTTTGGAAAACATCCAGCGATGGAATAAATCATTTTTCGCCGGGGCGTTCATGTACAGATTGTAGACGTGCTTGGGGGTGGATGAATTCCAGCGCGCCAGCACGCAAGCCCACATATCCAGACGGGTGTGGGACTGCAGGTGAGTGATCCCGTGTTCGCGCACAATCCTGCGAATCAAACGGGCTTCCTGCAGTTTCGAGATTTTTTTTTCGGGAAAGGTGATGACTTCCACCGGGGTCTTTTTCAGTTCTTCGGCCACACGCGAGTGGGCCGAGCACAGCACGCGCTGATTCAGGCCGGTTTCAGCCAGCTTCTGAATCAGTTCCGTGGTGTATATTTCAAGCCCGCCCCAGCTGAGGGACTGGATGCAGTGAAGAACCTTTATTTCGCCCATAGGGATTTGAAGTGCTCAATGGTCTTGCCAAGGCCTTCTTCTTCAAAACGCACCGTTGGCTGCCAGTTCAGTTCTTTTTGTGCTTTGGAGTAATTGATCGCATAGCGGAAATCATGTCCCTTACGGTCCGTCACAAAGCTTAGCAGGGATTCCGGTTTGCCCAGATGTTTTAGAATCATCTTGGCAACATCCAGGTTCTGGCGTTCCGAGTTTCCACCCAGATTATAGACTTCACCAGCTTTGCCTTTAGTGAAGGCCAGCCACACACCTTCATTGTGATCATCCACATAGATCCAGTCGCGAATATTCATGCCGGTGCCATAGATCGGCAATTTTTCATTGGCCAAAGCGCGTTTGATCATCAGCGGGATGAATTTTTCTTCGACCTGGTAAGGGCCATAGTTGTTGGAACAACGGGTGATCACCACTGGCATTTTATAAGTTTCAAAGAACGCACGGCACATCAGGTCCGCACTGGCTTTGGAGGCGCTGTACGGGCTGTTCGGCGTGATCGGGGTTTCTTCAGTGAAGGCCGGATCTTCCATTTGCAAAGTGCCGTAAACTTCGTCTGTGGAAACTTGCAGGTATTTGAAAGACGGATTCTTTTCAAAAAGATTCAAGCTTTCTTTCAGCAGATTCAAAGTGCCCAGAACATTCGTCTCAACGAAGATGTTCGGATTTTCAATAGAACGGTCCACGTGGGATTCGGCTGCGAAATTCAAAACACCGCTGAAGTTGTATTTTTGGAACAGGTCATGAACCAGCTTCGTGTCGCGGATATCGCCTTTAACAAAAGTCAGGTGTTTGTGTGCATCCAGTTCGGCTTGAATATTTTCCAGACGGCCGGCATAAGTCAAAGCATCCAGGATGACAAAGTCATACTGAGCCTTGATGCTGTCTCGGCAGGTGATGGTCTTGATAAAGTTGGATCCGATAAAGCCGGCACAACCGGTCAGTAGAACTGTCTGTTTCATAAACTAGATTTCCTCAGAGATGATTTTTTCAAGGTAGCTGCGGTAAGAACATTTCGGCAAATCAGCCGTGATCTTCTGCAGTTGTTCCAGAGTGATGAATTTCATACGGTAAGCGCATTCTTCCAGGCAGGCCACTTTCATGCCCTGGCGTTCTTCGATGGCGCCGATAAAAGACGCTGCATCCAGCAGTGAACGCGGAGTGCCCGTGTCCAGCCACGCCAGACCACGATACATCATTTCCACACCCAGAGTGTCTTCGTTGTGATAACTCAGGATCAGGTCCACGATTTCGGTTTCACCACGCGGGGAGGGTTTCAGGGATTTCGCACGTTTGGCCACAGTTTTGTCAAACAGGTACAGACCCGGAATGGCGAACTGGGATTTTGGAACTTTTGGTTTTTCTTCGATGGATTTGACTTTTTTGGTGTTCTTGTCGAATTCAACCACGCCGTAAGCAGACGGATCCGCCACATAGTAAGCAAACACACGTCCATTCAGGCCACCGGCTTTTTCTTTTTGGGCCTTGATCGCCTCGCGGAAGAAAGTCAGATCGCCATAGAACAAATTATCACCCAGCATCAGACAGACATCGTCATCACCAATGAAATCTTCACCCAGCACAAAGGCTTCAGGCAGTCCATTTGGCTTTTCCTGAACTACGTAAGAAAGGTTGATGCCGAATTGAGAACCATCACCCAAAAGTTTTTTAAACAGGGGCTGGTCGTCAGGTGATGTGATGATCAGAATGTCTTTGATCCCACCCAGCATTAAAATACTCAGCGGATAATAAATCATCGGCTTGTCATAGATGGACTGAAGCTGCTTGGTCATGACCCGGGTCATTGGGTAAAGGCGAGAACCGGCACCTCCGGCAAGAATAATACCCTTCATTTATTTCCCCTTAAAAAATTTATTAACTTCGTCCAGGACGAACTGCGCATCCGCCGCTGTCATATCCGCCCACAAAGGCAGGCGCAGCAAGCGGGCCGAGTGATCATCAGTGACAGCCATGCTGCCGCTGACTTTTCCATATTTCAAACCCGCAGGCGCGGAATGCAAAGGCACGTAATGGAACGTGGACTGGATTCCGGCATCTTTCAGGTAGGACCAGAGCTCAATGCGGGTCTGCATGGTCGGCAGCAGGAAATAGAAAATATGCGCGTTGGCTTTGGCATCTGCCGGAACAGTCATGCGCTGAACTTTGCCAGCGGCTTCAAGGTCTGCCATGCCGTCATAGTACTGTTTCCAGATGGCCATACGGCGAGCGGTGATTTTTTCACCCTCTTCCAGTTGGGACATCAGGAACGCAGCGGATAGCTCAGAAAGCAGATAGGAAGATCCCTTGTCCTGCCAGGTGTATTTGTCCACTTGGCCATTCAGGAACTGCTGACGGTTGGTCCCTTTATCGCGCACGATTTCAGCGCGAGCCACCAGGCGGGGGTCATTGATGGTCAGTGCACCACCTTCGCCGCAGACGATGTTCTTGGTTTCATGGAAACTGAAGGCCGCCATGTGGCCCCAGGCTCCCAGTGCTTTGCCTTTATAGGAAGCAAAGATACCCTGAGCGGCGTCTTCCACCACCCAGATGTTGTTCTTGTTCGCAAGCTCCATGATTTTGTCCATTTCGCAGCCCACGCCCGCATAGTGCACTGGCATGATCACACGCGTGCGTGCGGTGATGGCTTTGGCAATGGCATCAACATCGATGTTCATGGTCTTGGGATCCACATCCACGAAAACCGGGATGGCACCATAAAGGGCCACGACGTTGGCGGTGGAGGTGAAGGTGAAAGATGGCAGAATAACTTCATCACCCGGGCCGATGTCAGCCAAAACCATGGCCATTTCAAGGGCGGAAGTACAAGACGGGGTGATGACGGTCATCAGGGTGGGAAGATTCTTGTTGAACCATTCCGTGCATTTTTTGTTGAACTGACCTTCTCCGCTGAGTTTTTTATTGGAGATGGCTTGAGAAATGTACTTCTCTTCGTTCGAGCTTTTAGGCGGTAAATTGAATGGAATTTTCATGCTCCCCCATAGTAGCGCAAGGGGTATGGGGGAGCAAAGAATTAAAAGCCGTCGGTTGTGCCGACTTTGCCACGTGGTTCGTCGTCATCAAAGGGGATGACCGAGTTGCTCTGTGACTTTTTCTCCACGCGTGGGGTCGGACTGGCTGGGCGGGTTGTTTTCTTCGCAAATGGAATGACTTTTTTGTCAGCAGACGGGCGAACGGGTACAGCCGCAGCTGGTGCTGGTTCGTGTTGTCCAGACCCTTGGATGACCTCGTTCAGACTGACAACCATGCTTTGCATCTGCTGGGCCTGGGCGCTGATTTCTTCGGAGGAAGCCGCAATTTCTTCAGAAGATGCCGCATTCGCCTGAGAACCCTGATCCAATTGGTTCATGGCTTTGCTGATTTGCTGGATACCGGTGGTTTGCTCAGAGCTTGCCGCTGCAATTTCGTTGTTCAGATCTGCGACCTTTTTCACGGAGGTCACGATGGTCTGCAGAACTTCGCCAGAACGGTCGGCGATTTGTGAGCCACGGTCTACTTTTTCAACGCTGTCTTTGATCAAAACATTGATGTCTTTTGCTGCAACTGCGGAGCGTTGCGCCAGCGCGCGCACGGCCTCTGCCACGACCGCAAAGCCTTTGCCTTGTTCGCCGGCACGAGCGGCCTCGACTGCCGCATTCAGAGCCAGAAGGTTGGTCTGGAAGGCGATATCGTCAATAACGCTGATGATTTCCTCAATCTTTTTAGAAGAATGGGAAATATCGTTCATGGAAGAAATCAGCAAAGTGATTTCGTTCTGACCCTGTTCCGCAGAATCTTTGGATGACTGAGACAGGGAGGCTGCTTGTTTCGCGTTGTCCGAATTCATCTTTACCATGGAAGACATTTCTTCCAGTGACGCGACAGTTTCTTCCAGAGAAGCGGCAGCTTCGGTAGAGGACTGTGAAAGCGTCTGACCTGCGGCGGTCAGCTGAGTGATCGCGCCGGAGACCTGAGTGCCAGCCTCGGAAAGACCGGTGGCAATAGAGCTCACGGTGTTGGAAACACGATAAGCGATCCACATTAAAATACCGAACACCAGGGTCGCGCACAGGGCTGAGATCAGCATTAGTAGTTGCGTCTGAAATTTACGTTCGTCTTGTTGTACCTTGTCATTGGCAGCAGAAATTTCACGGTAAAGCTTCATGTTGGCGGCGATAGCATCCTGATAAGCGATGGCCATCACATGCCATTCACCACCGTTCATTGCGGTGTGAACTTGTTTGTTGGCGACAGCATTATTTTGATCAAGCAGATAGATCATCTGTTCTGTTAACTTATAGAAGGAGTCCTGGATGGATTTTGGTTTTGCCCAGTTTTTGGCTTCGTCTTCAGTGAACTTGGTGCTGGCGTAAACCTCTTCGAACTTTTTGAATTCGTCAAAGGCACTGCGGGCGCGCTTGATAAAGCCTTCGCGGGATTTTTGGTCTTCATCGTTGGCCAGGGCGGCCCAGATGAAATAGCCAATACGAGCCCGCTGCATGCCCAGCTGACCCAGAGCGTCCATGTTCGGAACGACCTCGGTGTAAGCGCCTGTCAGCATGGATCCAAGACTGTCCATAGAACGCCAAGAAATGGTAGTGAGGACAGCGAATGCGATCACTGGCAAGATTGCAGAAAACAACAAACGCCCGCGCAAACCGCGGAACCAAGACGAGGACGAACTCATGGATGACTCCTTAAATATGGAAAAACTTTGATATGTTTCTGTTCGTCAAATGGATTGCAGTTCTTTAATCAAAAGAACTTGTTGTAATACTCGACTAAGGTGCAGTGCTTCATAACTTATTTAAATGTTTGAGTTTGTCCGCATCATGTTGATACGCTTTTTGAACGTCTAGACTCAAGGAGGGGAAAGTCATGACAAAATCGACACTACGTCGTGCGTTGGCCGTTGTTGCATTGGTTGCAACTGTAGGCTTTACACACCAAACAGCTACATCTGAATCTGTGACACTGTGCTCCGGATTCGTTCCTGAGAACAATTTGTACATCCCAGCTGGTGTTTTCACCGTGGGTGGTATCACTGAACAACAATTCAACATGGTTTTGGACCGTCTTGAAAGATTGTTCGCTAAAGACGTTGAAGCGATGGGGGATCGCTTGAAAATCAACCGTCTTTGGAATGATGGTACTGTAAATGCTTCCGCACAAAGATCCGGTAACACACAAGTGTTGAACATGTACGGTGGTTTGGCTCGTCACGCGGCGACGAACATCGAAGGTTTCGCATTGGTTGCGTGCCACGAGTTCGGTCACCACAACGGTGGCGCTCCAAAAATGCAAAGCTGGTTCGGTGGCGCTTGGGCGACCAACGAAGGTGGCTCTGATTACTACGCTTCTTTGAAATGTCTTCGCCGTTTCTTTGCTGAAGACGACAACGCAGCTATCCTGAAAGATCTTGATTTGGATCCAAATGCTGAAGCAGCTTGTACTGCTCAGTTCCCGGACGAACAAGATCGTCTGATCTGCCTAAGAACTTCTTTGGCTGGTCAATCTGTAGCAAACCTGTTCCAGGCTTTGCGTAAAGAAACTTCCGCTCCAACATTCGGTACTCCGGATAAGAACGTGGTTTCCCGCACTGACGACAGACACCCAGCGACTCAGTGCCGTTTGGACACTTATTTCGCAGGTATGTTGTGTGTGGCTAAAGAAAGCGAAAAACTAAGCAATTCCGACTACAAGTCTGGTTCTTGCTACGCACCTCGCGACACAGCGGGTGTTCGTCCTCGTTGCTGGTTTGCTCCAACCAACTAGGAATTACGAGATTTTCGTAAATGAAAAGCCGGGTGACCCCCGGCTTTTTTTATTTCCGCAATCCACCCGGGTCGGCATTGACCCGGATCGCGAGGCTGTCTAGGCTTTTTCTATGTCTAAGAAAAAGCTGATTCCTCTTGTAGCAGTTCTTCTTATTTTGCTTCTGGCATATCTGGCCAAGACCTTCCTGTTTCGATCTGAATTTTCCTATGCAGGCACTGTCGAAGTGACCAAGGTGGATATCCCTGCCAGGGTGTCTTCGGTCATTTCTGAATTTCCGGTCAAAGAAGGACAGATCGTTGAAAAAGGTCAGTCCCTGGTCAAACTTGACTGCGAAGAGATCCGCTTGGGTTATGATCTGGCAAACAAGAACTATGACCGTGCGGTGAAGCTTTATCGCGGCGGCAGTATCGCTCAGGAAAGTTACGATCAGATCAAAAACCGCAAGGATGAAATTGAAACCCGCTTTAAGTGGTGCGAGGTTTCAGCTCCGATCAAAGGCACGGTGCTGACCACCTACTTCGAACCCGGGGAAATGGTTTTGCCCGGGGCGAAGCTTTTGACCCTGGGGGATCTTTCCGAGGTTTATGCCTATTTCTATCTGCCCCATGATCAGATATCGCCCCTGAAGATGGATCAGAAAGTTTCAGCTCGTCTGCCTGAAATGGACGATAAAAATTTTTCGGGTGTGATTGCCTATATCAATCCGGAAGCCGAGTTCACGCCTAAAAATGTACAGACCCGGGATGAACGAACAAGACTGGTTTACGCTGTGAAGATCCGCTTTGAAAACCCCGAGGGCATTCTGAAGCCAGGAATGACTCTGGAATGGGTGGCGGAGGACTGATGCCAGGAACAGTCGCCATCGCCGTCGAAAGCTTAACTAAAAAAATGCGTACGACGGAGGCCCTCAAAGGTCTGACGATGAGCTTTTCCCCGGGGGTCATCCACGGGGTGATTGGGCCCGAGGGTGCCGGTAAAACCACCTTCCTGCGCCATTTGATGGGGCTTTTAAAGGCTGACAGCGGCAAGATCGTGTTTTTGCGCGAAGGTCAGCCGGTTCTTTTTTCGGATTTGCGTGAAAATATCGCCTATATGCCTCAGACCCAAAGTCTTTACCCGGAGCTGAGCATTCATGAACACCTTGAATTCTTTCGCACCCTTTTTCAGGTTCCGGATCAGCTGTATCACTCGCGCCGGGAAAAACTTCTGCGCATGGCAAGACTTGAAGAATTCACAGACCGTCTGGCTTCGCAATTGTCCGGAGGAATGTATAAAAAGCTGGGTTTGATCTGTTCATTGCTGTCTTCGCCCAAGGTGCTGCTGCTGGACGAACCCACCAACGGGGTGGATCCCTTGAGTCGCCGGGATTTCTGGGAACTTCTGCATGAACTGATTCAGGAAGAAGACATTCTGATTCTGGTTACGACCTCGTACATGGATGAAGCCTTGAAGTGCGATGAAGTGCATCTGCTTTTTGATGGAAAGTCTTTATTGGAAGGAACTCCCGATCAGATTTTAAAAGATCGTCAATGCAGCACCTTTGATGAGGTGTTCTTGCAGTACGACGCCATCGAGGAAGCGCCATGAATTCAGTCGAGGTGCAGAATTTGTCCGTTAAATTCGGGGACTATTACGCCGTGAAGGACATAAGCTTTTCGGTTCAGAAGGGCGAGATCTTTGGTTTTCTGGGGGCCAACGGCGCGGGGAAGACGACGACGATTCGTGTGCTTTGCGGACTGTTACTGCCATCGCATGGCGAAACCCGGGTTTGTGGTCTGGATGTGCAACAGCAGGCCTTTGAAGTGAAAAAGAAGGTCGGGTACATGTCCCAGAAGTTCACCCTGTATGATGATATGACCGTGGCGGAAAATCTGGCCTTCACTGCGGCCTTACGAAAACTTCCTGATCAGCAGCTTAAAAGCCAAAAAGAACGATTGCTTGATTTCATTCGCTTTAAAGCCTCGGAAAAAACTTTGGTGAAAGATCTGCCGGGCGGGATCAAGCAACAAGTCAGTCTGGTGTCGTCACTATTGCATGATCCCGAGATTGTGTTTTTAGATGAACCCACGGCGGGTGTCAGTCCGGCCTATCGGCAGCGATTCTGGGCGCTGATTCGTGAACTGGCCAAAGAAGGCAAAACCGTTTTTGTCACGACTCACTATATGGATGAAGCCGAACACTGTGGCCGGATTGCTTTGATGAGATCCGGGGAGCTGATAGCCCTGGATTCACCTGACGGGCTGAAGTCTGCGAACTTCCCTGATCGCAAGTCCGCTGAAGTCAGTTTGGAAGAGGTCTTTATTGCGGAAGTGGAGGGACGATGAAAATTCGTTCCATCTGGGCCATTGCGCAGAAAGAAGTTTTTCATATTGTACGGGACCCCTTCACGCTGGCGCTGGCTTTGGGGATGCCGGTTATTATGGTGCTCTTTTTTGGGTTTGCCATTGAATTCAATATGGAACGCATTTCATTGGCGATTCACGATGCCAGTAAAACCCCAAACTCGCGTCTGTTGGAACAAGCGTTTACCAGTTCTGATTACTTTCAGTCCCGCTATGTGCACAGTCCGGCCGAGGCCCTGCAATATTTGGATGAAGGCCGGGCGCATGCCGCTCTTTTGGTGCCGCCGGCATACGCGCGGGATCTGAAGCCCCTGCAGGAAAGTGCGGTGCAGATTCTGATCGACGGGGCGGATAATTCTTCAGCCGGATCAATTCTTGGGTACCTGGGCGGGGTTCAAAAGCGGGTGTTGCAAAATGAATTTGGTGAATTTCGCGAGCCCATTGAAATCAAAACGCGGTATTTATTTAATCCAGAGCTTAACAGCCGCTGGTTTGTCGTGCCGGGGTTGGCGGCCGCGATCATCGCCATCTTGTCTATTTTACTGACGGCCCTGACCGTGGCACGCGAATGGGAAAATGGTTCGATGGAATTATTATTGGCTACACAGGTGCGTCCCATTGAAATCATTCTGGGAAAGCTTTTGCCTTATTCAGTGATGGGAATTATCGCCGTGTTTTTTGTTTTTCTGATGTCGCAGGTGGTGTTCTCGGTCCCGTTCCGGGGGAATTTCATTTTGTACCTGCTGGCGTGTTTGATCTTTCTTTCGACCTATCTGGCGCAAGGGTTGCTGATTTCAGTGGTCACCCGAAAACAGCAGCTGAGTATGCAGTTTGCGATGCTGTCGGGACTTTTGCCGACGATTCTGCTTTCAGGTTTTATTTTTCCGGTGGAACATATGCCAAAATTCTTTTTCTATTTCACCATGCTTTTGCCCGCGCGGTGGTTTATTGAAATCAGTCGTGCGCTGTTTTTGCAAGGCGCAGGGTTTTTCAGCATTCTGCCGTCATTTTTGGCGCTTTGTGCGCTTTTCACGTTGATGATCACTCTGGCCACCAAAAAATTTAAAAGAGACGTCGAACCATGAAAACACTGCTGGGGTTTATCCGAAAAGAATTTCTTCAGACCCTGCGGGATCCGCGCATGCGTATTTTACTTTTCCTGGCGCCCTGTGTGCAGCTGACCATCTTTGGCGTGGCCTTGTCCACTGAAGCCAAAAACATCCGTCTGGGGATTTTTGCGGCCCCCAACGACAGTGCCTTGCAGGAAATTCACCGCAAAGCTTTAGCCTCGGGCTGGTTCATTCCGGCCAAGACCCGGACGACGGATCCTTATGAACAAATTCAAAAAGGTGAAGCCGACGCCGTCTTGGTGGCGCCAACCGGGGGGCTTGATCGCAGCATGGGTCGGCGCGAGGGCGAAGTGCAGCTTCTGATCAACGCCACCAACGTCACCCGGGCCCAGGGGATCGAGCGCTATATGGGAAGCATTGTACGATCGCTGTACCCGCAGGATCCGCCTTTGCGTTTTGATGTGCGGGTTTTGTACAACCCGGCGATGCGTTCGGCTTTGTTTCTGGTGCCGGGTGTGATGAGCATGCTGGTGTGTCTGATCACAATTTTGCTGACCAGTATGTCGATCACAAAAGAAAAAGAGATGGGCACATTTGAAACTCTGATTGCGGCCCCCGTGTCGCCCGAGGAAGTCATTCTGGGTAAAACCGTGCCGTTTGTTTTGCTGGGGTTAAGCAATATTCCTTTGATTGTCGGCGTGGCCATGGCGTTGTTTGATATGCCTTTGCGGGGAAGTTTATGGATGCTGCTGCTGGCGGCGGTGGCCTTTGTGTTTTGCACGGTGGGGATCGGATTATTTATTTCTACGATCGCCAAGAACCAGCAGCAGTCGATGATGGGTGGTTTCTTATATCTGTTCCCGTCGGTGCTTTTGTCCGGAATGGTCTTTCCGGTGGAAAACATGCCGTGGGTGATGCGGATTTTTTCTTACATCAATCCGCTGACATATTTCATTGAGCTTCTGCGAAACATAATGCTTAAGGGTGGGGATCTGCGCCTGATAACGACGAATGTTCTTATTTTGGTGGTGATGGCGGTGATTGCCATCACCGCCAGCTGGCGTCGCTTTAAAACGACTCTGTCGTAGGCCCTGGTGCTGTATCGGGTGCTGGGCGGGACATGGTTGTCAGGCGCTCTAAATCCATTTCAATCACATCCAGAGTGCCATAGTTGTCAGCGCGTAAGTGGATGGACAGGTGATACAGGTCATCTGTGGTGCGCTTCATGATCATGACTTCACCTTGGCCTTGAGAGACGCGTTCATAGGCTGCATACACGTCGCCCTTTTCGCAGTAACGGCTTTGCGGGTGGTGACGGGTCGAAACAGGCAGACCGAAAGAGCGGACATGTTCCTGTTCGCCTTCCCAGCGCGAGAAATAAATCGCGGTGGCATCGCTCATCGGATGCACGCTCACCTGGGAATACTCGCACAGGGATTCGTGGGGCTTGGCGCCCAGGTTTTCACAGGAAAGCATGCGATAGGTGCCTTCCATGTTGGAAAAAAGCGCCGCGTTTGCCGACGGGACGGCAGACAGAAGGGTCAAAGTGCAGAGCCAAAGCTTCAACATGGGGTCTCCTAAAATGTGTTTAGGGACCTTTTATGCGATTAAATGCGAGAGTCATCTTTTAAGCAGGTAACCTAGATGACGTTTTCGACAGGTCTATTCAGGATTACTCAGAACTGGTGGCGGCGGTGGAGACTTTTGTTTTTGATGTTGCCCCCAAATATAGCCTGTAAAATAGGCAACGCAGCCTATGAGAGCAAAAACCATCCATTTTTTGATGCGACCAACCAACAAAGTTTTCATTTTTTTGATTTTTACCCGTTGACAATAGGGTCAGGCAACAGTAATTTTGTGTCTCTCGAAACGATGCGGGAGTAGCTCAGTTGATAGAGCGATGCCTTGCCAAGGCATAGGTCGCGGGTTTGAGCCCCGTCTCCCGCTCCAATTTTTCTTTAAATTGGAGTGACCGCATCCGAGATATTCTAAAAAATTTAAAACCCCTGAAGGAAACTTCAGGGGTTTTTTTATTCCCAAAATCCCGTATTCTTACAAACAACAAAGGAGCCTCTGTCGTGGGACTTTTTTCAGTGATCTATGCGGTGATATTCAGTGTTGCGGTTGTGATTTATATCGCCTCCACGATTCAATACCAGCGCCTTATGCGCAATATGGAAAAGATCGCTCAAAGATCCGGCCTGCGGGTGGATGATTCCCTGCAGGGCGTGAAAAGAGCTCACGAAATCCATGCTCGCGTCGGAACGGCCGACTCTAAACAGGTGCTGGATAGAATTGAAGCCATCATTCCGGCCTTCATGATGCGTTTTCGTGTGGTTGTAGGTCTTGGGGTGGTCGGTTTGGTTCTGGTTCTGTTTGAAATGTAAAATCCCCGGCTGCCAAAGAAAAGTTGCCTCCAGGTGAAGTGTCAGACACCCTGATAAAGATTCTGTTTCAATAATCTGATGAAGGAGAGTTCCAATGACTGAGTTAGTGACTTGTGTTTGGTTCGATCACGGCGAAGCCAGTAAGGCTGCCGCATTTTATGCAAAGACTTTTCCCGGCAGTGAAGTGGGGCGTGTGAACACAGCTCCGGGTGATTTTCCTGGTGGCAAGAAAGGGACCGAGTTGACGGTGGAGTTCACCGTGATGGGGCGCAAATTTGTGGGCCTGAATGGCGGTCCGATCTTTAAGCCCAATGAATCGGTCAGTTTCATGGTTATCACCGAAAATCAGGCTGAAACCGACCGCCTTTGGAATGCCATTATCGAAAACGGTGGCGCGGCCAGCGACTGCGGATGGTGCAAGGATCGCTGGGGGTTCTCGTGGCAGATCACGCCTAGAATTTTGCTGGATCTGACGACCAGTAAAGATGCAGACAAAGCCAAGAAGGCTTTTGAATCCATGATGACGATGCAAAAGATTGATATCGCCAAACTGGAAGCCGCAGTTAAATAATAAATTTTAAGTCGGAATGATTTGAAAAAGAAAAAGGCGCAGTCTCCTGCGCCTTTTTTATTTAGTGCGGTTGTACGTCCGTCATTTCAAAGAAGCTGGTGGACAGGGCGAACAAAGAGTCTTTGTTTTCGCTGTTTTGCAGATCGGCCATCACTTCCAGACGGAACTGGCGAATCTTGGCAGCGATCTCTTTGGCTTTCTCGCGGCTGGTGGGAACCATGGTGCAACCCATGTCCCAGCGACGTTTGTTTTCGCCACTCATCGCTTCTGTCGCCTTGGTCTGCATCTGCAGGAAATAGTTGCGGGCTGCCACGGAAGAACCGCCATAGCTTGAAGAGTACTTCGCATCACTGGAAACCCATTTGCCATCAGCAGTTTTTTCAACCAGCTTCATGGCTTCCAGGCGCTCCAGGGCTTTTTCAGTCACATCCGTCAGAAGGCCCAATCGGCGGGAGATGTTTTCAGCAGTAGGCTCGAAGTCTTTCAATTGCAGAATCTGAGTGATGGCTGTGTAGTACCAGTCAGAGATAACCGCGAATTGGTCTTCACCGATTTTTTCAAACGCTTCTTCACGGGCATTCACACGTTGCAAAGCCATTTCACGAAGAACGGCGCTGCGGGCGTGTTCAGACAAAGCCAGATCCACGAAGAATTCACGCTCGGACGGGGAAAGGTTTAGTTTTGTTGCCAGATTCACCGCACGGCTTTCAGACAAGCCGACTTTGCCGTTTAGAATCTCAGACAGACGAGAGCAAGGAACTTCCAGGTCACGGGAAAACGCGCGAAGAGAATAGGAAGGATTTTTGCGCTGGCGACGCTCAAGTTCTTTCAGGATAAAGTCTCTGTAATGATGCTTTTTGGTCATAAGAGCTCCTCTTTTGTGACGCCCTTTATATATCTGAATTTCGCTGTGTCATCTAGAGGAGTGACTCTAATCCTGCAATTTGTTCCAAAAGTTTCCACGAGATTCCGATTTTGGAACCTGTCGTGAATCTAGACACTTAAGTAAGAATTGCAAGGACGGCTCGTTTGCGTGGTGAGGACCCTTTAAATGCGATAAGAAGGTGTTTTCACTTCCCAGGGGTGGCTTATGAATTCGTTAAAATCGAGTGTTTGTGTTGCTGTGGTTTTGTTTTTGTCTTCGCTGGCGTTTGGTAAAGATTGCACAGTTTTGGTGTCCTCCCATTATCGTGATGAGCTTCGCGAAGTCATCCGCACAGAACTTTCCGGTCACGGAGTGACGGCGCTTTTTGCTGATGAACTTCAGGTGCATGATCTGGACACGCCCTTTGAAGAAGTGCCACCTGAAATTCTGCCGGGTCAGGAATTCAGTTATCTGTATCTGCCAACGCCCAAAGCCCTGCCTTCGCTTTATCTGGGGCAGCTTTATACAAGTTATGAAGAAGGTCTTTATAATATCACCACCATCACCGAGTTTACTTTCGGAGTGGGGCGCATTGGTTCTTGCAAAAGCACCAAGCATGAAGGTGTTCGCTGTTCAGTCAGGCTGGTGGAGCCGGGGTTGACTTATGAGCGAGTGGTGGCTGAATCCACGCGCGACCTGGTGGTGGTGGATGGGCGACTGAAAAGTCTGGATCGCACCAAGGCCACTTCGGCTGACGTGCGAGAGTATTTACGTCAGTTTGCCACGCGCGCCTGTCAGAAATAATGCTGAAAAACCTCTTCCTCTGATGGCGCTTAAAGCATATCCTGTTTGTAAATTCAAACCGGGGATATGAATGAAGTTACCGCATGTGAAGATTGTACCGGCCGTTATCGCTTTTTTTGTGACCTGTCTTTTCTGGTTCGTGATTTCTCCGCCGGAAGGGGTCGACATCAATGCCTGGCGTTTGCTGGGGATCTTTGTAGGCACCATCACCGCCATCATCGGTAAAGCGCTTCCAATCGGGGGTGCTGCCATGATCGGGATCCTGCTGGTGGGTATCACGCAAGTCACCAATCCCGGAAATCCCGGCAAAGCCATGGGTGATGCACTCAGTGGATATTCCAACACCCTGATCTGGTTGATTGGTATTTCGTTCTTTATTTCCCGCGCTTTCATTAAGACCGGCCTTGGTTCCCGCGTGGCATATTACTTTGTTCGCGCCATTGGGAAAAAGACTTTGGGTATCAGCTACGGACTGTCTTTTGCCGAGTTGGTGCTGTCTCCGGTCATGCCAAGTAACACTGCTCGTGGTGGTGGCGTGCTTTATCCGATCAATCGCTCCATCTCAGAATCCATGGGATCACTTCCGGATGAGGCCACTCGATTGAAGGTCGGTGCGTTCCTGACTTTGGTGGCCTATCAGATCAACGTGATCACTTCGGCGATGTTCATCACTGCGACTGCGCCCAATCCTTTGGTGACAGCTGGGATTCGTGACATCGCCAAGATCGATGTGTCTTGGGCACAGTGGGCGATGGCGGCATTTGTGCCGGGCTTGCTGGCGATTCTGATCATCCCGTGGGTGTTGTTTAAGCTTTATCCGCCGCAAATCAAAGAAACTCCGGATGCTGCGGGTTATGCGAATAAAAAATTGCAAGAACTGGGGCCGCTCAGACTGGATGAAAAAATTCTGATCGGTGTCTTTTTCCTGCTTCTGTTTATCTGGGCAGGTGGACCTGAGTTGTTGTCGTCAGATCCTTTGTTCAAGGTGGATGCAACTGCTGGCGCATTTGTGGGGCTGGGGGTGCTTCTGTTCAGTGGGGTGCTTACTTGGGATGACCTGTTGAAAGAAAAGGGCGCCTGGGACACGGTAACGTGGTTCTCGTCCCTGGTGATGATGGCGACGTTCTTAAACAAGCTGGGCGTCGTGGCGTGGTTTTCTAAAACCGTGGAATCCTCGATCGCACATTGGGATCTGGGGTGGATGCAGGCAGCCGCTATTTTGGTTCTGCTTTATGTGTTCATTCATTATTTCTTTGCCAGCAACACGGCCCATATCTCGGCATTGTTTGCGTCGTTCTTTGGAGTGGGTGTGGCCTTGGGGGCTCCGCCATTGATGTTTGGTCTGTTCCTGGGCTTTGCATCCTCGTTGTGTGCGTCCTTAACCCACTATGGAACGGGGTCGGCTCCGGTGCTGTTTGGAGCTGGATATGTGACGATGGGAGAATGGTGGAAGTGGGGCTTTGTGGTGACGCTTCTGAACCTGCTGATTTTCGCTGGCGGCTGTGCCATTTGGTGGAAGGTTTTGGGGTATTGGTAAGTTTAAAAGCCTAAAACTTGGGCAACTTGTAAATCCTTTTATGACCTTCTGCGAAAACTGTTTTCAAAGCGGGGGAAAGCGTACAAGATAGTTCTTCATTCCAGCGCGCGGGTGGTGGAATTGGTAGACACGCAGGTCTCAGAAGCCTGTGGCCGAAAGGCTGTGGGGGTTCAAGTCCCCCCTCGCGCACCAAACAAAAAAGCCGACTTTGTCGGCTTTTTTTGTTTTATCTGTTAGCACTCCAGCTTCGCTGGAGTAGTTTCTGAAGTTTCCCGCCTTCGATTTTCGTTTTGGGTTTTGTCGTTTTCTGCCGATGGCAGAAAACTCCGGTCGCTCGTTTGGAGCGGATTCAGTTTTTTTGCCTTTTTATTTCTTCTCAATCGCGAGAACGAGACCTGAAATTCTGCTGTCGTCGCTGTAGCGGATAATTATGTTTGATTTCGGGGACGTTGCTTCATTCAGCAGATCGCCCATGGTCATACCCAGGCGAAGAGCACTTTCCTTTGTCAGAACGATCTTGCCTTTTTCGGTGACAATGACGATGGCGGGAGAGGCGTTAATCAATTCTCCGGACTTGTTGTAAAAGTCGGCGTTGCTGACCAGCGTGGCGCTTTTGATTTTTCCGTTCAGGTATCCAGAATTGGGCTTCTTGGCCTGCTCCAGGCAAAAAACATCAGAAACGGAAGGTTCGCAATTGAACCCCAGATCCATGACTTTCACAGTGGCAGCCAGGGATGTAGAAGAAATAGCCAATAGACAAAAAGCGGCAATGGACGCTCTCATAAGACAACCTTTGTTTTAATTTAAAACTATTCAGTCACCTAAAGTGCATGAACCGTGCTCGTTATTTGGCCTCTAAGGCAATCAGGAACTGCTTCTGTTTTTTGTAGGCTTTAAACAGTTCATAGTATTGCTTCAGCTTCCTTTCTTTGATGCTTTCAACGGTTTCTTCGTGGGCTTCCTGCCACAGAAATCTCAGTTCGCGGTCCATGCGATCCAGTTGTTGGGGGATGTTTTCTTTGCTCATATTTAGTCCTTTTGTTTATTTCCAAAGTTTCATGAACTTAAACTGCTATTCCCGGGCCGGGGTGTAAGGGCTTGAAAACTTTTAGGTCTTAAAATGGAACGCCAACAATTGGTGGCTTAAATGTGGAAAGTGCAGTTGGCAGCCTACTTTGGTTGGCAAAACATACCGATATCAAGAACATGTCAAAATCACATGACCTTCTTAAATTTATCGGCGACTCTGCGCAAATTTTCTTTGAGCAGCAGGCGGGGGAAAGTCTCATTTCGCGAATCCTGGATCTGTGTATTCAGGCCACCGGGGCTGATCGCGGAACTATTTTTTTTGATTCCCAAATCAACCTTGAGCAGCATTTCAAATACCTGAACAGCTATATCGCCACGGGCATCCGCAATCAGACCATCGTGATCAACACAGATCAGGGGATTGCCGGAAAGGTGTTCCGAACCCGTAAAAGTCATTTTTCCAACTGTGTGGCTCAGGACGGCGACTTCTATCTGGGGGTCGACAGCAAGACGGGATATCAGACAGAAAAAGTGCTGGCCGTTCCCTTGCACTGGAAGGATGGCAAAGTCATCGGGGTGATCGAGGTTCTGAATAAGGCCGACGGAGACTTTGATGAATCCGACCAGCATGCGCTGGAGGCATTGTCCATGCTGGCAGCCGTGGCCTTTGAAAATTACGAAATTCATCAGAAAAATGAAGATTCTGAATCCGCCATTGAGCATCGCAAGAATATCTGGCGCAAAAGTATTTCTTCCGTCAGCCTGCATTCAAAAGCCCCGGAACTGCAAAAGATCTATGATCATATTGAAGACTTCGGAAAGTCAGATTCCAATATTTTGATCACCGGCGAAAGCGGTGTGGGAAAAGAAGTCATCGCAAGGCTTGCACATCATCATTCCAGTCGTCGCGACGGGCCTTTTATTGCCATTAACTGTGCTGCTATTCCTGAGTCACTGTTTGAGGCCGAGCTTTTCGGCGTGATGAAGGGGGCTGCGACCGGGACTGTCGCTAGGCAGGGGCAGATTGAACTTGCCCACCGCGGGACCTTGTTCCTTGATGAGATCGGTGAAATGCCGGTTGAAATGCAGGCCAAGCTTTTGCGTGTTTTGCAGGAAAGAAAAGTGCAGCGACTGGGTTCTACGGAATCCCCGAAAGCGGTGGATTTCCGTTTGATCTGCGCGACCAATAAACATATCGATACGCAGATTCAAGAGGAAAAGTTCCGCGAGGACCTGTTCTATCGTATCAATGTCGTGAACCTGCAGATTCCTTCTTTGCGTGAAAGAAAAGGGGACATCCCGGATCTGGCGCAGGCCATTTTGGAACAACTGCATAACAAACGCGGCTGGAAATTGAAATCGGTCAGTCCCGAGGCTCTGGAGCGGTTGATTGACTATCACTGGCCGGGGAATATCCGCGAGCTTGAAAATAAAATTGAAAGTGCCTGCCTGTCCGCGGGGGATCGTGCGGTGTTGATGCCGGATGACTTCCAGTTTAAAGCGCGCACTTCCTTGAGTGTGGTCCCCGCTGCAGAAACACCGGAGGATCATATGAGACGCTATGACAACCTCAGTTTGCGCGAGGCGCGCGAGGCCTTTGAAACGGAGTTTGTCGACCGGGCTATTCAGGGTTCTTTGGGAAATAAATCCGAGGCCGCAAGGCGATTGGGAGTTTCCCGTGAAGGTCTTAGAAAGATACTGATCAAAAAGACCGCCTAGAATCCACCAACAGTTGGCGCCAACCTGGCAACCAGGGTGGGCGTCTCATTTTTAGATTGTAGTGAAATCGTGGAGTTACCACCTGGCCCTGTCCTTGCCTTAAGGAAAGTAGCGCAGACGAAATTGCGTGAAACTTTAAACAAGGAGAGAGTTCGTGTTATTCAATAATGAAATCAGAAAAGTTCTGTCCGTAGCGATCCTGATGCATGTAGCGACCCTGGTGGCCTGTTCTGCCAAGGTGGACGAAGAAGTGATCGATTCCCCCTCTATTGTTGTATCCTCTGACAAACCATCGACTGTGATGGGAGCTGTTCAAGGAGTGATCGTCGAGGTCGGTAACGGTCTGGTGGCTGACGGCCAGTCCGCACAAAGCGTGCAGGGAAAAATCCAGGCCTTGAGTAATGTCAATGATTTGTGTAACGAGCACGCCATGCCGCTGGATGAGCAGGGTGGCTATATGGACAGTCAGGGGCCTGATTATCCGTCTCGGCTGTTTTACTGTAAGCTTGCTCAAAACAGCGGATCTCCGGATTCGATCCCGGGTTCGTTTCAGCAGATTAAAGCGATATCCTGCATGCTTGAAAAGGCGGGTTTGGTTTTCGACAATCAGGACCGTCAGGTCCATCTGACCCCGGATACGAGCTGTTTCACCGCCCAGCAATTGGCTGACATGAACATTCAGGCCATGACCGTGACGGTGCGGGCCTCAAAACCGGCCTTCTTTAACACGTATTATGACTCAGGGGTTTCTTTGACCATTCCGGATATGGGAACCTACCGTATTGCTGCCAAACTTAGCGGTACGAAAATGGAGTTCCTGACTCATGATGACCAGTCGGCCTATAGCCCGAATAAATCCGGCACCTATGCGGCAAGTTTTGATGTGCTGACGGGCGAGCTGAAGTACGAAAGCCGTGGTGACCGTTTTCAGTGCTCTGAAAACAGTTCCTGCGGTTGGTCCCGTCATGATCGTCTGCTGGCGCAGGTGGGTATGACAAACGGGGAAATCACTTCCGTTTCAAAAATTGAGGCCATTGCAGGTGAAATCTACACGGACCATAACAATGCTTACTCGGCTCGTGTGTCCACGATCAAAGGCAGTCTTGCAAGTGGCCTGAAGGCTCGCTACTTTATGGTGAACACCAACACCAGCAATGATCTGGGTGATGCCACGAAGTATTCTGAGGTTGTGAACAACCGTTGTTATACTCATGCTTCGGATCAGGCGGATTGCAGCACCAACCCGGGAATTGAGCTGCCGCAGGAAGTGAGCTTTAAGTTCAACCTGCATCCAAGTACGCAGTTTACTTCGACTCAAGACTGGGTTTCTCAGTTGACCGGACTTGGATTCTCAAGTGTTAACTTCAGCGATGTACAGTAAGTTCTGTGCCAACGAAGGGGGCTTTGGCACCCTTCGTTTTGCTCTTTGTGAAAAGGAAAAGGGGCTGATATTATGGATTCCATGAAAAATTCCCTGATGCAGTTTTTTGTCTTTTGCAGTTTGCTGGCCGGATGCGGTTTGAAAGTCATAAGCCCGGCGGATGAAAATCCGAACAAAGGAACTTTGGCCGTGGACTGGTCGGGCGATGGTCCGAAGGTTGTGGGGACATTCACATGCCGGATGAAATCCATGGGGAACCGCTTCTTCGGTTTTGGCAAAAGCGAGGATGAAGCCCGTCAGGACGCCATGGGTAAATGCAAAAGCCACACACTGCTTTCCTTCTGCGAGAAAGAAAAGATCACCTGCGAAAAGAACTAAGTGTTGCAGACTCAAAAGTTTGCAACGACTTTATTACCTGAACCTGCCGCCCGGCAGGTTTTTTCTTTATTGATTCCTCAATCGTGGTTATTCCTCCCTTCACATTTTTGGAGGAAACTATGCGTATTCTTGTATTGTCTTTCGTCGCTTTGATTTCTTTATCTGCCCAGGCTCAGACGGTGTCTTTGGATGCTCCAGAGCATGCCAAATATTACTGCGAAAAACAGGGTGATGCCCAGGATCTTGTGGTTCCATCTGTTTTTATGGTGATCAGAAAAGCTCACACCACCCAGATCGTTCTTAACGTATTGGATGCCGAGTGCAAAAACCACAAGGTGGTGCCAAAGGCCTCCAATCGCTTCGCAAAGCCTTCACTGACTGATTTGAGCGATGTGCACGCGATTGCGGCATCCCCGCGTATCTTCCGTTCCAATGAGGTTTATCACAATGTCGTGCTGGAATTCTATTCTGATGCTTTGGCGGCAGGTGAGCGTAACTTCCTTTTGAAGCTTTATTCTCATGACGGGGGCGTTTATCAGATTATCGTGACAGTTCGTAACGGTGCCACATTTCTTCAGGCTTACTAAATTCGATTGTACCTTGAGCGTGAGGGGCGCTCAAGGTTTCACGATTTGGGATCCTTCCTGGCTTAAAACCAATGGTCCTGTATATTCAGAGCTTTCAATAGTTCCAGTGTGCAGTTGACCGTTGGGCCAGAAGGTCACGGCCCCGTTCAGATTGGACAGCAAAACTGTTTTGCCGTTTAAGAGGAACGGGGTCTTGTTTTTTATTGAACCCGACATCAGCATTCCGTTTTCATGAAATTTCAGCAGAATCATACGTGATAAAGGACCCGCGTAACCGATCGGGAAAATCTGCCCGTTGATATTGAAGGTGTATTCGTCCGCGCTGGTGTACAGGAAGGATTCGATCTTTCCGCTCGGATAAAAATTGACGTATTTACCGGAGATGTTTTGTCCGTGCAGATTCCCGCCCCAGACAGTGGCGGTCTTTATGTTCCCATTTTCGTCAAATTGGGCTGCTTCCAGTCCTACGGCAAAGCCATGATAGTCGACATGCTTAAGACCTGCCGTGCGCACCAGATCCAGCATCATGCGGTTGTCGAAGGTTTTCATCAGGTAAGAGCTGATAACCTGATTGAAATAGCGGACCCCTGGTGAAGAAACAATACCCGTTTCGATGGCCTCGCGATAGATCAGTTCATGAAGCACCAGTCCGGCTTTATGATCTTCACTGAGTTTTTCAAATAATCGCAAATCAATCACATATCGCTGATCCCCGGGCATAATCAAAGCCTTGGGGCGCTGGATGGCGACCTGTTTGATTTCACATTCCTCAGGGATGATGACCACGCCGGAATCGCGAATCGGCAGGAACTTGCCAACAAAGAACCACTGGGTTTCTTCATCAAAGGTCCGGAACCATTTTTTATACATTTTAGCGCGGGTTGGATTCACGTCCTCCAGACGGTGCAAGACATAGTACACCTTTTGCTGAAAGCTCATGTGTGCGGGGCCCAGCTCCAGTGGAATGCGGCGCTGTTCTTCAGCTTCATAATAATCCAGCAGTCGCAAAGAATTTCCACAGGAAATCACGTTGCCGCCATTGCCAACCCAGTCACCACCGGCCAAAGACATCGCAGAATAAAAAAGAAGATGAATCAGTGTTGTCAGATGAAGCTCCTAATTGGATTTCGGGGGAAGGATGGGGAAGCACTGCAGATTCACGCGGTAAAGGTCGCCCTTCTTGGATTTTTCATCCAATTCAAAGACGTCGTCGCGAAACTTTAGCGTCAGTTTCTTAAGTTTCTTGAATTGTTTTTCGTCCAGGGCCACGGTCAGGAAAGAATAGTCACGTTCTTGCACCGGGACACGGGAAAGCATCTGCCTTGCCAGTTCCAACGTGTTCAAATGGGCCTGCTGCAGGGATCGGGAAGGGATGTCGTGAGGCGAATACAAGTTCTTGTGGTTGCGCTCCCATACAGGGCCTTTGCGGGAAATAACCTGCAGGTCTTCCAGATTTTCCAGGCATTCGTTCACGCGGGGCTCGTTGATTCCGGTTTTGGCGGCGATCCAGGTTGCGGTGCTTTTGAAATCGGCCAGGCGAAACACTGCCAGAATCACAAAGTATTCCCATTCATCAAAGAGCACAGCATAGCGGCTGGGATCCAGTTTGTATGAGGATTCGGCCGGTGGTTTGTTGACCCCCAGGCTTAGCAGGAACATTTCCTGATCTTTGGGAGCAAGGGAAAGCTTTTGCATCACTTTGGCAGCTTCTTGCAGGGGCACCAGGCGTTTGCCTTTGATAATCGAAGACACCGTGCCAGGATTCATTTCCAGAAACTGGGCGTAGGAACGCAAAGAATAGCGTTTGTTTCGGGCTTTCTTGGCCTGAAACTGTTCCTGAAGTTTGATTGCGAAATAAGGCAGATTCTCAAGTCCCGACATAAGAATCGCAGAACTAACAGCCCCCTCAAGTTCGAGCAAGTTTACATTAGGGAACAGGCGCTTTCATGGGGGCAATTGAAATAATTCGCCACTTCCTTTTGAAAAGAACGATGAAAACGACATTTCAAAAATGTAAGGAATAACTACTTGGGATTTTTGTCGGTTTCTTCGCCAGTGTTCCATTTCTGATGGGCATTGTAAATAGCATCAGTTGTAGCCTGGCGCACGTATTCAGCTTTCATTTCGTCTTCAGGTATGGAGTAAATTTCGCACATCTTCTTCAGTACATCGATTGGCGGCTTGCGATTGCCGCGCTCCAAATTGGAAAGAAACTGCGGTCGGTTGTAGCCGAGCAATTTTGCGGCGTCTTGTTGGGTTAGAAAAGCGCCGAGTCTCTTTTTTCGGATAAAGTCAGATAAGGACACGTCCACCTATGCATGATTAGTTCAGATTTAAGTTTGTTGCCTTAGTACTGATAATAAAGCGGACTCAAAAAATCCTCATGCGAAATTCAATTTCCTTGGAACTTGTCATAAATGTAAACCAATGAAGCTGTAAATAAACAACCACCATTGGTTGATAGTCGAAATACAATACAATTGCCAAGGCCCCACTCAATACTGATAAGGTACATTATAGGTAAAAGCTCGGTAAAAATGGAGTTTTTTATGTCACTGGTACATCTCATCCGAAATGAGTTTGAAACACCCTCTTACATGACAGATGAAGAGGGCATTATCCACGTGTGGAGTCCCGCCGCAGAAAAATATTTTGGATTTTCAGAACAGGAAATTCTGGGTTCATCCGAGTATCAGCTGTTTTATGATACCGCGGAAGAAGTAAGTCAGGGGGGAATTCGTTTCAGCTGGCGGTATCGCAGGGATGGTGAAGTGCTTTTCGTACAGGAACAGGTCGTGGAAATCTCTGATCCGGATGATCACGACATTCGCTTTATGAAAGTGCTTACGGATTACACCGCGCAGTTTACTCCTGCTGAGGAATGTGAGTTGTGGGTTGCACACTATGCAAAACGCAGGGTCGGAGTGGCGGCCTTTGATTTGCAGTCTCAGCTTTTTTCCAGTCTGAATGAATCGTTCGCCAAAAACTTTGGTTATACTCACGATGAAATCAAAGGCGTCAGTTACGGGTCTCTTTTGACCCCTGAATCCAGCAATCTCAGCCCGCGCGTGCTTGAAATCATGGGACGTGATGGGTGGGGAGTTTTCAATGTGACTTATCGTCGCAAGGACAATACGACGGGTCTATTCAAGGCCGAGGTTGTTCCGGTGTGGCGTGATGGCCATGTGGTGATGAGTGCCTGCCACGCGACCAATGAAGAATGGACTTCGGATATCAGCAAAGCTCTTGCAAAGACTGCCACCTGTGTCGTTGACAATATAGGCAAGGTTCACAGCTGGGGACCCGATGCCCCGATGTTGTATGGATACAGCGGAGAGGAACTTCAGGACTATTCATTACTGTGCGATGAAGGCAGCAAGGTGGAATGGTCCCCGCAGACTCGTTTTGGCTGGCGACGCCGCAAGGATAAAAGCCGCCTGTTTGTTCAGGAAACTATTTTGCCATTTGTGGATGATGGCATCGAAAATCAATTCTTGATCTATACCAAGGATCTGACGAATCGTCTGTCAGACAGTGCCAAGAACAAAATGATGACCCTTCATCGGGGGAATGTCGTGGGCGCTCACAGTCTCTTGACCCAGTAAAAAACAGGACAGAGCAGTCTACATCCCTCTGTCCTGCCTTATAAATTTATCTGTTGGTACTTGTACGGTTGCCTTGTTGTTGCTGTTCCTGCCGGCCGCCGCTGCTTCTTTCAGAAGTCTGACCACCTTGTTGTGGCTGCTGCTGACGCTGCCCTTGACTGGATTCTCTTTCTTGATCTCTCTGATTTTGTTGCGAGCCTTGGTTTGGTCTTTGGTTATTGTCGCCCATAAATACCTCCTTGTGGTGTATGGTTTCTGAAGTTAGGCTATTCCTTTTGCTTGGGCAGCGATATAATTACCTTCATGATTTCAGACAGAGTCACGACTTTTACTGGACTGTTTTTCACACAGTCCACCAGTTGTGGTGGACATTCATTGGTTATATTTAAAACGCGCTTTGAGAAACTTGTGTGTAGGCTTCATGCACAGAACGAACGGTCCACATCAGGGAGTTTCGCATGAAGTGTTTGTTGATTGAAGACGATCAGGAAATTGCAGGGCATATTATCGAAAGTCTGGTCAGTATTTGTTATGACGTGAAATATGTTGATGATGGGACCAAAGGTCTGCAGGCGGCCCTGGTCGACCGCTACGATATAATTATTCTTGATATGATGATGCCCGGAATGATGGGCGCTGATCTGATTCAGGCTCTGCGAAAAAATAATATCAGCACCCCGGTTCTCGTTGTCAGCGCACTCAGTGCGACCAGTGATCGGGTGGAAGGATTAAGCCGGGGCGCAGATGACTATCTGCCAAAACCTTTTTCAATTCTTGAGCTGCAAATCCGGGTCAGAAATCTGGTGAAACGTTCTTCTCAAGCCGAAGAAATTGAAATTCGCTGTCAGGGGCTGCACTTAAACCGCATCCGTCGCGAGGTTTCCCGGGAAGGCAAAGTGATTGATTTGCAGGACCGGGAATACCGCATGGTGGAACTGTTGATGTCCCATCCGGACAAGATCATCAATAAGCAGCTGATTCTGTCCCATATCTGGGGCTATCACTTTGATCCGCACACCAATATCGTCGATGTTCTGATGTGCCGCGTGCGTGCGAAGATCGACAAGGGATTTAATCAGCGCATGATCTATACAGTGCGCGGCGTGGGATACACTCTTCGCACCTCAAGCCGCTTGGCCGAAGTGAGCCGAGCTGACGGACGATTTACCTCGTCGTACTTTTAATAAGACTGCTCGTGGCAGTCTTTGAACAGCAAGCTGTGATTGCCCGTGCCGGACTGGTAGTACGAGTTCACAATATAGTAACCGACCTTTTTATCCTGGTCATAACGGAAGTCCACAGTCAGATAATCAAAACCGTGAGCTTCTTTATCCAGCTGGCAGGTGGTCAGAACCTGGTTGATCCCTTTGAATTCAAAGACGCTTTGGTCGCAAGAATCATTCTTGGGGTGGATGTTGATGCCACCGACCAGGCCTGCGCCATTTAAGGGCTCGGACTTAAAGATGTTGCCGCTTTCATCATAGATATCATGGCGAAGCTCTTGAAAATCAGCTGAAAAGACGATTTTTTCGTTATCCCATTTTTCAGATGTGCATACGATATTTGCGGCCCATGTTGCAGGGCTTGCAGTCAATACCAATGCAAATAATCTTGATTTCATAGGTCCGCCTTATTTGAAAAGTGCCTCTATGGTTGATGGGGGTGGTCCTAGAGTCAATGTCGAGATATGGTGAGTGACAGAGTGTCATGGGATATTACCAGCAATTTACAATAAAAACTGTTTCGGCGTACAATGTGAACATGAAAAATCAGGGATTTTCTTATTTGAAGCGCGTTGTTCGAGTTGTGGCCATTTCTTATCTGGGAATTGTGTTCTTGTTGTACTTCTTCCAAGAGCGCTTCATCTTTTTCCCTAAAGTTCTTTCTGCGGATTATAAATTTCAATTCGCCGGGGATTTTCAGGAAAAAATTCTGACTGTGGGCGATACTCAAGTTCACAGTTTGCTGTTCAAGGTTCCAGCTCCCAACGGGATGATTCTGTATTTCCACGGCAACGCCGGAGCCATGGACAGCTGGGGGGAAGTCGCCTTGGAGCTGTCGCAAAAATCCGGTTACAATGTTTGGATGGTGGATTACCCGGGATTTGGCAAAAGTACGGGGTCTGTCCGTTCGCAACAACAGCTGCTGGATGTGGCCCAGGCCTTTGTCAATGAGGCCCGGCGCGAGGGCCCAGAGCAGCGGTTGTTCATTTATGGCCGCTCGGTCGGTTCAGGAATCGCCGTAAAGACCGCCGCAGAAAATAAAGTTGATGGATTGATATTGGAAACTCCGTACACCAGTTTGTTTGAAATGGCGAAGCTGCGCTTTTCGTGGTTCCCACAGATTCTGTTGAAGTATTCGATGCCTTCAAGTCAGTGGATACAGAATGTGAACGCACCAATTTTGATAGTTCACGGCGACGCAGACCAGGTCATCCCGGCAGAGATGGGATACAAACTTTCTCAAGCTTCCAATAGGAGCACATACGTTCTTATTCCGGGAGGGAATCACAATAATCTCTCTGAATATGGAGCATACTGGGATGCTGTACTCTCTATCCTGAAGTAAGGAACACATTGTTAAGATTCAGAGAGGATTTTAGCTAAGAAGACTCGTGTTTCATCCGAAAAAAGAAACATGATCGGTTTTAATCTGGCACGTAATCTGGTGTTAGCCTCTCTGAAGTACGGTATTCCCGTAGCTTCGGTTGCTGTTGTTGCTCACTTTGTGGCGACTAAGCCTGTATCATCAGTTCAAGTCCAGTCTGAACAAAAGCAAAGAGCCCCGGCATCCGTTGTGATGTCTCAAGGCGGGACAGCGCCGTCAAATTATCAAAAAGAAAACCGATCCCATGGGTCCCATTTTTATCAGCAGCGTAGCAACCGTCCGGATTCAGGTTCTGCATCCAGCGATCTTGGTTATCGGGAGGTGGAGGCTCCGGCTCCACCGCAAGAATCCAGTTTAAATTCTCAAGGGTATAGTTCTTCTGATGGTCAGGACTTGTCGTCTTACGCCATGAACTCTTCCAGTGCTGGTGGTTCTCGCAGCAGTAACGTGGTGGCGCGTTCGACAGCAGGGAGCTTAAAATCCAGGAAAGATGATGACGAAGATGAAGAGTCCAGATCTGCCGAAGTGACGGCGGGGGCGGGTATTTCAACTGAGGCTGTTTCCGCAAAGGCCGAGTCGTCTTCAGGCAGCCGTCCTCGTGTGGATGTTCTATCGCCGCTGGTGAAGATCGCTTCGGCGCCGGCCTCGGTGGCGGAAACAGATTTTTCTGTGGAGTTTTCAGCCACTGATGATTCAGGTGTTGTCAGCTATTTCGAATGCCGTTTGAATTCAGAGCTTTGGGCGCGCTGTGAAAGTCCGGTTGTCTATTCTGATTTGGATGAAGGCGCTTACGCGTTTGCCGTGCGAGCTGCTGATAAATCCGGAAATGTCTCTGTGGCGGTCCAGCATGAATGGAAGGTGGACCTGACAGCTCCGGTCCTGACTATGACTTCTGTTCCAGCTTTAATGTCTAATTCTTTGATTGGTGTTTTTGGTCTGCATGGTGATGATGGGGTCGGTTCAGGGATTTTGAGATTTGAATGCAGCCAGGACGGAGTTCTTTATTCTGAGTGTCCCGCGATGGTGAGTATGGCGGTGACTTCAGGGGCGCGCACTCTGACGGCGCGGGCTATAGACAAGGTCGGGCATGAATCTTTGCCCGTGGCTTATTCCTGGGTGGTTGATATTATCGCCCCAACGTTGAATTTGACTTCAGTTCCAAATGTTCTGACGAACTCGACTTCTGCCACTTTTGATTTCCTGGGCAGTGACACGGGTGGATCTGACACGATTGCTGGCTATTTCTGTTCTGTGGATTCGGCAAGCTATGCTTCTTGCGTGCCGGGAGTGTCCTATGCGGCTTTGGCTGCAGGGGCAAAAACCTTTGACGTCTATGCGGTGGATGGGGCAGGCAATACGTCTATAGTTTCTCGTCATTTGTGGAAGATTGATATTGAGGCGCCGGTTGTAAGTTGGACGAAAGTTCCGGCGGTTCATTCCAATGAAAATCCCACGTCCTTTGAATTTTCTGCTGCTGATACCGGGGGTGGAGTTGTCACTGGATTTGAGTGCCGCGTGAACAGTGGTGCTGTTGCTGCTTGTTCCAGTCCGTTTTCTACGGGCGCGCTGGGTGATGCCGCGCACTCATTTGCCGTCAGAGCTTTCGATTCTGCGGGAAATGTCGGGGCGTTTATAACGCATTCCTGGAGCCTGGATACATCAATTCCAGTTTTGACCGTAACAACGCCAGCTGCCAACAATCAGGTAATCCCTGCTGCCAGCGTGGCTAATTTTACATTTGCCGGCAGTTGTTCTGAAGAGGGGCGTGCTGTGAGTCTGTCAGGCGCAGTTGCCGCGGCGACAACGTGTACTGCCGGTGCCTGGACAGTGTCTTTGGATTTACATTCTTTGACGGATGGTCCGGTTGCAATCGTGGTCAGTCAAACAGATGTGTCTGGAAATACAGCCACGGCGTCTCGCACAGTTTTGAAAGACACAACAGCGCCGCAAATCAGTCTGGGGACTGTGGCTGCGAAAAAAGGCGGCGATGCCACAGGTCTGTCATGGACTATGACAGAATATACCGCGCCTGCGGGATCTAATTTCCAGATCGATATCTTTGACGGCAGCAGTTGGTCGGCGTGGGGCAGTAAGGCAGCTACGGCAGGAGTGAACAGTGCCGTGGCTTACACCGCGTCCAGCCTGACGGTTCCGGTCCTTAATACGACACATGCCCAAGTTCGGGTGTCCTTCACAGATGCAGCAGGAAACCACACTGCAGTGACTTCCAGCGATTTCTTGATCGACAGTCTGGGGCCTGTTGTGGGCAGCGTGACGGTGAATAGCGGGGACGGGCAAAGCTCCAATAACAATATTGCTATTGCGGCAAGTGTTACGGATGTTCTTTCCAGGGTCCTGAAGGTTTGTACAAAAAACACCAGCGTTCAGCCTTTGGTGTCGGATGGTTGCTGGGTTAATCTGGCAAGTTATGGTGTGACTCCGGCACAAAGTATTTCCACGTCAGACATCTATCATAACGTGGGTCTGGCTTCGGGTTCTTACAATGTGCATGTATGGTTTATGGACGAGGTCGGAAATATTTCCCCAGCTGGCGGTAATTCGGGTGTTGTGACTTACAATTCTCCGACGCCGCCATTGATTGAAAATCTGCAGGTGTCATCGACCGACACCCCTTCGGTGCCTTTAAGCAGCACGGATCTTATGGTCGGGGCTGGGCAAAGCATTTATGTGAAATGGAAAGTTTCCAGCACCTCGGGTCTGGGATCTGCTCCTGTGAAGATCTCCTATTCTGTTGATGACCTTACCTATTCAGGCGGTCCGGCTTCAGCGCTGGCGAATGCTGCCAATGGTGCTTGTGCACTGACGGGCGGATTTACAGGTTGTGCTGTTTTGCCGGCGCCGCAAGGAACGTACTTTAAAACGCGCGTGGAAATCACCGATACCAAAGGATTTATCAGTGTCAGCGTCAGTAACTCGATGAATGCGGGGGCGGTGCGTTTTGTTGCCGGAAGCACGGATCTGGGGTTGGGCGCCAGTGCGAAATCAGCTATTCTGCAGCCTGAATCCACAAACGGCATTGCGGTGCTTGATGATGGGCGCATGTTCCTGATCGACACCCGCGGTTTGACTTGGGTGAATCAGGCCACCGGGGTGTACGAGGTGATTGCCAAAAAGACCGGAACCACCAGCGGGGATGGCGGGGCGCTTGCCAGTGCCACCTTCACAACCCTGACGGGCATTTATGTTGATAACAACAACAATCTGCTGATTGTGGATGGCAAGCGCGTTCGTCGTGTGAATACCAAATTGGCCAATCTGCCAATTTCCACCATTATTGGCGGCGGGACCGATGGGGCGGATTCTGTGGCCGTGGCCACGAACTTCCTGGCGCCGAATAATATTGGTCGCATGTTTATTTCTCCGAACGGGGATATCGTCTTCCGTACTGATGGTACTAATGGAAAGCTTCGCAAGTACACGGCTGCAACCGGCGTGATTTCTGCCATTCAAATGAAAGGGACAGGAAATACCTTCAGTGCTTCGCAAAACGTGGCTTTGTGTGCGTGGCAGGATTATGCGGTGGCCTTCAAACCAACGGGTGAAATCGAACGTCTGTTATGGAAAGTGGAATCAACAGGTCTGACCGGAAACTGTCCATTCGGTTCAACGGCGGAATGGAAAGGGTATGCTCAGGTGGATCCAGCGACTGGCGATGCCATGCTGCCAGCGCCGGATTGGATCGTTCCTTCAGCACAAGGGCGTCGTGAGTACAGTAACTTCTATAACAATAAAAACGGTGACTTGATTGCGGCGGCTTCAAGTAGCGCCTCGTCGTCCAAGGCCGTTTATAAATTTGATACAACGACCCTGAAGTGGACCACCCTGTACGGAAAGAATGTGCACGGGACCTGTGATGAAGGAACGGATCAGGACAAATGTGCGATTGCGGTCAGCAGTCTTTCGTTCAATTCTCAAGGTCAGATTTTCTATGTGGATGCCAAGAATCGCACAGTGCGCACCATTGATGCTGATTCAAAGATTCGCAATCTTGCGGGGGATCCGCTGGGATCTCCGGATGGAATTCAGCCGGCCTTGGCGCGTTTTGCTGATATTACGGACGTTAAAGAATACGTTCATAACGGCATCCGCGATTTCTATGTCTTCGACTTGGGTAATAGCCGCATCCGTCAGTTCCAGGAAGGTGTGGGTCTGACAACCGTGGCCGGAGCACAGGTTTCCACCGGTGCTGCCAATGGTGATGTCGCGGCGACAACCACAATGAACACCACCGCTGACAGTCAGCCGCATCGTTTCAATGTGGATGCTGCCACCGGGGATATTTACTACCCGCGATCTGGTGGGATGCTGAGCCGTATCGTGCGTGCCACGGGATTGTGGGAAGATCTGACAAACTCAGGATTCGGTTATGGACCGGCTCCTTCCGGGTTGGGGAATGGTCATATTCTTCTTTATACTTTCCATTACAGTCAAACTTTGGGTCATATAAATCCTTCTTTGTCCATCGTGAACCTGACGGACAAGTCGCGCACCGTGATCGCAAACCCACCGGCGAACACAGTGGCGACAAACGTGTTTTGTGCTGAAGGTACGACTTTGAAAGGCAGCTGTATTCCTATGGGATATCGTAACAACGCCAAACACCAGGGCAAGTATGATGTCGCGACGGGCAAGTGGATGTCCCATGATGGGGATGGGAACGGTCGTTTCGTTCTGGTGGACTTTGCCGGGGCGGGCATCATGGGCGCAGATCTTGTTAAGGTGAATCGCACGATCATCGGTTTTGATTCCGATCGTAATGTCGGTTTATCCAAAAACAACATCTATGCGTGCGCAAGTAATGGGCTTCTATATAAATATGATTTGAATAACAGCAATCAGGAAACAGCGCTGCCTCTGCCGAACACGACTTTTGTGTGCGAAGGGGCGGTAAACTATTCTCCGGGCCGAAATTCCCTGTTCTTCATCTACAAACAAAATGGTTTGAAGGGTGTTGCTGAATACAAACTGTAGTTTTGTTCCGTGAGCATCGTTGAATGAAAAGATGTGTTCCCTCTGAGGGATGCGAGGAACTAAACGATTATATAAGTCTTGCCAGTGCACCCAAAAAAGTTGAAGAATTTCTCAAGATTTTTTTGGAGATGTATGTCGAATCCGTTCGGTAATTTTTTGAAAAGCAAACTCGATGAAATTCAAAAACGAAATCCACGTTTTTCTTTCCGGTCCCTGGCAAAAAAAGTAGCAATATCTCCAGGCTGTTTGAATGAACTTATGCATGGTAAAAGACCTTTGAGTGAATTTTACGCCAGTAAAATTGTTCTGGGGCTTGAGCTGGGTGTGGAAGAGCGCAATCAGGTTTATTCCATGATCGCCACGCGCTCGCGCAAATTCGGTGTGCAAAAACGATTGACCGAACAGCAGTTGGAGCTGATTTCCAGCTGGGAGCACTTTGCGATTTTAAATCTGATGCGCATCCCGCAATTTCAATCCAGCGAAAAATGGATCAGCCAGCGACTGGCGATACCGGTGGAAAAAGTGCAGCACAGTCTGGATTTGTTGATGAATCTTGGTTTTATCAAGATGCAAGGGGCCACCTTTGTGCGCACGGTGGCAAGCCTGGGGACATCCTCTGATATTCCAAGTCATGCCCTGGTGCAGGCCCACGTATCTGATATGAACAAAGCTATAGAGGTGCTGAAAGTGACAACGACAGACCGCCGGGACTATTCTGCGATCACCATGGCTTTTAATCCCGATAAAATGACCGAAGTCAAAGCGCTGATCAAAAAGTTCCGTCAGCGCCTGACCTTGCTGGCTGAAGAAGGCGAGCCCTCCGAGGTCTATAATCTGAATATCCAGTTCTTCCCTTTGACTGTGCCCATTCAATAGCGAGTAAGGGTCTTACTCGCGCGGGCGGGCTTCGATCAGTTCAACGTGAAAAATCAGGTTGGAGTGGGGTTTGATAAACTGCCCGATTTGGCGCTCGCCATAGGCCAGGTGGGCGGGCACATAGATCGTGCGCTTTCCGCCTTCCTTCATGCCTAAAAATCCAAGACTCCAGCCGGCGATCACTTTTTTGGATCCCACCACAAATTCAAATGGGCGGCCGTGGTCATAGCTTGAGTCAAACTTGGTTCCGTCTTCCAGAAAGCCTTCATAGTGGCAAAACACCAAAGCGCCTTTGCTGGCGGTCTGGCCGGTTCCAATAACGGTGTCGGTGATTTTTACTTCAGGCAGTTCAGATGTCATGGCGACATACTACGTAAAGACGGCAAAAGCGGCAATGGGGAAAATAAAAAAGGCGCTGACTTCCAGCCAGCGCCTTTTGGATTCGAATCCAGCAAAGGGTCTTATTTGCAAGTTTCGATGTATTTGTTCACAGCAGAGATCGGACGCTCACGTCTCCAGTCAGCCTGCTCATATTTGTACTGAGTGTAGGAAGTGGAGAACATAGTGTCTTTCATAACAGAGCTTACGCAACGTGGGTATGCAGAGTCATTGCGGTTCCATTTTTGGCAAACTTCTTTTTTTGTGAAAGCAGAAACGGTTTTTGTTGTCGCAGGAACAGTCACCATTTTACGGCCCACGCATACTTTTTTAGGGCGAGTGGAATCAGAGTAGTCTGTTTTTACAGAATCGCAGGTTTCAACAGTGTGCTGAGCCACGAAGATTTTGAAAGAATCTTTGCCGGCGTTCAGGCAGATTTGCTGAGCTGTAACATAGCCACGAGCTGGGATGTACGGGTTGGAAGAGCTGTTGTAAACGATTTCAGTGGCAGCAGTAGCCAAAGTCGGCAACATCATAAGCATAGCGATCATCAGTTTCATAAAAACTCCTTTTGTTTTGATGTCGAGATGTTTGACATAGATAATTTTCCAGGACAAGCGGTGCTCCATGAAAACCTTTCACTGCCCTTGTGAACGTTCACTAAACCTGTGAACGGTTGGTGGGGCCTTGAGGTATAAGGGTCCCACGATGAATAAGTCTGATATTCTGAACTACAAGGATTATCGCGCCTTTCTGGCGGACTATAACAGTTGGCGCAGTGAAAACCGCGCAGGCTGGAGTCTGTCCGTGTGGACTCGTCATCTGGGTCTTTCCTATCCATCCGCTCTGTCGATGATCCTGAATCGCAAAAGACATATCGGCGACAAGCTGCTGGATACCATGTGCCAGTACTTCGAGTTCTCTGAGCTTGAAAAGAATCACTTCGCCAATCTGGTGAAATACGAAAAATCCATCGAAAGCAGCACACTTCGTATCATGGTGCTGAACCATCTCGACGGGGATAAGAAGAACTCGCTGGCCCGCTATATCGTGCGCGAAGGTCTGCGCATGCCTCGCTTTGAAGATGCCGAAAGCCTGGCCGAGATGCTGGCGCCGATTCTGGGAATGAAGTCTTCAGAGGTTCTGGTTTTAGAGCCCGGGGTTCCGGAAAAGCCGGATCCCAAATCCATGCACCAGGAAGTGCTGGGACTGCTGGATCGGTCCTTTGATTTGGTTCCCAAAGAGTCCCGTCAGTATTCGACAAACTTCATCCGCATGGAGTCTTCGCGTCTGCCCGATGCTATTGCCCGCCTGCGGGCCTTTCAGCGCGAGTTTATCGCAGAGTTTGACTCCGAGGTTGGGGATTCCCTTGTGTGCTTCCAGAATGCCGTATTTGCAATGCTAAAAGAGTCTGCTCCAAGCCAAGAGACTTTGCCATCTTCCAAAAATCGGACCTGATCGTTCCGCGAATTTCCGCCTATATTGCGCTTTTCAGAGCTGCGGCATCTATTGAGCCCGGCTTTTTTAGTTCGTATAGTTTTTGGCGTGAAGAGAGAATTGGAAATTTTAACGAAAGGTTTTCCTGTGAAAATGCTTCTGACTGCTTTTGTTTCTTTGTTGTCTTTGTCTGCAACTGCGCAAGCCGCTGTTATGCAAGTGGACTGTGTTGGTGCTGACACTCAGATTACTGCAAACCTGATTGTTGAAGGTCGCAAGGTGACAGGTTTTGTGGCAGCGGCGGGTTCTGGCATTGATGCTTTCCAAGCTGATGCCAATGGTTCTTACATCTTCTATAAAGCGGGCGAGTACTATACAGATTTCGATCTTGAGATCATCGAGTTCTGGGGTATTTCCGGTGATCAGTCCGTAGGCTACAAATCCTACACTGATAAAAACGGTAAATTTGTTCAGACCGTATTGGTGAATAAAAAAGCGGTTAATGCCCAGTGCATGATCGGTAAGCAGTAGTCCTTTCAAATACAAGGATGGCTTTAATTAAGGCGCCGGGGAAGTCCCAGCGCCTTTTTAATTGGTTTTCAGTCATGCAAAATACGCATATCTGGATTCCGACTATGCACTCGCTGTTAACGGGCCCTTTGGGTATATTGCCTTCAAGAAGCAATTACGAAAAAAGGAGGCTTCCATGATGGGATTTATTGAATCTCTTAAAGTGAAACTGTTCGGACCATCCGTTCTAGAATGCCTGGCACATTTAGACTAGGCCCACTTAGGCCGTAGACTGTGGCCGTGAACAAGCCCGCTAATGCAGCGGGCTTTTTTATTTTCTGGACACTGGACTTTCGATATCGCTGCTTTTGCACAGGGGTCCAGTACCATCAGGCCTCCCGGGGCTTATCATAGGGTAGGTTCAAAGGGAGGTCTTTATGGCTACCAATAAAAACTTTAACGAAAGAAATGCGGATAAAAACAGCAGTGTAAAACAACCTGCCAGTAAACCCGCTGAAAGAACCGAAAGAACACAGCAGCCTTCCCATACAGAAGGTGACAACAGAAGCTCTCGCTCAACCACAGAAAGATACTCACGCGATGAGGAAATGGAAGAGTGATGAACTTGTGATATTTGCAAAAGAGGGGCGTTAAGGCCTCTCTTTTGTTATGGAGGTGTTATGGAAGAGCTTTCGTCAAATATTTCTCAAACCTCACGACGTTTTCCGCTGACCGCCTTGTTAGGGGTGTTCGGAGGCGCGGCCGTAGGTCTCTATTTCTACAACAGATATAAAAAATCAAACCGGGACAATACAGGGTTTTTACGAGAACAGCAGGAAGTCGACACTTCTTCAGAGGATTCCTTCCCGGCCAGTGATCCGCCGTCCTGGAGCAGTGGGCATAACACGGACTGGCACTGAAAGCAGTTCAATGGCCTGTCTGGCGGCCCGTTGACCGCTTTGCAGGGCTCCGTGCACAGTGCCCTGATCTGCCGGGCGAGCCGTGGCCTCTCCGGCAATGATGATCTTTTGTGCGAATGGCAGGTGCAGGCTGTGCGGGGTGTTTTCTTTTTGCAGGCCAATGTAGGAATAGGCTCCCAGGCTGAACGGGTCCGCTGACCAGTTGTGGGTAAAGTGGCGGCTGTATTGGGCGTTTATGAACGTGCTGGTTCGGCGGGTGATAAACGCCAGGGACTTCAGAGCTGCGGCAACACGTCCGGATTCTTTCCAAAAACTCATTTCGTAAGCGCGGGGGCCGCCTTGCCATGCGACCAGAAGGTTGTTGTGTACGGGCAGTTGAGTCCACCAGGTGGGGAAATCAATCCGGGGATCCGCGTGCAGAAATCCTGCGCCCCGGTCGGTCAGGTTTTCCCAAAAACGAGTTTTAAATTCAAAAGTGATGCGCTGGATGTGACCACAGTGAAGGACGTCCAGGGCCTTTTGCAACGACGGAAGTGGAGGATCCACGACCAGTTTTTTAACAACACCCAAGGGCAGGGTGATGACCACGATCGGTGCCTGCAATTTGAAGCGTCTTTTGGAAAGTCGATGATATCCGTGAATCTCGATGCTCTCAGGAGTGTGACATAATTTCTGCACCACGCGACCCAGAAGTAAACTCGAGGATTCTTGCACAGCCTGTTTTTTCAAGTTCTCGATAATGAAAGAATATCCCTGCTGGGGACGGAACTCGGTTTTTTCCTTCAGCTGCGGTTCGTCGACCTGTTCTGATTCGGCCAGATATTTTTCACCAACGAAATTCAGATCCGCCGCCAAAAAGCCTTCTACATAAGAAATGAAATTTTGTTTTTGAAAGGGGGATTCAAAGGTGTGGCTGTTGATAAATTCCTGGCCGGTCCGGTCGCGTTTTCTTTCTTTTCTCAGGTGCGATGAAACTTTGTCCATTTCTTCCCAGAACCGGGGCTTTTCGAGAATGCGTTTTTTATGGATCTGGTGCCGATGGTCGGTGACCTCGATAAACGAACCCCCTTGAGGTGTCAGCAGGTCAAAGATCTCTTTGTGTGCGCCATGAATGAATTCAGCACCGTATTCGATCAGCGGTGACGCTGATGGATGACTCCAGGCGCGTCCTCCGACCCGGTCCCGCGCTTCCAGAATCACAAAGGGGATATTCTGTTGTCTTAGTTCCCGGGCGCAGCTCAGACCCGCGGCCCCAGCGCCCACAATGATGACCTTGGGCTGCTTCATAGAACCTCCTGGGATCAGTTTTTCTTTCTTCGTGGAAAAGTTCAAAATGTATGATCTCACAACAGCAGCGACAATAGGCTGGGTGGGACGCTGTTGTTTAAAAGTATTCGGTATTTTAAGCACCTTTACGCGGGGCCTTTCGTAAAATCAGGGGATACAAAGGGGGACTCCATGCAGATTTACGAACTTCTGAAAAAGGACCACCGGGAAGTGAAAAAAATGTTCGAACAAGCGCAAGGCGCTTTGGATGATGGCAACCTGTTTGAGGCGGAAAAAGTGTTTTACAAGATTCGCACTGAGCTGACTGCTCATGCCAAGTCCGAGGAAGAGGTGTTTTATCAACCCCTGAAAGCTCTGGCGCGTGATGAAAAATCCGAAGAGCTCAGTTGGGAGGGTCAGGAAGAACATCATGTCATTGCCCTGCTGCTGAATGAGCTGTCACGTCTTGGTGCGAGTGAACCTTCGTGGAAGGCCAAGTTGACCGTTCTGAGTGAGCTGGTCGATCATCACGTCGAAGAAGAGGAAGGGGAGATATTCAAAGCCGCGAAAAAGCATTTCTCGGATGCCGAGGCGGTGGAGATCGCAGAACAGATGACGGCACTGAAAGAGCGCTACAAAACCATGATCGATGATGCGCTGGAAGAGGATGTGGAGATATTCACCCATCCGGTGCGCAAGATTCCGTCAGAGGGCTTGCGTCCATCTGCGTGAGGTGAGAAGCTGTGGGTCGAAAGAGGGGACGACCATGCGTATCAGGCAAGTGGGTTTTTCGTCACGTCTGAAGGCTCACAGAAAAATTCTGACCCTGGAGACGCTGAAATTTATTGTCGAGTTTTTCAAGGACCGCGACGCCCGGATGGCGGCGTTGCGATCGGGTGTGCCTGAAAACTACGCTTCCCGACAGGGCCAGTGGCTAAAAAAGCATCCGATTGTGCTGGCGGCGATGGAAGCGGATCTGGATGATCGTGAGATGTTAAAGCTTGAAAAGGCTCTGGTCGAAATTGACCGCCAGATGGAGACCTGCAAAGAAATTCTGGGTCTGCAGGATTTTTAGCAGCTCTTGTATTTTCACCTCGAAGCTACCGTCTGAAAATAATGTCACTAAACTGAGGGTAAAAGAGGTGACCTATGGCGCACGGTTTTTTCCTTTCAACAACCCTCGGCGTTCTTCTTTTCAGTCTTCAGATATTTGCCGCCACTCCGAAAGAGGCAGACCTGGTTTTGGCGCAGGCTCATCAGAAGATGATCCTGCTGGTGGACGGACTTTTTAATTCCGGCCAGATCACTGAAATCGACAAGTTGCTTTTGGTGTCGGATCTGAATGGCTATAAAACAGCTTATATGGCCTACTCCAATGGGGCAGCGCAAACCCACACGTATCTGAAAAACAAGAAGCAGCGTGAAGATTATTATGCCAATAAAATTCTGTATGTCTCCAGCCGCCTGGAAAATCTGGCAGCCAATCCGGCGGGCAATATTGCTGATATCACTGAAGAGGTGACGGATTTTGTTCCGGCGGACAGCAAGTGCGGGGTGCCGGTGGATCTTCCATGTGTGGCCCATGAAGTGGAACTGCGCATGGATATTATTTATCTGAATATCAACAAACGCAGCTCCAAGGTGCGGGCAAAGTTTAAAAAGGTGGCCGATCAGGGGCTGCATGCGGCAGAGCTTTATGCCCGCATACTGGCTTCACTGCGAACTGATAGGGGCGCTTTATACCCGACCGAATACATTTACAATAAAGACCGTCTGGTTATGAGTGTGAAACAGGAAATTGAAGAGGGATACTAGTGCAAAAGTCCCTGGGCCTGATAATGCTGATCTTTTATGCCACGGGTATGATCCTGGGGGCGGGTGTTTATTCGGTGATTGGCAAGGCGGCCGGAGTCGCGCATGAAGGATTGTGGCTTAGCTTTTTGCTGGCGGCGGTGGCGGCGCTATTGACGGCGCTTTCTTATGCGGAGCTTTCGACTCTTTTTCCCAAGGCAGGCGCTGAATATGTTTATATGAAAGAGATCTTTCCGCAAAAAAAGATCCTTTCTTTTTTGTGCGGCTGTTTGATGATCTTCGCGGCGATTTGCACGGCATCAACTGTGGCACTTTCTTTTGCCGCGTATCTGCAGGATTTTTTCAAAGCACCGGAAGCCTTGGTGGCTATGGCGGTGCTGGCGCTTTTTACCTTGGTGAATATCTGGGGGGTGCGCGAATCGGGCTGGATGAATATTGCATTCACGCTGGTGGAGTTGTCGGGTTTGGTGATTTTTGTCTATATGGGATTCAAACAGCCGGAATTTGGCAAAGCGCTTTCGGCTCCGCTTTCCTGGGGGGTGGCGACTGGAGCCTCGCTGATCTTTTTTGCGTATCTGGGATTTGAGAATATGGTGAACTTGGCAGAAGAGGCCAAAGAGCCTGAAAAGAATATTCCTCGCGCCATCTTAATCAGTCTGGTGTTAACGACGGCAGTCTATGTGGCGGTCAGTCTGGCGGCGCTGGCGTTGATGAATCCGGAAGATTTGCAAAGTTCAGATGCGGTGCTAAGTGAAGCTCTGCTTAAGCATTCCCCGGAAGCTGCTAAAATGCTGGGAGGTATCGCTCTGTTTGCTACAGCCAACACAGTCATGATCGCCCTGTTGGCGGCCAGCCGGATCGGTCTGGGGATGGCGCGGGGCCGGGATTTGCCAAAAATGTTTGCAGCGATCTTACCCAAGCGGCAAAGTCCATGGCTGGCGTCACTTTTGGTGTTTGCCTTGGCTTTGTTGTTTTTGCCACTGAAGAAAATTGAAATTATCGCCAGCGTTTCTTCATTTGTGACGATTGTGGTTTTTATTGTCGTCAATGCGGCTGTCATATACCTGCGTCGAAAAGAGCCCAAACGAAAAAGACCGTTTCGGGTTCCGGGATCCGTCGCCGGATGGCCAGTGCTGCCGGTTTTGGCAGCGGGGATTGCTTTGTTCTTTTTATTTAATTTTGAAGAGCAGGTTTACTATGTCGGTGTGGGTATTGTGATTTTTGTACTGGTGGTGTATCAGGCGCTGCATCGGCGCCGCGCCTGATAGATGAACTACTTGGCTTTTTCTTTTTTGCAGGTTGGGTAAATGGCCTGACCAGACCATGTGCCGTCTTTGCAAGTCAAAGTGTCGGAAATGCAGATTTCATCCGCAGGAACGGAAGGTTTCAGCCAGCCTGTGGCTTTGCCGCCGTCCGGGATTGTTCCCAGCGGGGTATCACAGCTTCTTTTTTCGCTGACCACCGGGGCTGCTTTGGAAGGGGAAGCTTCAATGGCCGTTGGGGCCGCACCTTCGTACAAGCGTGTCCCGCCGCCCGGAGGCGGGGATGCTTTAGGCAGCTCGGCTTCAGCAGATGGAGTGGCTTTTGGCTGACTGGAGCAGCCTGCAACAAGAATCAGGGTGGCAATCATGATGAGTGTTTTCATATTCTTAGTTTGCTTTCAATAGTAACCAATTAACAAGTTCCAATTTGTATTTTTGCCTGGATCACAGGTCCAAGGTTTGAGTCTGGCCGCGAAGTTTGTCTGAGAGCTGACAGAGGGAATTCTTGTCTCTTGGTGTTCGCAGAAAAATGGCATGTACTCAAAGGCAACAAGAGAGGTTTTTATGGTTCAGTGTGCACTGTTGGTTCGCTTTGAGGCCAAGCCCGGGAAAGAGGCTGAGGTGGAAAGATTTCTAAAAAATGGTCTGGCGCTGGTGGAAGATGAACCAGAAACCACGGCATGGTTCGCCTTAAGATTGAATTCTCACGAGCTCGGGATTTTTGATGCGTTTCCGGATGAATCGGGGCGAAAAGCGCACTTGGCGGGAAAGGTGGCTGAAGCCTTGTTTGCGCAGTCGCCTGATTTGTTTGCGGCCGAGCCCCGCATCGAGCAGATTGACGTGATTGCCGACAAGCTGCCGGGCTCCGGAAAAAGTGCGCGAGAACTTCCTCCGGAAGCTTACGCACCTTAAGTTTTTTGCTGCAGCCTTTTCCAGCCTTCGTAAAGTCGGTCCCTGGCGCCGACCAGCGGGGTGTGGGTGATCTTGATGGATTGTTCGGGAAGGGCTTTTTGCATTTGTTCATAGATGCGTGCCGTGGAAAGTCCCACGGCTTCGCCATCGTCGTTTGAAAGCGCGTAATACACTTCCTTGATGCCGGTCATATGCATCGCTGCCAGGCACATCGGGCAGGGTTGGCCGCTGGCATAAATCACGCAGCCATCCAAACGCGGGCTTTCCAGCACCTGACTTGCGGCCCGAATGGCAGAAAGTTCGGCGTGAGAGGTGGGATCTTGTGTCAGCAGGATCTGATTCACTCCGGTGGCGATGACTTCATTGTTTTTAACCAGCACGGCTCCAAAAGGACGGCCATGGTGTTCTTGCAGGTTTTCTGCGGCAAGATTCACGGCCATTTCCAAAAATCTGATTTGATCGTTGTTCATGAAGAACTCCTTCTTAAGTAAGAAGTTTTGGCAGGATTTCTTTCAGCAGGTCTTTGTCTTTTTTGGACAGGGGCGAAAGGAATTCGTCTTCCACCTGTCTTTGCGTTTTGGCGATGGTGTCAAGGTCCTTCGCCCCTTTCGGGGTCAATTCAATGACCTTGATGCGGCGGTCCTCCGCGCCGGGTATCCGACGTACATATTTCAATTTTTCCAGTCCATCGATGAACTTTACCATGGAGGCTTTGTCTATATACATTTCCTGCCCCAGGACGATTTGACTCTTAGGCCCTTGAACTTGAAGAAGCTTCATAATTCCCAGTTGAGGACCGACAATCTTATGTTGAAGCAGGGCGCGTCCCATCATGTCCTTGTATCTAAGTGCACACTTATTGAGACAGTACCCAAAGAAGGCCTTTAGAACAGGATTGAACGAGGTGGCATCGCAGCTGGAAGGGGTTGCGGATGATTTTTTCAAAGAAGACCTCCTGTTTGATAGATCGTAACACAAACCGTTTGCAACGCAAACCATTTGGGCGTACAACCAATAAAGATTAGGTGGCTTATGATCACATTGAAATACTACGGCAAAGTTCTTGTTGTTGGTGCGCTGCTGGGGGGCTCTCTCCATTCTCAGGCGGCGGGTCTGCATCTGCAGGATGCCTTGAATGAAGCTCTGAACAACTCTCCGAAAGTGCAAAAATCCGAATCCCAATACCGCGAAACCGGCTGGAAAAAGACAGAGTCCTATTCCGGATTTCTGCCCACGCTGTCGGCTCAGGCCAGTTACCTGTTTGATAAGAAGTACGCCCTGGTGGATGTAAATCTTAATAATGTGCCTTTGGCGATTCCGCAGGTGGTCCCGACGACCAATGCCTATTTGACGGCTCAATGGTCGGTCTTTGATGGCTTCGCCAGTACGAACCGGTACCTGAGTGCGGATGCTTTTAATGAATCCGCCAAGAGCGACTTTGACTGGACCCGTTTTCAGGTCCAGCGCGAAGTGACAGTGCTGTTCTATAAGGCACTGGCGGCCAAAGAACTGAAAACCGTGGCTGAACAAAACGTGCGTGCCCTGGAAGATCATCTGAAAGACGTGCGTCTGTTTAAAAAAGTAGGCTCTTCGACCAATTACGATGTTCTGCGCGTCGAAGTTCAGATGAGCGAGGCTCAATCCGAACTTTTAAATGCCACGGATAACGTCGAACTTTCCCGCGGACGCTTAAGTGAGTCGCTGGGAATGGATCAGGATGTGCCAGAGGTCGATGGGATTCTGCCGCGCTTGAGTCCGGAGGTTGTGGCAAAACTTGATAAAGCAACCCTGGAAGATCGCAAGGATCTGCAGGCTTTGCGTCAGCGCGCCGAAGGATTTAAGCACCAAGAGGACTCTGCGGAAAAATACTGGGTGCCGCGCATTTCTTTAATTGGTCAGTATCAGTACTACAACAATCGCAATGACCGCTTTGATGATTTCGATCAGTTCCGTGATGCCTACCAGTTCGGTGTGATGCTGAATTGGAATTTGTTCGACGGAATGACCTCGATTTCCCGTTCCAAGCAAAGCATTGAACAAAAATACCAGGCCGAAAAGACCGTGCGTCAGGCCGAGCTGAAAAGTCAGCGCGACTTCGACATGTGGAAAAAGAAATTTCTTTATTACTGCAAAGTCTATGAAGCCCGTTTGAACGATATTTCCAAATCAGAGGAAAGCGTTCGTCTGGCCCGTGAAGGTCAGAAAGTCGGGGCCCGCACCAATACGGATGTGTTGGATGCCGAGGCCGAACTTTACCGTGCTCGCGCGGGGGCGGTGAATGCTCAGGTCGGGGCGATCGAAGCGATCGTCAATCTGGAGCTTAGCACCGGTCAGCAATTGGTTAATTTTAATTAAGGATCAGGACAATGGATAAAAAGAAAAAATTATTGGCAGGTTTCGGAACTGTGGCGGTGCTGGTTGCGGGATACTTTCTGTATGAACACATGATGTACGTTGCGACTGACAACGCGCAGGTCGAAGCGCACTCGGTGATGATCGCCGCCAAAGTGGGCGGCTATATCAACGCGGTTCATATTAATGAAGGCATGAAAGTCAAAAAAGGCGATGTGCTGATCGAGATCGACGACCGCGATTATCAAAATCACCTGCGTCAGATCAAAGGCGAGCTGGCGTCTTTAGAAGCGAAGAAAAGAGACGCGGACAAAAATCTGCGCCGTATTTCTGAATTGTTCTCTAAAGGTGTGGTTTCTCAACAGCAGTTTGATGCAACGACGACATCTTTGGCGGAAGTTAAAGCCAAGTACGAGGCTGTCAGTGCTCAAGTGGCTCAGGCGGAACTGAATTTCCAAAACACTAAAATTCTTGCTCCGTCGGATGGTTTTATCGCCAAGCGCGCCGCTGAAGTGGGGCAGCTGGCCTCCCCGGGTGTTCCTTTGGTCGGCTTTGTCGACGCGGGCGAACGCTGGGTGACGGCGAACTTCAAGGAAACTGAAATTGAAGGTGTTGTTCCAGGTAAGAAAGTAAATATCGATGTGGATGCGATTTCGGGCCACAGTTTTGTCGGAGTGGTGGAATCCATCAGTTCTGCAACCGGCGCGACGTTCACATTGCTTCCCCCGGATAATGCCACTGGGAACTTTACCAAAGTGGTGCAGCGTGTGCCGGTGAAGATCCGTTTTGAAAATGTCACCGCAGAACAAGTGGAAGCTCTGAAAGCGGGACTTTCTGCATTCGTGAAAGTGCATAAGCACTAAATCCTCCGGTTAGAGGGCTATATGAAAAGAGAATCCGTACTGATTATCGTGGTGGCCGTGATGGCTTCGCTGCTTGAAATCGTCGATGCGTCCATCGTGAATGTGGCGCTGTCGTCGATGATGGGAAATCTGGGGGCAACCCTTGAAGACATCAGTATGGTCATCACCGGTTACGCCATCGCCAATGCCATCATCCTTCCCGTATCGGCGTGGCTGGGCGAGCGCATTGGTCGCCGGGTGTACTTTCTGGGGTGTATCGCTCTTTTCACCCTGACCTCGGTTGCCTGCGGTCTGGCGCCCAATCTGGAAACGCTGACCGTGTTCCGTATTCTTCAGGGGCTTGCGGGCGGGGCCCTGCTGCCAACGTCGCAAACCCTGATCTATGAACAGTTCCCGAAAGAAAAAGCCGGGATCGCCGGAGCGATCTTCGGGATGAGTGTAATGATTGGTCCTGCTTTGGGTCCGGTGCTGGGTGGTTATCTGACGGACACTTTCGGCTGGAGATCCATTTTCAACATCAATCTGCCCTTGGGATTGCTGGCGCTGTTCATCGGAAGCCTGGTCATCTTTGATCGTGAAAAAGAACCGGGGAAAGAAAATCACAAATCAGAGCTCGACATCTGGGGTCTGACGTTCCTGGTGCTGGGCATTGGCTGTTTGCAGTATGTTCTTGAGCGCGGTGAGGCTGATGACTGGTTTGCTTCGAATATTATCTTGCTCAACGCCGTCATTGCAGCAGTCGCATTGCCCCTGTTTGTATGGTGGGAATTGCGCGTGAAAAATCCGATCATCAATGTGCGCCTGTTTCTGCAGCCCTTGGTCAGCAATGGTGTGTTCCTGATGGGTATGATCGGCTTCTTCCTTTATGGCGTGGTCTTTATCCTGCCGGTGTTTGTTTCCAGAACTCTTCACTATGATGCAACCCAGATCGGGGTGCTGTTCATTCCGGGTTCGATTCTGACGGCGGCGTTGATGCCGTTTATCGGTCGGGCCATGGTGCAAGGGGTGGATCCAAGAAAGCTGATCTTTGTGGGGTTGTTGTCCTTGGAAGTGTGTCTGTACACGATGACTTTGCTTTCGCCGCTTTCTTCAGAAGGCGAGATTTTACGCATGCTCTTTATCCGCGGTTTCGGCATGGCCTTCTTGTTTGTGCCGATCAACTCAAGCATCTTAAGTCAGTTTAAGGGGGTTGAGATGGGGCAGGTGTCGGGGTTGCTGAATCTGTCCCGTCAAATCGGGGGCAGCGTCGGGATTGCTTTGATCGGCACGATGCTGAACAAAAACAGTCATCAAAACTATTTGGATCTGACTTCGAAGGTGTCCCTGTTGAATGCCAACACTCAAAGCGCTTATTACGGGGCAGCCAATACCCTGGGCTCTAAAATGAGTGAAGGTCTGGGGATGGCTACGGGGAACGAAGCGGCGCTGAAAAGTCTTTATGGGCGCATTCAGAATCAGGTGTTCATGTTGAGCTTCCGCCAACTGATGTTCCTGATGATGATTATTTTTGCGACGGCTTTCATCCCGCTGGCGCTGATCCGTTTTAAGAATAAAACCAATACGGTGGTGGATGCTCACTAAAACAAAAAAGCCCTCGTGAAGAGGGCTTTTTTATCGGATCGCCGAGATGATTGTGGCGCTGGCGAATTGGATCGGGCTTTGCGGCTTACCGGACGACAGCTTCACCCAGCTGCATAAAAGCAAAGCCAGGAATATAAAAAACCAATTACTTGGGGTCAGCTGCAAAAGCATAAGTGTCCGTTAGTCTTTACGACTTTTAAGATAGCCTAAATAGTACTCAACTCCGCTTGTTATACTCAAAATGACGCTCACCCACAAGACTCCGTACCCAATTTTGTCCAAATAAGGGATATGGGGTTCCAGGTTTCCAATAATTACAATAGGGATGGCCACCATTTGCATAGCGGTCTTCCATTTGCCGGCTGGTTTGGCCGCGATAATGATTTGATCTGCCGCAGCAACAGAGCGGATACCCCCGATAAAGTTGTCCCGGGCCAGGATAATGATCACCATCCAGGCGTCGATTTTGCCCTGAGCCAGCAACATCGCCAGAACGCTGGTGACCAGGATCTTATCAGCGATCGGGTCCATGAATTTGCCGAAATTGCTGACGGCGTTGTATTTGCGGGCATAGTAGCCGTCATAGTAATCGGTGATAGAGGCCAGAATGAAAAAGCAGGCAGCAGCGACATTCCAGCCCAGAGTGTTGGGCCACATCAGTGCCACAATAACAGGCACAAAGAACACCCGGCTTAAGGTGATTCTTGTTGGAAGATTCTTCTGAAATTCTGTAACTGCCACAAACACTCCAATCGCTTCGCGCTGGACTAAAGGTAGCAATTTAGACTAGAAAGAATCAATGTTTATTCATCGTCACAAAGTGCAGTTTTACGAAACAGATCTTATGGGAATTGTTCACCATAGCAATTACCTCAGATTTTATGAGGAAGCCCGTGTGGCCTGGGCACATGCTCACGGGTTGTTGGATTACCAAAAACCGGGTTCGGCGAGTCATTTTGCGGTCTATGAGACTCAAGTAAAACATGTGAAACCGACGTTCTTTGGGGATGACCTCGAGATCGAAGTGCAGGCGCGCACCGAAGGCAACAGACTGGTGTTTCAGTACCGTCTGCTTGGGCGTGGCCGTGATGTGTGTTCTGTTGCAAAGACAGTTCACGTCCCACTGGGGTTGGATTTAAAACTACTAAGATTCCCGGCAGATATGAAAGCCATTGTGAATAAAGAATTGGAGAAAGAAGCATGGATCGAAACCTGGCTTTAGAATTCGTACGTGTGACCGAAGCAGCTGCTCTGGCATCCGCCCGCTGGGTGGGTCGTGGCGAGGAAAAACCCGCTGACGCTGCTGCCGTGGACGCCATGAGAAAAGCTTTCGACATCATCAATATGGATGGCACCGTGGTTATCGGTGAGGGCGAGCGCGATGAAGCTCCCATGCTTTATATCGGTGAAAAAGTCGGCACCAATTCCGGTGATGCACCGGCGTTGGACATTGCCTTGGATCCGTTGGAAGGCACAACGATCTGTGCAACAGGTGGAGTGGGCTCCATTTCCGTGATTGCTGTCGCGGAAAAAGGAAAGTTCCTGCATGCTCCGGACACTTACATGGATAAAATCGCCTGTGGCCCTGCGGCCAAAGGTGTGATCGACATTGATAAATCTGCGACTGAAAATATTCACGCGGTGGCCAAAGCTTTGGATAAAGCGGTGAATGACCTGACGGTTGTAATTCTGAACCGCCCTCGTCATGAGGCTTTGATTGCTGAAGTTCGCAGAACCGGCGCACGTATTCACCTGATCGGGGACGGTGACGTTTCCGCGGCGGTGGGCGCGGCCTGGCCGGATTCTGGTATCGATCTTTTGATGGGGGTCGGTGGGGCGCCAGAGGGTGTGATTTCAGCAGCGGCGATGCAGTGCCTGGGGGGAGACTTCCAGGGGCGCCTGAAATTCCGCAACGATGAAGAGCGTGCTCGCGCCACTCGTATGGGTCTGAAAGATCTGGACAAGAAATTCACCGTGGATGAACTGGCTTCGGGTTCCGTGATGTTTGTGGCAACGGGTGTGACAGATGGTCCTTTCCTGAAGGGTGTTCGCTTCCTTCCGGATGGCAAAGCAAAAAGTCATTCCGTGGTGATGCGTTCTCAAACAGGCACTATCCGTACTATTGAAGCTTTCCACGATCTGTCCCGCAAACCGAGCAAATAGATGGCGACATCGCTTCACTGTTTTAGCTGCAACAAAGAGCTGACATTCCCCGGGAATGTCGGCCGTCGCGATGAGTGCCCGCACTGTCGCGCAGACGTTCATGTTTGTAAAAACTGTGAGTACTATGATCCCAAGGTCTATAATGAGTGCCGCGAAACTCAAGCCGACGTGGTCCGCGAAAAAGACCGCGCCAACTTCTGCGATTACTTCACGCCTCGCAAAGGGGCTAACTCTGCGGAAGACAAAAAAGCAGCGCTCAGAGCTGCGGCAGAAGCATTGTTTAAGAAAAAGTAATCCTGTCGCTCCATTCTGAGTCACTTCATTCGAGGGCCCCCATCGAGCCTCAGAAAATGAGTTCAAACTCACAAAATAAATCCAGTTTATAGTGCTAATTACCGAAATATGAGTATGGGCACACTTTGGACGTATTTAGCTCGTGTTTTACTGCTGTTTTTTTCATGTTTACAGCTCGGCTGCACGTTGTCCGCCTCGCTGGTGAAGGAAGGTTTTTTCTCCTCCACCCAGGATATTCGCATCGTAGAACAGGTCAGCTCTTTTTCTGTTTCGCCTTTGGACAGTTTTAAAAAGTACAAACTGATTTCTCAACAACCCATTCGTCCTGAATCCCTGACGGCTGCTGATTTCCTGCGGGGTGGTTCGGCTGAAGGGGTCGTGATTGTTATTGAACCCACAAGCTCGGCACTGGAATTTGACGTGTTCGTCTCGGTGTCGGCCCAAGCCGGTACGGTGGTTCTGGAGTTGCCACCCGGAGTCGTGCAATTTCAGGATGGGACGACAAACTCCCTTACGCGTTCAGAAGAGTCTTTTAGCACTGGTGCCGCCAAGCAATCCCGTGTCGCTCTGGGGGAAGAACATTTATGCTATGTCGATCAAGACAAGGCGCTGCGGTGTCAGGGGTATTACTATGGAGGGCAGACGGGCATTGGCGACAGCAGTTCCGGGTCCTGGTATACGGGGCGCACGGTGGATGCTTCTCTTGTTGGTGGTTCTGGTGAGTTTGTGAAGGCCTCCGGTGCCAGCTATAGTTCCTGTGCTTTGTCGAAAGACGGCCAACTGTACTGCTGGGGTGACAACTATGAAGATGAGCTGGGTATTGGCGCTGGTATCATTGAAGTTCTGTTGCCGACTCCGGTTTTGATGACGAATGTGACCGGCGAGGCGCGATTAATTGATTTCGCTCTGGCGCATGAATCCTTGTGTGCGATTTCCATCGCCGGGGATTTGTACTGTGCCGGCAAGGTCTCATCTGCGACCACGGGCCTGCTGACAAAGATTGATTGGACAGGCCTTGCGCAGTCGGCTGCGCGAGTTGTACAGGTGTCGGTGGGATATGATTTTGCCTGTGGCCTGACGGAACATGGTCGTATTTTCTGCTGGGGAGTCAACGATCAGGGGCAGCTGGGAGAGGGCGGTTATACTGATTCAGCGACGCCCGTCTTGCCTGATTGGAGCGCACTTTCCAGTGAGCCCAAATTTATCCATTTGGCGTCAGGGGAAAAACACACTTGCGGTGTGACTGTGGAGGGGTTGATTTACTGCTGGGGCAGCAATTCATACGGTCAATTGGGGGATGGCACGGGCGACAACAGCGCGATTCCGGTGCTTGTTGATAGTTCCATGTTAAGCGGATCAGAAAAGTTCCAGGCCGTGACGGCCAGTCATGACGGGACTTGCGCAACCTCTTCGGCGGGGAAGATTTATTGTTTTGGCGCCAACTGGCATTACCTGTCCGGGAATGGCAGTTCCGACGTGATTTTTGTTCCGACTCTGGTTGATTCATCCATGCTTCCGTCAGGACAGCATTATCGCGAAGTTTACATGCATGAAGGCCGCACGTGTGCAGGCAGTACCGGTGATGAATTATACTGCTGGGGAAGTCCTTACAATGAAGCTTTCTTCAGGGATACCGAGGCCTTTATGCCGGTGGAGGTTGACACCTCTGTTCTGCCGTCTGGACAGTATTGGTCCGCCGTCACCCAGTATTCGGGCGGGCGCGGTTTGGTGCTGCGTTCTTCCGATGGGACGGCCTATGCTTTGGGAAGTGGTTCACCGGGAACAGAGAATGGAGATTTAGCTCCACGACTTTTGGATACTTCCACGATGAGCGGCAGCACTAAGTTTAAAATGCTGACCCTGAATCGCGGGGCGATTTGCGGAATCAACAATGATGACATTTTGCATTGCATGGGATTTGGCGCCGTTGTGGGGCAGGGAGGCGCGATAGTCGAACAGGTTACTCTGAAGGCTGTCGATACAAGTTCTATGACGGGTGCGACGACTTTTGCTGATGTGGAAATAGGAGAAATGGTTGCCTGTGGTGTGGCGACAGACGGGGTCGGGTACTGCTGGGGGGGATCCTCATTTTCTTCCGGACTTTATAACCCCGTCATGGGTAACGGGTCGGCAATGATACGCTACAAGCCCCACCCTATAACTGTCACGGGGATTGCGGGTGCCAAAACTTTCAAAAAGATTTCAGTCGGTCAGTATCATGCCTGTGGTCTTCTGACCGACGGGGAAGTTTATTGCTGGGGTAACTCGGTCTACAGTCGCCTGGGTCACAGCAGTATGTTTTCGGTATACACTCCGGCGGCATTGGATAAGTCGGGTATGGTTGGATCGACCTTATTCAAGGATATTCACGGCGATGATGAAACTTTCTGCGGGATCACTACGGATAACGTCACCCATTGTTGGGGTGAAGGGTATTACGGTAATTTAGGAAACAACACGGCAGTGGTGTCTAATTCTCCGGTGCCGGTTTCTGTCGGGGGCTTGTTGACGCCGGCGGCTCCACTGATGGTGAAATCATTTGAACGTTTTGCCTGTGGGATTCTGGATTCAGCACTTAATATTTACTGCTGGGGTCGTGATATACCTGCGGGCCTTTCAGACAGCGTGAATCCACTTCCGGTCGCAGTTCAGAAAACCGGCATGCTGGGAACGCCTGTCAGCATCAATGGCGGGGATAATTTGTATGTCACAACCTCGGCCAATAAGATTTACTGCATCGGGCGTGATTGTGGTCTGGAAATGGACAGAACCATGCCCCACAAGCAGTTTTTCGAAAACTACTAAGAGGTTCCTGGTTCTTTTTTAGGCCCACACTGCGTTATCTGTGTTTGTTCTTTAGTCTGATTGTTTTTTGGATATGCTTTAAAGCATGAAAAAACTGATCGCATCCATTTTCGTTTCTGTTCTGATGTTGGGTTCTGGTGCTATGGCCGCATCCCAGTGGGAAAATCTAAATCAAATCATCAAAGACACCGGCACGATTTCAGAAACCCAGTTTGGGATTTATCTAACATTGTCCAGTATCGTACCGATTGGGACCGAAGGGGCTCGTCAGGCTGACTATCTGAGCGCTGTGGGCGGGTATGATGAAAACGGGAATTTCCACTCTGGACACCTTGAAGGCATTTCCGAGCAATGGTTGATCAACGCTGACGGCAACTGGTCGATTGATCAATGGTTGTTCCGAGTGTCTGTCGATGGCGAGATTGACTGGATCGCGCACTATCAGATGGTGCAAAAGCCCAACGGCACAATGATCAGCCATGATTCTTTGATCGTGGATGATGGCGAGGGTGAGTCCAAATGGCATTCCTGGGTTGAGGATTGGTACGCACGCGTGGGAGCGAAATAGCAAAGGCGATGTAACATAATCGTTTTGTGGTCTAGGCCCGCGTTGACTCGATGCTTTGAAATCGACACACTAAGGGCCTATGGCAAAAGCATCCACAACCGAAGTTTTCAACTGCAGCGTCGAACAATTCTTCAAAATCATCTCTGACTACGACAAGTATCATGAGTTTCTGCCGGAAGTGAAAAAGTGCTCGGTTCTTAAAACCGAAGGCAACCGCAAGCTGGTTGAATACAACGTGTCTGTCGTAAAAAGTTTTAAATATTCTTTGTGGATGACTGAATCCGCACCCAAAAGCATCTCCTGGGAATTTGCCTCTGGCGATGTGTTTAAAACTTCTGTGGGTTCCTGGAAACTGGAAGACGAAGCCGGTAAAACCCGTGCGACGTACACGGTTGAAGCCACTTTCAGCATGTTTGTACCAGGTCCGATTGCCAACGCCTTGGTCAGTGTGAATCTACCAAATATGATCAGCAGCTATCACAAGCGAGTGAAACAACTTTATGGCAACTGACGGAAGCAAAAAAGACGACAAGGACAACTCGGGGGATCTGAAAGGTCTTCTGGGTGACACGGTAAAAAAGGTTTTCACCGCGGGTGTCAGTGCCGCGTTTATGACCGAAGAAAACCTGCGCGCCTATGTCTCTGAACTGAAGCTTCCCAAAGAAGCACTGAATTTGCTGATTCAAGGGGCGCAGAAGTCCAAGGACGAGGTCACTCAGCGCGTGACCAAAGAAATCGTCGGGATCATTCAGAAGATCGACTTCGTCAAAGAAGCTTCGAAGTTCGCTGAAACCCATAAATTCAAAATCACTGCTGAAATCGATATCATCAAAAAGGATACGCCTGCTTCCAAGGACGAATCCGAAGATAAAGCCTAAAATACAAGACTTAAGTCTGTCTCAAGTTGAGACAGACTTCTGCCGAAGAGATCAGCATGGAACAACTTATTCTAAGTCTGATCTCTGTCGTTTTATTCTGTCTGTGCTGCCATCAGTTCATTCGCACGATGGTAAAGCCTATTCCTGTGCTGGCGTCGGAAAGACCTTATGCCCGGGGCGCCATGCAGCTTGGCAAGTTCTATAAATCCATGGCTTGGGGCACGATGACCATGGCATTTCTTGGAGGCCTTGTTGTTTCCTTCCAGCAGGTCTTTTTGACTTTGTAGTTTGTTTCTTTGATGCGCTGAGAGAGGCGCATCTTTCATTCTTGTGGCAGCCTTGAGTTTTCGGAGGTTGTTATGAGTGCTTTTCAAACCGTGAATCCCGCCACTGGCGATGTTCTTGGATCCTACAATCACCTTTCCTGGTCCGACACAGAAAAAAATATTGAACAGGCAGCAAAGGATTTTCAAATCTGGCGTAAAGTTTCGTTCAAAGAACGCGCGGAGGTTTTGCTAAAGCTTGCGCAGGCCTTGCGCAGTCATAAATCTGAATTGGCGCAAATGATGAATCAGGAGATGGGAAAACTCATCGCCGAAGGTAAAGCTGAAGTTGAAAAGTGCGCCGTTACATGCGAGCACTACGCCAAAGAGGCTGAAACCATGCTGAAAAATCAGGTGGCAGCGTCTTCTCCGTACAAACATGCCGAAGTCAGCTTTCAGCCTGTCGGGGTTGTTTTTAGTGTCATGCCCTGGAATTTCCCTCTGTGGCAGGTGATCCGGTTTGCGGCTCCCGCACTGATGGCGGGGAATGTGATTTTGCTGAAGCATGCGGATTTGACCGCGGGCACCTCTGAACTGATTGGTAAAATCTTTAACGACCTGACGCCGGACTATAAACTTTTGCGCAACATTCAGGTCAATCACGACGTGGCAGCCCAGGTGATTGCGCATCCGGTGGTGCATGGTGTGACGTTCACTGGCAGCAGTCAGGGTGGCAGATCGGTTGCGACTGAAGCGGCCAAGAATCTGAAAAAGATCGTTCTGGAGCTGGGCGGCAGTGATGCCTATCTGGTTTTGGAAGATGCCGATGTTGAGGCCGCCGCCAAGGCGTGTGCGAAAGTGCGTCTGGTGAACTGCGGGCAAAGCTGCGTGGCGGGGAAAAGGTTTATCGTGAACGAAAAAGTCGCCAAAGATTTTATTCATCACTTCAGTAAAGAAATGAAAGAAGCTGAGCTGGCCCCTTTGGCGTCAGTGAAATTTCAAAAAACCATCGTCGATCAGGTGGAAAAACTGAAAAAATGGGGCGGCAAAGTTGTCCTGGGTGGTTCGGCTCCGCAAGGGGCGGGGGCCTTTTATCCAGCAACGGTGGTGGTCTTTGAAAAAGATCATCCGGAAGTGCACCGCGAAGAAATATTTGGTCCGGTGGCGTCGGTGTTCATCGTAAAAAACACGGAAGAGGCCTTGGCCGTGGCCAACTCTTCGCCGTACGGTCTGGGCGGTGGAATCTTTACTCGAGACGTGAAAAAGGGCAAAGAGCTGATTGAAAAAGAGTTGCAGGCCGGATTTGTCGTGGTGAATGATTACGTGAAGTCGGACCCAAGAATCCCGTTTGGCGGGATCAAAGAATCCGGCTATGGCCGCGAGTTGGGTCATTTCGGAATCATGGAATTCGTGAACATCAAGACCGTCGCGGTTGCAGGGGAGTAGAGTGAAACTGTCAAAGGCCAAGCAGGATCTGGATCACCACGTATGGAAGCTGATTAAACTTCATTCGCTGCAGGATAAAAAAATTCTGGTGGCGCTTTCTGGTGGCACGGATTCAGTGGCTTTGCTGCGCAGCTTGACGAAGGTGCATAAAAAAAATCTTCTCGGGGTTTGTTACTTTCACCATGGCGAGGACTCCAATCAGGAATATCGCAAAGAGGCGCAGGAGTTTTGCGAAAAGCTTTGCAAGAAGCTTGAGATTGACTTTTACCCATTGCGCGCCTCGCAAATGGCTAAATCAGAGGCAGAGTATCGCGAGCTGCGTTATGAGGCTTTGGACCGCCTGAAGAAGGAAGAAGGTTTCGAACTTGTGGCTACAGGGCACCATCGGGATGACCTGCTGGAGACAAGATTGATTCGTTTGATTCGCGGCACCGGGGCTCAGGGGTTTGCGGCGATGCATATTCTGCGGGATGGTTTGTTTCGCCCGCTTTTGGAGATTTCCAAGAAAGAGCTTAAAAAATATCTGCGTGAAGAGCGGCTTCGAAGCTTCGAGGACCCAACCAACAAGGGACTGGACCCTTTGCGCAATTGGCTGCGGGAAGAGTGGCTAAAATCCCTTGAAAGACGCTCCAGAGGCTCGACTGCGGCCTTGGCCCGGTCGCTGGAAACCATTGCTCAAGAGATTGAAAATCGCCCATGGGGTGACTTGCTGGGGCAGAATGAGGCTTATAAGACACAGGGCTTGCGCCGGTCTTTTTACCTCACACTGAGTCCGTTTGAGCAAAAAAGATTGTTGGCCCAGTACCTGTTTTCCCTCGGAAAACGAGATTTTTCGCAATCTCACCTGGAAGAAATTCAAAAGCGCCTGGACAAGTCGCAAAAAGTGATCACATTCAAAGTCGCTGGATGCCAATGGGAAGTTAACGCAGAGCAAATCAAGGTCCAGTCCTGATTTGAGAGGACTTGTTTCTCACTCTAAAGTTTCTTTTTTTGAGAGGGCATTCATGCTACCCTTTGAGGGGTATTAGACCTTCGACCGAAAGGAACTGAAATGCGATCAACCCAGAAAACGCTGGCTCTATGGTTCTTCCTGATCATCATGGCTGTGTTTCTATTTCAAGCCTATGAGAGCAAGCATCAAAAAGCGATTGCTGACTTTAATTTCTCCAAATTCACTGAAGCCGTAAAGGCTGGTGAGGTGGCAACTGTCACCTTCCGTCAGGATTCCAGCGAAGTCGTTGGTGAAATGAAGCCGGAATTCGAAAAGAAATACAACGGCACTCACTTTGCCATCATCGGGAACACCCAGGATGAGGGCTATAAATTCCTGCAACAACACGGCATCACGCCAAATTACGAGCGCGCTGACAACGGCGGTTTCTTCCAGTCTTTGCTGGTGAACTGGCTGCCGCTGATTCTGATCGTGGCGATGTTCCTGTTTATCATGCGCCAGATCCAGGCCGGTGGCGGTAAAGCCATGTCCTTCGGTAAATCCCGTGCACGTCTTTTGACGGAGCATAAAAACCGCGTGACCTTCAAAGAGGTTGCCGGTGTGGACGAAGCCAAAGAAGACCTGCAGGAAATCGTAAGCTTCCTGAAAGACCCTAAGAAGTACACCAAACTTGGCGGCCGCATCCCTAAAGGGGTTTTGCTGGTGGGTTCTCCGGGTACTGGTAAGACGTTGCTGGCTCGCGCTGTTGCGGGTGAAGCGGGCGTTCCATTCTTCACAATTTCCGGTTCTGACTTCGTTGAAATGTTCGTCGGTGTTGGTGCCAGCCGTGTTCGTGATTTGTTCGAACAGGGTAAAAAGAATGCTCCATGCCTGATCTTTATTGATGAGATCGATGCCGTAGGTCGCCATCGTGGTGCTGGTATGGGTGGTGGTCACGATGAACGTGAGCAAACCCTGAATCAGTTGCTGGTAGAGATGGATGGTTTTGAATCCTCTGAAGGCGTGATCATGATCGCGGCAACCAACCGTCCTGACGTTCTGGATCCGGCGTTGCTTCGTCCAGGTCGTTTCGACCGTCGTGTGATCGTGAATAAGCCCGATCTTAAAGGACGTGAGCAAATCCTTGCGGTGCATATGCGTAAAACTCCACTGGGTCCTGATGTGGATGCTTCCAAAATCGCACGTGGTACTCCGGGCTTCTCGGGTGCGGATCTTGAGAACCTTGTGAATGAGGCAGCCCTGGTGGCGGCTCGTTCTGACAAGAAGTATCTTGAAATGGACGATTTCGAAAAAGCGAAAGACAAAGTCACAATGGGTGCGGAAAGACGTTCCATGGTGATTTCTGATGAAGACAAGAAAGTCACGGCTTACCACGAAGCAGGTCATACTCTGGTTGGTAAAAAATTGGCTGGTTTGGATCCGATCCACAAAGTGACCATCATCCCTCGTGGTATGGCACTGGGTGTGACTCAGACTTTGCCGGAAAAAGAAAGCGTGTCCTTGTCCAAGTCCAAAGCTGAAAACATGATCGCCTTCCTGTTTGGTGGTCGTGCGGCTGAAGAATTGATCTTTAAAGACATCACCACCGGTGCCGGAAACGACATCGAGCGTGCGACTGAAATCGCCCGCCGCATGGTGTGTGAATGGGGTATGAGCAAGCTGGGTCCTTTGGCTTATGAAACCCGCGACAATCCGGTGTTCATGGGTATGGGCTATGGCAACAAGTCCAAAGAGTACTCTGATGCGAAAGCTCAAGAGATCGACACTGAAGTCGAAAAGATCATCAAGGACGGTTACGAGGTTTCCATCCAGATCCTTCGTGACAACCAGGATGCTCTGGAGCGCCTGACTCAAGCGTTGCTCGAATACGAAACCATCGACGGTCATGAAGTCGACATGCTGGTGAATGGCGCGGCAGTTGCGGAAATTGAAAAATACCGCAATACCAAGAAAGACACCAACGCGGCAATTATGAACGCGGCGGAAAAGAAAGGATCTGGAGATCCGGTGGGTAACACCGGCCCGGTGACGATCTAAAAATTCTGAAACCCAATCTGCCGACACTTCGTCGGCAGAGCCTTTTTGACGACAACAATTTTTTATAAAGGCATCTTAGATGTTGCAGCAGTTTGTCGACAATCTCGTGTTCATCGTCCAGCACTTGCGGGTGCAGGATGCTATCGACATGCTTCTGGTTTGGATGGTTGTTTATCGCATTCTGGTTCTGATCAAACGAACCGGGACGATTCAAATGCTTTCCGGCCTAGGGGTTCTGGCGATCGGGTACATCCTGAGTATCTGGCTGGAGCTCTTCACCTTTAACTGGATTCTTGAAAAATTCTTCTCCAACCTGTTTGTGATCGTGGTTGTCCTGTTCCAGGGCGAGATTCGTCGTGCACTGGCTCATATCGGCAGCAACCCGTTCTTCAGTGATGCCTCCACAATTCAGGAAACTCAGGTGATTGAAGAGATCGCCAAGGGGATTATCCTGACCGCTCAAAAAGGCTTCGGCGCGTTGGTGGTGGTTGAGCGCGAAATCGTCATCGATTATCACATTGAATTCGGCACCGAAATGGATTCCAAAGTCTCTGCTGAATTGCTGGCATCCATCTTCCATCCGGAAAGTCCGATGCACGACGGGGCGGTGTTGATTCGTAATGGTAAAATTCATTCTGCGGGTTGTTTCCTGCCGCTCAGTAAAAATCCGGCCTTGGATAAGAACCTGGGGACGCGTCACCGTGCCGCCATTGGTTTGACTGAAGAAACCGACGCTTTGGTGTTTGTTGTTTCGGAAGAAAACAAATCCATTGGTATCGTTCAAGGGGGTCACTTGAGTCCTAACGTGGAACTGGGTGATATCCGTAAAGCTCTTTATGAAACTTTCGGTCTTAAGTACAAGGCCTTCTCTCAACAAGGGGAGGTTTGATGAGGCGTCGTTGGTCGAATGTCATCACCGAAAACTTCAGCTACAAAGTTGTGGCGTTGTTTATATCGTTGATTCTGTGGCTGACCATTTTGGGTCGCCGCGATTTTGTTCTAAGTAAAAATATTGATATTGAGCTGATCACGGCGCCGGGCACCCATGTGGTGGCTCAGACGACGGATCATATCAAGGTGAAGGTTTCAGGGCCTCGTTCTTCATTGAAAAAGTTCCTGGAAAGCTCACTGGCTCAAAGTATCACGCTGGATATCTCGCAAAGAGGTGAAGGTGTGGTGAACGTGGATATCCCTCTCAGCAAAATTGAAGTGCCGCTGGGTGTGCGAATTCTGGGTGTCCGTCCAAATCAAATTCAAGCAGAAGTGTTGCTGATAAAGGAAAAGCCCCGTGACGAACAAGAAAGCCGATAAAGTGGAAAAGAAAACAAGACTGTTTGGGACTGACGGTATTCGCGGGACTGCGAATCAGTATCCAATGACTCCGGAAATGGTCGTTAAAATTGGTCAGGCCATCGGTTATCTTTTGCGCAAAGAGGCTGAAGAAAAATCCTCCAGCGTGCGCAAAGTGGTTATCGGAAAAGACACGCGTCTGTCCGGTTATATGATCGAGCAGGCTTTGGCTTCCGGGTTAAACTCCATGGGTGTGTTCGTGCAGCTGGTGGGACCACTGCCAACTCCAGGGATTGGTTATTTGACCCGCACCATGCGTGCCGCGGCGGGGATCGTGATCTCTGCTTCCCACAATCCATTCCATGACAACGGGATCAAAGTGTTTGGTTCTGATGGTTTCAAAATCTCTGAAGAGATGGAACGCGAAATCGAGCGCCTGGTTCTGGAAGAAGACCTGACACCACTTCTGCCGCCAAGCAAAGAAATCGGTCGCACTCGTCGTATTGAAGATTCTCAAGGACGTTATATCGTTTACGTAAAGGGCACATTCCCTCTGGAGTACACTCTGGATGGCATGCGTATCGTTCTGGATACCGCTAACGGAGCGTCTTATAAGGTTGCTCCATCCATCTTCCAGGAGCTGGGTGCGGAAGTGATCCAGCTGGGTGATGATCCAAATGGCACAAACATCAATGACAAGGTCGGTGCGTTGTATCCGCAAAAGCTGGCTGAATCCGTTTTGCACTATCGTGCGGACGTGGGTATCAGTCTGGACGGGGATGCGGACCGGGTGATCATGGTCGATGAAAAAGGCGAGATCGTGAACGGAGACCGCATTTTGGCGATCTGTGCTTTGCATATGAAAGAGCGTGGCCTGTTGAAGGGTGACACTCTGGTGGCAACGCAGATGTCGAACTTCGGCCTTGAAAAGCGCATGAATGAAGCAGGCATCAAGCTTGTAAAGACCGGCGTGGGTGACAAATACGTGGTCGAAGAGATGCGTAAAAATGGTTACAACCTGGGTGGCGAACAATCCGGTCACATTATCTTCCTGGATCACACCACAACGGGTGATGGTTGTATCGCGGCGTTGAGTGTTCTGGCGGTGATGAAACAAACTGGCAAGAAAATGAGCGATCTGAATCATGTCTTTGAAGACGTTCCGCAGATCCTGATCAATTGCCGTGTAAAACGCCGTGCCGAGCTTTCTGAGCTTGCCGGATACAACGACATGATTCGCAGTATTGAGAAGAAACTGGCTGGCAATGGCCGCGTCTTCGTTCGTTTCTCTGGAACTGAGCCCGTGATTCGTGTGCTGGTTGAGGGGACTGAGAAAGCTCAGATCACTCAATTTGCGGAAGAGATCGCCTCTTTCCTGGAAAAAGAACTGTCTTAAATATAAGGGGGGCGACATTCTGTCGTCCTAAAAGTCTATGAAACATAAAATTCGTTTGGGTGTAAATGTGGACCACGTGGCGACGCTTCGTCAGGTGCGTGGTGGGACAACGGCTTATCCTAATTTGCTGGATATGGTGAAAAAGTCCGTCAAAGGTGGCGCAGAACAAATCACGATTCATCTTCGTGAAGACCGTCGTCATATTCAATTGGAAGATCTTAAGGTGCTTTCCAAGCATTGTTCAGTGCCTCTGAATCTCGAAATGGCCGCGACCTCTCAGATGGTGACTTACGCCAAGAAGTATCGTCCTGACTGGGTGTGTTTCGTTCCTGAGAAGCGTGCTGAACTGACCACCGAAGGTGGTTTGGATGTAAAGAAAGGCTTTAAGAAAATGTTCCCGATGGTTGAAAAGCTTCAGCGCATCGGCATTGAAATCTCCATGTTTATTGAGCCTTCCATTGAACAAGTTGAAGCCTCTTATGAAATCGGTGCTGACGCCGTTGAATTCCACACGGGTAAATGGGTTATGCTTAAAGGAGCTCGCAAAGCCGCTGAATGGAAGCGTCTTTGTGATGCTGCTGAATGGGCGCATTATCTGGGGTTGAATGTGCACGCAGGCCACGGGCTTGATTATGAACATTCCAAACTTATCAATAAGTTGCCGCATCTTCAGGAAGTGAATATTGGACATTCTCTGGTGTGTTATGCGCTCGAGCATGGCATGGAAGAATCTGTCCGTAAGATGAGAAAAATCCTGAAATAATATGACCATCCTGAATTCCCAACACATCGTAAAAAACCTCCAGGAGCTGAAAAGCTTCTGGCAGGAGTTTTTGCCCCACCTGAATGACCGCTGCATTTTACTAATGAGCGGCGATGTCGGTGCCGGCAAAACGACCTCGGTGCAAATGATTGCCGCCGAGCTGGGAATGCGCGATGTTCAGTCACCAAGCTTTGCCATTCATCTGCGCTATGAAAATGCTGAAGGCAAAGCCCTGGATCATCTGGATCTGTATCGTCTGAAGGATGACGACGATCTGGAAAGTTCCGGTTTCTGGGATCTGTTTGCCCAGAAAAATTCACTGATTATTATTGAATGGGCAAACCGCCTGGATTTCGATTACCTGCCGCTGAACTGGCAGCGTGTCGAGGTGCGCTTTGAAAAACTCAGCGACACCGAAAGAAAAATCACCACCCGCCAAGTTTAAAAGGTACCTCTTGCGGCACTCTCCGCAGGAGGGCCCACCGCAATTTTGCATAAGCGTTGCGTTAGTTGTAGCCGTTTTGATAAGCCATTTCGTAGTTCGGGAAGAATACGCGTTTCCAGACCGGGATCTTGTTGATCTCTTCAGGTGGAACCACTTTTTTCAGTTCCAGATCGCCCACTGGATTTCTGCCGACTTGTTTTTGCACGCGCATGCGGAACTGATAAGGTTCCTGGGTGTCACGATAGTCGTTTGAGAAAATGCCCAGACGGTTGTCGAAGGCTTCCTTCGAGGCTTTGCTGTAATCACTCACCACGCGTTTTTCAAACGGATAGATGAAGTAAATCATACCCCAGCCATTTTTAAGCATTTCGATATTGAGTTCATTTTTTCCATTCAACAAACGACCCAGGATACGTCCGTGTTTGTCGATCTGGCTGTCTTCACTGAGAGTGATAATGCCATCAGCCGGGATCAGGGATCGCAGGAAGTCGCGAGCGGCCAGCGCCACATCCCCTTGGGTTTCTTTCATGAAGTCCACTTCCGGGGTGTCAACGCCCATCAAGCGCACTTTGACTCGGGTGTTGTTTGAAACGTCCACTGCTGTCAGTGTGTCGCCGTCATGCACGCTGAGAACTTTAATGCGTGTGCCTTGGGCCCAAAGAAGAGAAGGAAGAAGCAGGACAATGAAAAGTACTGAAAGGTTTTTCATGGCCCTGAAAAGTAACGGCATTAAGGTTAAAACTCAATAGGGGCAGGGGGGTAACGTATTAATTTCCCGGCCCATTTTGTGAGACGGGCTTATCTTGTTCCTGAGGCGTTCTTGGTTGGATTCGCTGGGGTGGGATGGAATTTATTTCCAATTCCGTGGGCCTTCAGGTTGTTCGCAGTTTCCTTGCACTCGGAGCGAGCCCCACGATGACGCCAGGACAGCTGGGCTGATCCTTTGGCATCGGGATGGGCATCAACAAACAGCTCCACGCGACGGCGCAAATTGCGGTGGAAGAGTTTTTCCTGAGGTGAGCACCCTGCCGGAGTCATGCTAAAAATAATACGCGCGATACGGCTGCGGGAGGCATCCTGAACTGTTTCAACTGCCATCGGGCAGACCACAGTTTCGGATGCGGACTTGATTGTGATGGTCGCGTGGTCGAGGTCTTCGATGTTAATTCCGGCCGAGAGACTTTTGGCTTGAAGCCATTCGTCCTGCAGCTGGCAGGAATAAAGTGTTTTTTTATTCTGAGCTTCGGCCGCTGAAATGAATCCGAATATAAAAATGAAAATCAGAAGGTGACGGATCATTTGGTGCCTCCTTGAGGGCGGCAATAGCGCATGGTGTGGCTGGAACAATGCAGATTTCCATTCATGGAATGGGCAAAATGCGTGTCGATGTAATCAGTTTTAAGTCCCAGACTTTTGATTGAGGAATCGATGTCACTTTTAAATGCCGGATTTACCGGCTCAGGCAAAATGAAGGTGTCTTGCACGATATCACCGTTTGTGGGATTGGGGAAAATCGAATCTGCAGAACCGTTCACGTATTTGGGAGGATTGCTGTCATAGTCCATTTCCCCAATGAAAAGATCAGGAAGTTCCACCGTTTTCGGGTTGCATTGTGGATAGGACTTTTTAACTTTCGCCAGTAAGTCTTTTTTGAACTTTTGAGTCGCCTCTTCGATGGAGGCATTGAATTCTTTGAACTCAAAATCCTCTTCAATCAGGTTGGCCAGATCCTTATTGGTCATATTGTAGCAGTCCATGGTGTTCTGGATGCTGGTTGAATCCTTGATCATTCCCGTCTGGCGCATCAGGGCGCGCCGACGGTTTAAGCGAGCGTACTTTTCTTCGCGACGGCTGCGTTCCAGGGCGGGATCGTCAATACCACCTTCAGAAATCCTTTCCAGGTATTCCTGCATGCGTTTGGATTCAGCGTCTTTTAGGGGTTGAACTGTGGCACCAGCAGAGACGGGCGGCAGCATGATTTCAAAAAGGAACTGACTGACTCCGCGCGACCGTTTTTCGCGGGACTTTTCCGGATTGCCACCGTTGTTTTTCAGGGCTTTGCTATAGGAAAATTCCTGACAGATATAGGTGTAAGGGGTCTGGCTCATGCGGGCCAGAGCTTCATCCGGTGTCAGGTGCGAAAAATCAAAAGCCCGGCCTTGCGGGTTTTTCTTCAGCAGGTCCAGACCTTTTTTGGGGCTGGCAAAGGACAGGCTGAAATCGCAAGGGGCTTTTTGAGTTGGGTCCTTCAGGGTTTTGAAAAACTCATCCGTGTGGCCAACGCTTAAAAAATCGGAGGGGGTTTTCACAGCCATGGCGGGATTTTCGCAAGTGACTTTGGCGTATCTGTCCCATTCGGTGCCTTCGAAGTGATCCGAGCCAATCAGGCAAAGTCCGTTGACGGCTTCGATGTTGCCGCCGCTGTGCCCGGATTTGTAAGGATTGTTCGTCAGCTTTTTTCCCTCTTGAAACGAGCAATCCTTGCTGGATTGTTTCATCAGATCATTGAAGGCGTTGCCGTGGCGGCCATAGCCCTGAACTTCGCGCAATACCGGTTTCCCGGTATTTGGATCAAAGAAGCTTTCAAAATAATCCTGCTGCCAGTTCCAGCGACTGTTGGTTTTCACGCGGCTCAGGCCTGAAATCCATTGCTGGGCGGTGGTTTGATCCGGAGCTTGCTTTTTGATTTCCCGGACAACGTCGTCCCAGGTTTCATCAGTCACGGCCAGAAAGAATTGTGGTGGTTTTTGTGATTGGGCCTTTAGAACCTTGGTGACATAGTCTTTAACGTAACCAGGTCCTCCCATGTCATCAGAAACAGTGGCCGCCATAATGGGATAGTTTTCAGAAAGCAGTTTGCTGCCGCCGGCAGGACACAGTGGTACATCGGCAGCCATCGGATTATGCTGGGAACAGGAATTTGCAGAAGCCTCAGTCAGAATGAAACTTAGCAGGATCTGCAGGAAAATGGTCATGATTATGCCGCCTGCAGACCTTTTGTGAATTCGCCGGAAAGCTTTTCAGCCAGAGTCAAAGAGACTTTGTTGTAGGCCGCTTTTTCAGCAAAGCCCATCAGCATTCCCACCAGTTTTTCATTGATAATGATGGGTGTGATGGTCACATGATCCGGGATGCGACCCTGATTCCAGCCATCAAAGAATTTCTCGTTGATCGCATTCAGGGAGATATAGCCGTGATACGGTTTTTGCGTCGTCGCCACAATATTGAAAACACTTGGCGTCTGAAGCGGGAAGCGCATGGACGTGTCCTTCATGCCCTGGAAATTTTCATCCCAGGCAAAGGCGGTCATCTGCGTTTCCTGTTCGTCCAAAGTCAGAATCATGGACTTTTCAAAGTGCACTTTCATCTGGCTTAGGGCCGTTTTGATTTTCTCATTCAGCAAAGCAGCATTTTTCTTTTTGATTTTTTCCAAAGCAAAATGACCACTGGCCACCGGATTGATGGTTGGCTTAGCCACACCAGCCGGGCGCGGAGTGATCGCAATTGGTTTGTTGCTGAAGCTGTCCTCAAATGGAGGCGGTGTTTCAGCTTTAGGTGGAGGCGGTGGAGGTGTTGCACGTTTTGGTGCAGAACTTTCCACAGCGGTCGCCACAGCAGCCGGTTCATTCGGCATTGTTGCAGCTGGCGCCGGGGTTAGCGGAGTCAGCGGTGACAGAGGAGAAATCACAGTTTTAAGCTCAGTCTCTGGCGTTTCAGAGGAAACGGCCACCGGTTCAGGAACCGGAGCAGCTGGCGTCGGTGTTTCTGCGGATGGGCTTAAAGCCTCAAGACGGATCACCGTGGGGCCATCAAACAGACCATCAAGTTTTTCGCCACCGGTTTCACCCAGTTGCAGTTCATCTTCACTTAAAGGCTGGAATTCCGGAGCCTCTTTGGAATCGGTTTTTACCCCCAGATCCTCGAAAGAGAAGCTGTCGGAAGCTTGTTTTGTCGTCGTGACCACGGAAAGATCAATACCCTCGGGGGCTTCTTCGGCCACCGGGGTTGCAGCAGGGGCTTGTTGTCTTTCCGGGTGCAGTTGTTTCCAGGTGGCTTCCAGATTTTCGTAGGTCGCCAGAACCAGAATACTGGAAGGCATTGAAGGAAAATCCTGCGGCGGCTGAAGACATGCTACGATGAGGGATCCATCCCACTCCGCCACAGGCAGACACTCCGCAGACCACGGATAATGGGTCGCCCACTTCGCGAACATTTCCTGGGACACGGGAGTTTCTGTAAAAAATCGTGACTGAAGCAAAGGCAGTTTATGGTGAGTCATCGCCCAACGAAGATAGTCCTCAGAGCTCAGGCGTTGCTCCTTGATGGCGTAAGCCAAAAGGCTCAGAGGCGTAGCACTTTGTTCAAAGGCTTCGGTAAGTCCTTGAAGTTGCTCTTTAAAATGTTCAAACCATAAATGATGACTCATCCCTGTGTTTATCGGAATTCCTGTTAAAAACCTGAGTGAAAACTGAGGTCTAGTCCAGTTAAGGACCGAAAAATCCCTGGTCGGCCTGGAAAACAGGCAGAAACGGGGTGTAGAAATTTCCTGATCTGTTAACGCAGTGGACACCCTAAAAGGGCAAATTATCTTAGAGGTTCTCAATACTTAAGAACTATGATAGGTTCCGGCAGCTTATGATACAGACCAAGGTCCTTCATTATTTCGATCACAACGCCACGACTCCGGTGTGCAAAGAGGTTTTGGAATCTCTGCCCGAGTTCGCACAAGCTTGGGGGAACCCAAGCTCCATCCATTGGGGTGGTCGTCAGCCGAAGAATATTCTGCGTGACGCGCGCAAGGCCGTGGCAGAAATGGTGAACGCAAGTCCGCTGGAAATCATTTTCACTTCCGGTGGCAGCGAAGCCAACAACACAGTTTTGAAAGGTCTGCTGGAATACTACCAGACAGCACAGTTCCTGACTCCGGAGCAGCGCAAGCGCACTCACTTCATGAGTTCTGAAGTGGAGCACCCAAGCATCATGAAAACCATGCAGCACCTGAAAGATCTGGGGGCGCGCGTGGATTTTATTCCGGTGAATCGTCAGGGGCAGATTGATCTGAAATTCTATGAAGAGCATCTGAGCGAAGAAACCGCACTGGTGTCTGTGATGTTTGCCAACAATGAAACGGGCACATTATTCCCGATCAAAGAAATGGTCGAGATGGCGCATAAAAAAGGCGCGCTCTTCCATACGGATGCGGTACAGGCTTTCGGTAAAGTGCCGGTGGACCTGAAGGCGTTGAATGTCGATTTTGCCTCTTTCTCTGGTCACAAATTCTATTCCGTCAAAGGAATCGGAGTTTTGTATGCGAAGAAGGGCAACAACGTCACACCTCTGATTCACGGAGGCGCTCAGGAAAGACACCGCCGTGGCGGCACTGAAAACACACTGGGTATCGGGGCGCTGGGTGTGGTTGCCAAGCGTGCGCCAATGATTGCGGAAAAATCCAAGACGCTGGCAGCTCTTCGTGATCACATGGAAGCCCGCATTCTTTCTGAAATTTCTGAAGTGACGGTGACTGCCGGGGAAACCCCTCGTCTGCCGAACACAAGTTCATTGGTGCTGAAAGGTGCTGATGGGGAAACCATGCTGATGTCTTTGGATATCAAAGGCTATGCTGTCTCCACGGGGGCTGCATGTTCTTCCGGGAATCCCGAGCCAAGCCCGGTGCTTTTGGCGATGGGTCTGTCCCGTGACGAAGCTCAGAACAGCCTGCGTTTAAGCCTTGGCTGGGACAGCACACTGGAGCAGGTGGATTCGTTTGTAGATACATTGAAAACAGTAGTGGATCGCTTGCGATCTTTGAACGACGACAAAGGAGAGACTTGTCATGTCTAAAGGAAGAGTCCTTGTTGCTATGAGCGGAGGCGTGGACAGTTCCGCCGCGGCTGCGCTCTTGGTCGAACAGGGTTACGAAGTTATCGGAGCCACGATGCAGGTCTGGGATTATTCCACCTGTGATATCGAGGAAGGAAACGGCACGTGCTGTTCCAGTATCGACGTGGATGACGCTCGTTCGGTTGCAGACCGTCTTGGTATTCCGTTTTATGTGATCAACTGCGAAGCGAAATTCCGTGCCGCGGTTATTGATCCTTTCTTGAAAGCCTACCTGGAAGGGCAAACGCCGCTTCCATGTGTGAACTGCAATACGTATTTGAAATTTGACCACCTGGTTAAAAAAATGCGTGAGCTTGAGTGTGACTATATCGCCACCGGCCACTATGCCAAAATCGTTTATGACGACAAAGGCAAAGCCTCGATCCACACATCCACAGATGACTGGAAAGATCAGACTTACTTCCTGTTTACAATTGATCCGGAATTGGTGCCGAAGCTTTTGTTCCCGGTGGGAGATATGAAAAAGCCGCAGGTGCGCGAGTATTCTGAAAGCCGTGGTCTGGTGACTGCGCGCAAGAAAGATTCTCAAGGCATCTGCTTTGTCGGCAATCAGGGTTATCAGAACTTTATCAAAGATCATGTGAAGTCCGAAATTCTGGCCAGCAAAAAAGGTCTGATCAAGCGCTTCCCGGAAGGTCAGGTGATGGCTTCTCATGAAGGCATTCACAACTATACCTATGGTCAATCAAAAGGTCTGGGCATGGATTATCACGAAAAACTGTTCGTGATTAAGATCGATGCCGCTGACAACACAGTCTGGGTGGGCGAAGAAAAACATCTTTTCGCCAAGGAAGTCGATGTCGTCGATCCAAAGCTGCTGGATGAAATCCAGGACGGCGAAATCATGAATGTGAAGATTCGCTATCAGCACAAAGGGGCCCCGGCTCAGGTGATTAAAACTGACAGCGGCTTTAAATTGAAATTCACAGAGCCTCAGCGTGCAGTGACTCCAGGTCAGGCTGCCGTTTTCTATCGTGACAGGCAGCTCGTGGGGGGCGGATGGATCACTCTATGAAGTATCAGGTCCACACTTTCGGCTGTAAGGTGAACACTTACGATGCCGGCCTGATCCAGAAAAACCTGAACGCCAGCGGCTTCATGCCGGTGGTGTCCGGCCAGAAAGACGCGCGCATCCACGTGCTGAACACCTGTGCGGTGACTGCGGAAGCCACGAAAGAGGCGGTTCGCTATATCCGTCGTCTGAAGGTGAAAGATCCTTTCTGCACGATCGTGGTGACAGGATGTGCGGCGCAAGTCGACACCGGGTCGTTCTCAGGTCTTCCGGGGGCAGATCTTATTGTGGCCAATTCCCACAAAGGCAGTCTGCCGGATCTTTTGAACAAGCACTTCCGCGGTGAGCTGACTGAAAAAGTATTTAAATCCAACATTTTTAAAAAAGAGGATCTGGAAGCCGGCGGTGGTATTGAAAAGCAACACACCCGCACCTTCCTGAAAATTCAGGATGGCTGTAACAGTTTCTGTACTTACTGCATTATTCCTTATGCCCGCGGTAAGAGCCGTTCCATCCCGGTGGCGGATCTGGTGAATCGTATCAATGACCTGTATGCGGAAGGCTCGCGCGAAGTGGTGCTGACCGGCGTGCATATCGGCGATTATGAAGACCAGATCGGTGACCGTAAATATGTGATGGAAGATCTGCTGGAAAATCTTCTGGCGAAAACCAAGATGCCACGTTTCCGTCTTTCAAGCCTTGAGCCGGTGGAAGTGTCTGAGCGTCTGTTGGATCTTTATCAGGATTCACGTCTGTGCCCGCATTTCCATATGAGCATTCAAAGTGCCAACACCGATGTGCTTTTCCATATGAAGCGCAAATACACGCAAGAAGACGTGCAAAAATCTCTGCGCGCGATTGCGGACCGTGTTCCCGGCAGCTTTGTCGGGATGGATGTCATCACGGGTTTCCCAACTGAAACCGAAGAGCAGTTCCAGGACACCTACAACTGCCTGAAAGATCTGCCGTGGACCAAGCTGCACGTATTCCCGTACAGCGAACGTCAGGGCACCCGTGCGGCGGCTATGGATGTTTCTGTGTATCCGCATGTGCGCGCGGAAAGAGCGGCACGTCTGCGCGAACTGAGTATCAGTCGTTACACCGAACAAGCCCGGAATCAGATCGGCAGCACCAAGCGTGTGCTGGTCCTGAAAAATGCCGCCAAAGGCGGACAGGGTCTTAGTCATGATTACTGGCCAGTGGATATTTCCGGTGCCGATAGCTTCCTGGATCACTGGGCGGGTCAGGAAGTCGATGTGAAAGTGACAGGCTATGATCATTCCAACAAACAACACATGGAAGGTCATCTGATCGGCGAGGTTCTGTCATGAGTGATCAGGGCCGAAAGAGTCTTGAAGAGCGTGTAGGGTATCACTTTAAGAAACCGGCACTGCTGGAAAGAGCGCTGACCCACAAGAGTTTTGCCAACGAGCTGAGAAACACCGTTGAGCACAATGAAAAGCTCGAATTCCTGGGTGATGCTGTTTTGGATCTGGTCGTGGGAGAGTTTTTGTATGAAAAATTCCCGACCGACACTGAAGGTGGATTGTCAAAGAAACGTGCCAGTATTGTCAATGAAGAGGTTCTGTCCGAACTGGCACTGGAAATGGGTTTGAATAAACTCATGCAACTGGGAAAGGGCGAAGCCCTGACCGGGGGCGCGCAGAAGCCGCGCCTGATAGCCTCTTCGTTTGAAGCCATTGTCGGGGCGCTGTACCTGGACGGTGGTTTCGAAGTGGCTCGCAGCTTTATTCGTCAGGAATTTGTTCCTTTGGCGGATCGGGTGTGTGGTCACGAGGACTTCGAGCGGGATTATAAAACCCGTCTGCAGGAACTGGTGCAGAAGTCCTCGAAAGAAACGCCACGCTATGAAGTGCTGGCGGAAGAAGGGCCCCCGCATGATCGGGAGTTCCTGGTTTGTGTAAAAGTAAAAGAAGATGTCTGGGCTCAAGGGCGGGGCCGCAGTAAGAAAAACGCCGAGCAAATGGCGGCAAAGAATGCCCTTGAGATGAAGTACAAGGAGACGAATTAAGATGAGTTACAAAGCTGGATTTTTAGGTCTGATCGGACAGCCGAACGCGGGGAAGAGCACGTTGATGAACTTCCTTGTGGACGAAAAGGTCTCTATCGTCTCTTCAAAACCTCAGACAACCCGCCGCCGTATTCTGGGCATCTGGAGCACAGATAAAGGTCAGGTGATCTTTGTTGATGCTCCGGGTTTGATCAAAGCCGATGAGGGTTTGAATGGTTTCCTGGCACAGGAAGCCCATGATGTTATCAACAGCTCTGATGCGCTTTTGGCGATCATTGCGGTGGATGAGGAAAAACCGGAAAACGCTGAAAAGGTCATCGACCTGGTTTCCAAAAGCGGCAAGCCATGGATCGCCGTGATCACCAAAACGGATATCGAGGAAAAAGCCCACCGTGTGATGATTCTTCGCAAGATGGTCGAGGACAAGGGCGGCAAAGCCTTCTCTGTGTCCGTGAAAGACTCCAAAAACGATCAGGAAGAGCGTGAAGCACTTCTGATTGAGTTCATGGAATTGCTGCCAGAGTCTCCGGCTCCACTTTATGACACTGAGTTGTTTACGAACGAAAACGTGCGTGAAATGGCGGCGGAAATCGTCCGTGAACAGTGCTTTGAGGCGCTTCACCATGAAATCCCGTATTCTATCGCGGTTCGCATCGTGAAGTTTGAAGAAGAAGCCAAGCCGGTTCCAAAGATCTATGCCGAGATCGTGGTGTCCAAAGACAGCCACAAAGCGATCGTGATCGGAAAAGGCGCCAGCGTGATCAAGCAGATCGGTATGGAAGCCCGCAAGGAAATTGAAAAACTGATGGGAGAAAAAATCTTCCTGGACCTGAACGTGGCATCCAAGCCCGAGTGGTTCTCCAATAAACGCATGATGAAGGAGCTTGGATATGTCGTCGACTCTAAAGACTGATTTCTCGCCGAAAGTGGCGATCATCGGTCGCCCGAATGTCGGTAAATCAACACTGTTTAATATCATCACTGAAACCCGCAAAGCCGTGGTGAAAAACCAGGCGGGTGTTACTCGTGACATCATGATCGAACCTGTCGATATCTGGGGCAAGCAATTCGACCTGATCGACACGGGCGGTATCACGGAAGCCGGCGATATTTTCTCCAAGCTGATCAAAGAACAGGTGACTGAGTTCCTGCACTCGGTGGATCTGATCGTGGCAGTGATGGATGGGCGTGTGGGTCTGGTGCCTGAAGACCGTGACATCATTCGCGTGGCGAAACAAACTGGCAAGCCGTTCCTTCTGGTGATCAACAAGGTCGACAGCGATCAGGATCAGGATATGGCCAAAGCTGACTTCTATGAGTTCGGTGTGGACGTGATTGCGGCCTCTTTTGAGCAGCGCCGTGGTCTGGCTGAGATCCTTGAATGGGTTGTGGCGCAGATCCCTGAAAATCCAGGAACGGTGAAAGAGGGCATGAATATCGCCATCGTCGGTAAACCGAACGTGGGTAAGAGCTCTATCTGTAATGCGATTCTGGGCTTCAATCGAATGATCGTTTCGGATGTTGCCGGAACGACCATTGACTCTGTCGATTCTCCTTTCGTTTATAACGAGAAAAAGTACACTTTGGTGGATACCGCCGGTCTTCGTCGTTCTGCAAAACGTGAAGAGGATCTGGAAATCATTTCTGCCTTCAAATCCCAGGAAGCCATTCGTCGTGCGGATATCGTGCTGTTGATGGTGGATGGAACTGTCGGCCCGACAGATCAGGATGCGCGTATCATGCAGGCGATTCTGGAAGATCACAAAGGTGTGATCGTCGTGGCGAATAAGTCAGACTTGGGTGGCAAGGAAGTTCCTGAATACCGCAAGACCTTCCGTGAGCAGGTTGAGCGTGTGTTCCACTTCTTCACTGACGTTCACGTTGTCTTCACCAGTGCCAAAACCGGTTACGGTCTGGAAGACCTGTTTGAGATGATTGAAAAAGTCGCTCATCAGATGACCTTCCGTGTTCCAACGGCAGAGCTGAATGACTTCTTCTTCGAAACCATCCGTAAAGCTCCGGCTCCGGTTTGGGGTACGACGAACGTGAAGTTCTATTATCTGACTCAGACATATCAGCAGCCTCCGGCATTTATCGCATTTGCGAATCATCCGGATGGTGTGACGAATTCCTATCGCCGCTTCCTGATTAAACACATTAAAACGAACTGGGACCTTCACGGGATGCCGATTCGTATCTTCTGTATGAAATCACGCCGTGGTGGACCGGATAATGGCTAGTAAACGCGGCTCGTGGAAAACACGCTATGGATTCTATCTTCTGGCCATCGGCTCTGCCTGTGGTCTGGGAAATCTGTGGCGTTTTCCCTATGTCGTGGGCGAAAATGGAGGCGGTGCCTTCATTTTGCTTTATGGTCTGCTGGCTTTGGCCATTGGTGCTCCGCTGCTGATTGCCGAGCTGATGCTGGGTAAAGGCACGCGTCGTTCGGTGATCGTGGCGACCCAGCAGATGAGCGCCAAGACCGGCGTGAATTTCCGCTGGGTCGGGCGACTGGCCGTGATGGTCAGCATTGTCGTCTTGTCTTATTATTCGGTTATCAGTGGCTGGGTTTTGCACTTTCTGACCCAATTCCTGGTTTCTTTATTTTCCAGTCCCGAACAACTGACTGACAAAACCAATCTGGCGGCCTTGATGTCCAATGGCTGGCTGCAGTTGATGCTGGCCAGTGCGCACATCCTGATCACGGTTGTTGTGGTTGTAAAAGGGGTGCAGCAGGGGCTGGAGCGCTGGATCGGCTACACCATGCCGCTGTTTGCAGTGCTGGTTATTATTCTGGTCATGCGTTCGTTCTCGCTGCCTTCAACTCCGGAGGTTTTGCGCTTCCTGTTTTATCCGGACTTTTCAAAGCTGAGCTGGGATTCCATCAACCACGCATTAGGGCATGTGTTCTTCACGCTTTCGGTGGGCTTTGGCACGATGGTGACCTTTGGTTCTTACATGCGTGAAGAAGACCACGTTCCGACGGCGGGTTTCCGTGTGACGATCGTGGATACGGTGATTTCACTGGTTGCCGTGGTGATGATTTTCCCGGTGGCTTTCCAGGCGTCCAATGTGCCGTTGACTGATCCGGCGTTGATGTTTGAAGTCTTGCCGAAGTACCTGTTGGGGATTCGCGGAGGCACGCTGTTTGGTTTGGCGTTCTTTGCGTGTCTTTATATGGCGGCACTGAATGCCAGTATTGGTTTGCTGGAAGTTGTCGTGTCCAACTGGGTGGATGCCAAGAAAGAAATGGAACGTGGTAAAGCGACCTGGTATTCCGGAGCGATTGCTTTGATGCTGACGGTTCTGCCGGCGCTTTCCAGTTCGATCTTTAAGGACATCCGCGTGGGTGGCCGGTCACTGATTGAAAATCTGGATTCATTGCTGATCAACTGGTTGTTGCCATTGGTGGCGCTGGGTATTTTGATCGCCTTCAATCGCGGCGTTTCAGACAAGGAAAAAGAGCTGGGCTTTGTCGACAAGGACAAGTTCGTCAGCTATTCAATGTATCCGCATTGGATGTTTGTTCTGAAGTGGGCAGGCCCGGTTGTGATTATCGTGGGCCTTTTGCTGCAAGTCATTGGGGTCTTTGTCAGTTAGTCTGGTCAGAAATGCGGGATGATTAGAAGTTCATCCCCAGGATCACCAGGAAGTTATAGAAGTCACCGGTCAGATTCTTATCCAGCTTTTCAGTGCCGTCCACATAGGACTTATTCTCGTCGCTGAAGTTCACATAGTGATAGGTCCCTTGCAAGCCCAGGTAGGCTTTTTTGCGCATCAAGGGGATCTCTAAACCCGCACCGATATCAAAACCCATTGTCGAGTCACGGCTGAAGCCATCAAGGCCCGCAATTGTGTATGTGCGATAGAACTGACCCAAGCCGCCCAGGATGTATGGATTCAGATCCGCAAGACCGCGGGTCACGTTCTGGGTGTTCATGTAATATTTCAAATCAAAGTTCACGGCCGTGATGGACACGTTGCCTTCGTAGGTTTTGGCCTGGTTGTTTACAGAGAACTTCACTGCGTGGTCACCAGTCTGGAACCCCAGGCTCATCGCCAGACGCAGGTCAAAGAAGTAAGTCAGGAAAATACCAAAAGTTGGCGCCGAGGAATACGCATCCGCAAAGTTGCCGGTGAATCCGCGCATACCACCCGCAAGACCAATTGTGAAGAAGCGGCCGTTGCGGAAAAAGTTGATGTCAGCTTCTTCGTCGGATTCTTCTTCAAATTCAGAATAATCAGTGAATGGATCATAGGCTTCGTCCGCGTCAACCTGGGAAATAAGGTAGGATTTGTGATCAGACTGAGCCAGGGATTTTGAGGGTAGGCTAAGCCCCAAAGCAAGTAGAATCAGAAGGCTGTATGTAAGTGATCGAGCTGTGGTTTTCACAAGGTCCCCCTCTTGATATTATCGAATCAAAAGGGGCAAAACTTCAAAGCAAAGTATCAAAACGGAGTCCAGAAATCGGCGGATTGTCTCGCTTTGGGACGCCGGACTTTTTAGAGGGGTTCGTTCAGGGCCTTTTCCACAGTTTTTGTGATGGAGTCCGAGGACGGTTTGGTGATTGAGCTCCAGCGTTCAACCGCCTGACCTTTGCGGTTGATAAGGAACTTTTCAAAGTTCCAGGCCACGTCTTTGAAGATCAATCCTGGTTTTTGTGTCGTCAGGAATTGATAAACCGGCTGGATGTCCTTGCCACTGACCGGTGCTTTATCAAACAACGGGAAGGTCACGCCAAATTCCTTGGCGGCAAAAGTCTGAACTTCGTCGTTCGTTCCCTTTTCCTGTTTGAAGTCGTTGGAAGGAAAGCCCAGAACCACGAAACCGCGGTCTGCATATTTTTTGTACATTTCTTCCAGCTCTTTTAGTTGAGGAGTGAACCCGCATTGTGAAGCGGTGTTGACCACCAAAACAACCTTGCCCCGGTATGTGGAGAAATTGATCTTTTTGCCGGAAAGCGAGTTCGCGGAAAGATCAAAGAAGCTGGATGGTGTGTCCTTAGCCCAGGCAAAAGAAGTGCACAAAATTAGGGCGATAAGAGTAAAAATACGCATGGTTTCCCCCTGATGGGCGTATTCTAGAGGGGGCGAAGGTAAATCACAAGAAAAAGCCCCGGGAAACCCTTTGGATGCAGTGCGCACCTTTGACTTTATCAATTCGTGATTTTCTAATCATTAAGAGCCTTTAGGATTCTAATTCAATTCAAAAACAGGAGATTATCTCGGCGATGGAACTGGGCAGTCCCGTTATCTTGATTTCAGCATTTGGTCGCGGTCATTGGCTGGCGGCGGCCTTGGCGAAAGAAGGTATCAAAACAACTCTTGTTGATGTGTCTTCAAAGCTGGGCGTGTGGCCCTCTGAAGACGTTGAAGGTCCTTTTGGTTTTCTGCGCAACGAACGCGTTTCCGAGTCCCAGCTTGAGCGTCTGTATTCGGATGATCCTTACGATGAGGTTTCCAACGGTTTCACATTGTGGCTGAAGGAAGGTCCTTTTGAATTCAAAGGTCCGGTCAGCAAATACAAACTGGATCAGTCTTCACTGGCAGCACCAGTCAAAGAATTCATCGCCGGCAGCAGTGCTGATAAAACCGCGAAAAATCTTTACAAGCATCTTGAAGCTTTGAGTTTTGATCAGAGCTGGATTTTGCATCTGGCGCATCAGTGGGCTGGTACCACTTATGCCCCGAATGCGCGCGGAGCTTCTGTGGGGGCGGCCGTTCCTTTGTCGTCGTCATTTCTGGTTCGTCAGGCGACTCGCAACGGTCTTGAGAAATCCCTGACCTGGCTTGTCAGCAAAGGTGTTGAAGTCATGCGCCCGCATCAGATCATGGACGTGTCCTTTGGTGGTGGCAAGTCTATCACCGGACTTGAGCTGTCGGGTGAAAAGCAAGGTCTGTTCCGTCTGGAGCAAATCATCTGGATGCTTTCCAGCGAAGAAACTTACTTCCTGAATGAGCGCCTGGGAAAATACTTCTTCCCTGAAGGGGCTTTAGAGCCTGAGTGGTGCTGGGTTCGTTACCGCGTGGGATTGCAGCAGTGCTTTGAACGCGATCGCCTGCCGCTGCACACACTGGTGGTGGATGATCTGTCTTCGCCATGGACTCATGAAAACATGATGGTTTTGCAAAGAACTTCATTGGCAGATCAATTTGATGTGTGGATGCGAATTCCGACGGTGCAGCGATTCAATAAAGAATACCTGACTGTGCGCAGTGATCGCATGAAGAATCTGCTGACGGCGCGCATGTCGTTGTCGGATCCGCAGATTCTAAGCTTCCCTCAGGAGTATTACTATACTTATGCGCAACTGGGGGCTTCACGCTTCCCGGTGTTTGGTGAAAAGCAGACGGCCCGTCGCGGACGTGCTGGTTATGGCAACCTTCATCTGGATGGGCCCGAAGTGTGGCCGCATTACAGTTGGGGATCTTACTTTGACAATCATGAGCGCATCCAGCTTCAGATCGTCAACTGGTGGAAAGAAAAACTTCTGAAAGAGCAAAAAGAGAAGAAGCGAAAGGAACAAAATCCGTGATTGAGAGATACACCCGCCCGGAAATGGGCCTTCTTTGGGACGCCGACCACAAGTTCGGAAAAATGATGGAAGTTGAAATTGCGGTGGCGCAGGTTCAATCCCAGCTTGGCATCATCCCCAAGAACGCAGCCAAGATCATCGCTCAAAAAGCTCGCTTCAATGTAAAAAGAATCTCTGAAATCGAACGAGAAACCAAACACGACGTCATCGCCTTTGTTTCAAATCTGGCTGAAAACGTCGGCCCGCAGGGAAAGTTCATCCATTACGGCATGACCTCGTCGGATGTGCTGGATACCGCCTTCAGCTTGCAGGTGCGTGAAGCCGGGGTCGTTCTGATGAAATCCATCGTCGCTCTGGAAAAATCCCTGAAAACCCTGGTGACCAGGCATGCGGAAACCCTGTGTGCCGGACGCACGCACGGCATGTTTGCCGAACCAACCACTTTCGGATTCAAGATGGCGGGCTTCCTGGCTGAAACTCAGCGCAATAAAAAACGTGTGAAATCCGCTCTTGATAACATGATGATCTGCAAGCTTAGCGGTGCGGTGGGGACTTATTCTTCTCAAGCTCCCAAAATTGAAACTTTGGTGGCAAAGAAGCTGAAGTTGAAAACCGAGACTATCGCAACCCAGGTGATCCCGCGTGACCGTCATGCCGAAATGCTTTCTGCCCTGGCGTTGTTCGGAACAGGGCTTGAGCGCCTGGCGGTGGAACTTCGTCATCTTCAGCGCAGTGATGTGGCTGAAGTGACCGAAGGCTTCACCAAGGGTCAAAAAGGCTCTTCAGCGATGCCTCACAAAAAGAACCCTATCAGTGCGGAAAACATCACCGGTCTTTCCCGCTTGCTGCGTGGTTATGCCATTGCCGGATTTGAAAACGTGGCGCTTTGGCATGAACGCGACATCAGCCATTCTTCGGTTGAGCGCGTGGTGTTCCCGGATGCTTTCATCGTCGCGGACTATGCCTGCAATCGCATGAGCATTTTGTTGGATGGTCTGGATGTGAACAAAAAACGCATGATGGACAATATTGAAAGTTCTCAAGGACAGATTTTCAGCTCCCACGTGTTGCTGGCGCTGATTCAAAAAGGAATGATTCGTGAGGATGCGTATGCGTTGGTGCAGCGTCTTTGTCATTCCCTGTCTTACGGAGAACATCTGAAAGACAAACTTCTGGTGGACGATCAGATCCAGAAGCTTTTGAAGCCGAAAGAGATCGACGAGATCTTTACCGGCAAGAAACACAAAAAAGCCATCAAAGACATCATCAAGAGAGTGTAGACAATGACCTGGAAGTTTTTGAAAGAAAATGATGTGATTGATGTGGTGGCCCCGGGCTATCCTTCCAAGCCTGAAGAGGTGGAAGGGGCGCGTGCGTTCCTGGAAAAATGGAATCTGCAGCCACGCATTCCCAAAGGCATCATCAAGCCGCACTTCCTGCACGCTCACGAAGATGAGGCGCGCTGGCAGTTCATGAAGGCTGCCATTGAATCCAGGGATTCCCGGGTGATCTGGTGCTTGCGCGGTGGCTATGGCAGCAACCGTCTGATTCCTTTCCTGGCTAAAATGAAGAAACCGAAAGAGCCGAAACTGCTGATTGGTATCAGCGACATTTCCTCTTTGCACACATTCGTGAATCAGGAATGGGGCTGGTCCAGTCTGCATGCGCCTTTGCTGGATCGTCTGGGACGAAATCTTGTTTCTGCCAAACATGAAAAAGAAATTCATGACATTCTGTTTGGAAAAACCCGCCAGGTTGAATTTAAAAAATTGAAACCTATGAATGAGGCCGCTCGTCAGGTGAAAACCCTGAAATCCAAAATCGTGGGTGGCAATCTGACGGTTTTGCAGTCCACGCTGGGAACTCCGTGGCAGGTCGATGCGGATCGCCGGTTGTTGTTTGTCGAGGACATCGGTGAGCGCGGCTATCGCATAGATCGTATGTTTGAGCAGTTCCGTCAGGCCGGCATTCTGAAGAAATGTCATGGCATTGTGCTGGGTGATTTCATTGGGGGCAATGAACCCAATGGCACCGAAGATAAAACTCAATTGGTCTTTAAACGCTGGGCTGCGGATTTGGAAATTCCGCTCTTTAAGGGTCTTGAAGCCGGACATGCTCCGGTGCAACGACCTGTGCCCTTTAATACTCCCTGTGAACTGGTGGTGGCGAACAACCGCACCGTTCTGACGATCGATACCGGAGGACGTCCATAATGAAATTTTCTGTACTGGAAAAAAATCTGATCACTCAACTTGAAGACCGCATTCGTGACACCACTCCGGGTGTGATGGTGCGTGCTTATCAGGGCGGCCGTATCATCTGTGATGTGGCGGTGGGTAACACTTATGCCTACTATGATCTAGCAAGTTTGACGAAAGTGATTTTCACGACTCAGGCCATGGTTCAGGCTTTTGAGGCGGGCAAGTGGAACTTTGAAACCAAAGTGGCGGACCTTCTGCCATGGTTTGCGCACAAAGAAACCCGCATCACTGAGCTTTTGACCCACAGTTCAGGTCTGGCTTGGTGGTTGCCGTTGTATCAGGAGATCAACACCTCTTTGCCGCGTGATAAACGCCGTGAACAGCTGCAGGGCATGCTGCAAAACCTGAAAATCGAAAAGCAGGACACTGCGGTTTATTCCGACGTGGGCTTTTTGGTTTTGGGCTTCATCATTGAAAAGCTTTACGACAAGTCTTTGGATGATGTCTGGACAGATATTAAAAACAAATTCTATCTGGGCACGACTTTGGAGTTCCATCCGGATAACAAGGCCGCTCACAAGGCTTCTTTGTATGCGCCGACCGAGGAATGCCCGGTCCGTCGCAAGCTGGTCCAGGGTGAAGTGCATGATCTGAATGCGTGGGCGCTGGGTGGGGTTTCAACTCACGCGGGTCTGTTCGGCAGTATTGATGATGCGGGCTGGTTCTCTTTGCACCTGCGTTCGCACTTGATGGGGATTGCCCGTTATTCCATCCGCCAAAAAACAGCTCAGTTGTTTGCCAAAAGAGCTTTGCCGGAAGGCAAAGGGGACTGGGCAATGGGTTACATGATGCCAACACCGGGTTCTGCAAGCTGCGGGACTTATTTCTCTTTGGATTCCATCGGGCATACGGGCTTTACGGGAACTTCCGTCTGGTATGATCCAAAGATGGACTTGAGTGTGATCATTCTGTCCAATCGGGTCCTGTACGGATCTGATAACAAAGCCTTTGGCAAATTGCGTCCGGAAATTCATAATTGGATTGTTGAAAACTACAGAAGAAGTGGACTTTAAGATGAATATCAAACCAGGCAGTCACATTCACTTGATGGGTATTTGCGGGACGGCGATGGCCTCCATGGCAGGTCTTTTAAAAGACCGTGGCTTTAAAATCACCGGCAGTGATTCCAATCCGTATCCTCCGATGTCGACGCAGCTGGAAAGTCTGGGCATCAATATCATGAAAGGCTACAAGGCCGAAAACCTGCATCCGAAGCCGGACTTCGTGATCGTTGGTAACGTGATTTCTGCCAACAATGAAGAAGCGCAAGAACTGGCAAAGCTGGGTATCCCGTACACGTCTTTGCCAAAAGCGATGGGTGAATTCATCATCGAAAATCGTGAAAGCGTTGTGATCTCCGGTACTCACGGAAAAACCACAACAACTTCCATGATGGCCTGGGTGGCGGAAAATGCAGGAGTAAAACCGGGCTTCCTGATCGGGGGGATTCCGAAGAATTTCTCTCAAAGTTTCAAAAATCCGGAAGGCAATTACTTCATCATCGAAGGTGATGAGTACGACACGGCTTTCTTCGATAAAGTTCCAAAGTTCATTCACTATCGTCCAAAACACGTGATCCTGACTTCGGTGGAGTTTGACCACGCGGACATCTATAAGGACTTGGATGACGTGAAAAAATCCTTCGCTCGTCTGATGGATCTTATTCCTGAAAATGGAACGTTGCTGGCTTGTGCGGAAGATGCCAACGTGATGGAGCTTCGCAAGCTTACCAAGTGCAAAAATTCATTCACTTACGGTTTTGGTGCAGAGGCTGACTTCCGTGCGAAGATCATGTTCCAAAACGCGAATGGTCTGGGCTTTGAAGTTCATCACCGTGGCGAGATCATGGGCCCCTATGCGATGCAGATCACCGGTGAATACAACGTCCTGAATGCCACGGCTGTGGTGGCGATGTCCAAGATGCTGGGCTTCTCTGAAAACCGCATCCAGATCGCATTGGAATCCTTCGAAGGTGTTAAGCGCCGTCAGGAAATTCTGGGTGAGCCGAACGGCATTCTGGTGATTGAAGATTTCGCCCACCACCCAACAGCGGTGCGTGAAACAGTGAAAGGCATTCAGAAAAAATACCCGGGCCGCAAAGTGTTCTCGGTGTTTGAACCAAGAAGTGCGACGTCCCGTCGTAAAGTCTTCCAGAAAGACTATGTGGAGGCTTTCAAGGGATCTCACGAAGTTCTTCTGGCAAAAGCTTTTGATCAAACCAAGATCGATGCGGAAAACAGATTCTCGACTCACGAACTGGTGGATGATTTGAAGAAAACCCAAGTGTCTGCGGCAGATTTTGATACAGCGGACGACATCGTCGCAGCCTTGAAATCCAAAGCCCACAAAGGCGACGTCATCCTGATCATGAGCAATGGCGGATTCGACGGCATCTACACCAAACTTTTGAAGGCTCTTGAGTAAGAGTCTTTAAGGCGGGTCCTTCTTGCGGGCCAGCTAACAAAAGCCCTCGGAATCAAGGGGTTTTGACTTAGAAACGGGTCTTTTTAGGCCCCTTCCTTTTGCGTCATGCCGGTAAAAACGGCAGCACGGAAATGACTAAGGCGCGCAGTGCGTCATCCTGCGCTTTTCCAGTGAAATAGCCTCAAAGCTTCGCTAATTTTTTTGGCCTATGTCGAATCTTACGCCACTCATGAAACAGTTCTGGGACATCAAATCTGTCCATCAAGATAAAATCCTTCTTTTCCGTATGGGGGACTTCTTTGAGATGTTCTTTGATGATGCTGTGAAAGCAGCTCCGGTGCTGGGAATTGCACTGACTCAAAGAAATAAAAAATCCCAGGACGAAACGCCGATGTGCGGAGTGCCTCATCACTCTATCGCAGGGCCTATCAATAAACTTCTGGCAGCAGGATTCAAGATCGCCATCTGTGATCAGTTGGAAGATCCAAAACTTGCCAAAGGCATCGTAAAGCGTGGTGTGACCCGCGTTCTGACGCCGGGGATGGTTTATGATTCCGACACTCTGGACGGCACAAAACCGCACTATCTGGTCAGTCTTGATTCCGAATCCTTAAGCTTCCTGGATACAACAACCGGCGAGGCGTTCTTCTTCCGTTCCAAAAAGACCACCGAGCTTTTGCGCTTCCTGCAGATCCTGCCGGTGGCAGAGATCGTGATCGCCAAAGAAGATGAATCCCTGCTGACGGGTGTGGACGGTGTGCTGATCAGTCACCACGAAGACATCGCAGACCTGCTTCATCCGCTTCTTAAAAACGAGGCCCCGATGTCGGCAGCTCGTTTGGTTTCTTATGTCGGCAATATGTCTGGCGAAGAGTCGCTGGCGACTATTTCTCCGTTTGTGATGCGTGATCTTGAACACCGTCTGGAAATCTCCAGCACGACTCTTCGTCACCTTGAAGTTTTCTCGACCTATAAGGGTGAAGGTCTGGGCAGTTTGTTCCATGCTATCAACCGCACACAGACCTCTGCGGGCAGCCGTTTGCTGCGTCAGTGGTTGAGCTTCCCTTTGCGTGATTTGAATGCGATCGAACAGCGTCTGTCGTCTGTTGAGTTCTGGCGCAGTCATGTTCTGGAGCTAAAGCGCGTTCGTCAGATCCTGGGGCAGATGGGCGATATCGAAAGACGTCTGGGTAAGATTTCCCAGCCTCAGTGCAATGGCCGTGATCTGCTGGCTTTGGCGGGCAGTGTGCACGCGGGTATCAGTGCTTTGGAGGTTTTGGTTCACGCGACGGGTGGCCAGGCCAACTTTGAAGGCCTGCGTGACCTGGCTTACAAAATCGAACGCACCATGGTTGAAGATCCGCCTTTGGCGACCAAGCAGGGTTATTTGATCCGTAATGGTGTGTCTCCGGAACTGGACGAGCTGATTGAGCTTTCCACCAATGCGCAGGCCATGGTGTCTCGCATGGAAGCGGAAGAAAAAGAAAAGACCGGCATTTCCAGTCTGAAGATTCGTTATAACAACGTTTTTGGTTATTACATTGAAATCACCAATTCCCATAAGGACAAAGCGCCGGCGCACTATCAGCGCAAGCAGACTTTGACCAATGCGGAACGCTATTGCACTGATGAGCTGATCGAACTTGAAAGAAAAGTTCTTAGCGCCAACACCAAGCGTGCGGACCTGGAATTTGAATTCTTTGAAGCTCTTCGTAAAGAGATCCTGGCTCAGTGTCCGGGACTTTTGGCTTTGGCGCACGAGTGTAGTGAAGTCGACGTGGTGGCAAGCCTTGCATGGCTAAGCCTTGAGGAAAAATACGTTCGTCCGAAATTCTCTGCAGATGGTTCTTTGAAAATGAAAGCCAGCCGCCACCCGGTGGTTGAACAAACCGTGAAAAAGAACTTCGTTGCCAACGACCTGGAGCTTCGCCAGCATTCCTGCCTGTTGCTGACAGGTCCCAACATGGCCGGTAAATCCACATTGATGCGTCAGGTGGCTTTGAATGCCATTCTTGCGCAGATGGGTTCTTTCGTTCCGTGTGATGAGGCTGAAATGCCGATCTTTGATGCGATCTTCACCCGTATCGGGGCAAGTGATCAGTTGTCTGAAGGTCTGTCCACGTTCATGGTCGAGATGACTGAAACATCCGCGATGCTGAAAAATGCCACCAAAGATTCTTTGGTCATCCTGGATGAAGTGGGGCGTGGGACCAGCACCTTCGATGGTATGTGTCTGGCGCAATCCATCCTTGAACATCTTTTGAGTGATGTGAAGGCTTTGACCTTCTTTGCCACTCACTATCACGAACTGACATCGTTGGATCAAAGCTTCGGTCAGATCACCAATGCCCACATGACGGTGGCAGAAAGAAACGGTGAAATCCGTTTCCTGCATACTCTTGTCAAGGGTCCGGCGCTGAAATCCTACGGGGTTCAGGTGGCCGAGCTTGCGGGCTTGCCGGCAACCGTCACCAAGCGTGCAAAAAGTCTTCTGCGTGATATCGAATCCAAACGAGTTCAGGCCAGCAGCCAATTGTCGTTGCTGGATTCTTTGACGTCGGACGAGGTTTACGTGGAACCCGTGGTGGTGAACGTGGATCCGGAAGCGGCTCGAGTGGGCGAGAAAATGAAGTCCCTGATGGAAGAGCTGCAAAAGTTCCCGCTGATGCAGACAAGTCCTTTGGATGTTATGAATCAGGTCGCTAAATGGAAAGAGATCGTCGAGCGCGTTTAAACTTGAGTCGGCTGGCAAATTCGGTGATCCTTTAAAGTCAGAGGACTTTATGGCCCACAAGACGTTTTTGACAGCCGAGCAGTTTCAACAGGCGCAGGAAATCCTGACTCCCCCTCTGATGACACCGGACGGGGATGTGCGCCAGGTGTTTTGTTTTTCCTCGGAAAGTCTGTCCCACTGGCTGGGCACTAAATTAGAAGAAATCCTGAAAGAAAATCCGCAGTGGCGCGACACCCATCCCATCATGCTGGGGTCCTGGGCCCGTGGTGAGCTAAGTCCCAAATCCGATATCGACATCCTTTTTTGTGGTGATGAAGCGCAAGTTAAAGCCTTCACCGATCATCTGCACGAGCGCGGTTTAAAGCTTCGCTATCGCATGCCTTTGAATATGGAGGACTGGACCGAAGGGGTTGAAGCCTTCGACATTCTGGCGCTGTTAAAAGCAAAGCCTTTGACTGCTGAAGGGGCGCGCAAGCTGTTTGAGCAGCAAAAGAACATCTGGACCCGCAAAAAACACTTCCGTCGCATTCTGCTGAAAGCCATCAAAGATGAACGCAAGAACCGCGAAAAGCGTTTTGATTCCATCACCAATTATCTGGAGCCCAATATCAAGTTCGGCCCCGGGGGCTTGCGTGATCTGGAGCAGGGGCTGCAGATCTATGAGCTGTTCGCGGAAAAATTCAACAATCCCGGCCACGCCCTGAATGTGCTTCAGTATTATCGCAGTTATTTCCTGAGCTTGCGGCAGAAGCTTCATCTGGACGGTCACGGGGACATTTTATCCAGCGCCGTGCAGTTTGATCTGGGAAAATGGATGGGCTTTAAGTCCCACAAGGACTTCATGCGCAACTTGCAGCGCGGTCTTTCCCGGGTCAGCTTCTATTCGGACTGGATTGTTGAAGTTGCCGAAGCCTCTGAAAAAGATCTGCGCAAAATTGAAAGTGGCACTTTTAAAAAGTTCGAGGATTTTTTAACTGCGTTACATAAGAGTCCCCGCGTGCTGGTGCAAAAGAAAGTCCGCGAGAATCTGGATTCACTCATTCCCGATAAGCTGGTGAAAACCATGGCCAAACGCCGCGGTAAAGCACTGGATGAAGTTTTGGAGGTGAAAGAATCCGACGAGTTTCTGGTCAGTGTGTTTCGTTCGCGCCTGATCGACAAACTGGTGCCGGAAGTGCGTCGCCTGGTGGGTTATGTTCAGCACGATCAATATCACAGATTCACTGCTGATTCCCATATCATGCAGGCGTGTCGTGAAGTAAAACGTATCTATAAAAAGCCCTCTGAACTGGGGCCGATGAAATTCATCAGCAAGGATCTGACCAGGGAAGACTGGAAGATTCTGACCTGGTCCTGTTTGTATCACGATCTTGCCAAGGGGCTGGAAAGCGCCGAGCATCACTCGGACCTGGGCGTGATGATTGTTGAAAGAGACTTCCGAAGCTATGGATTTTCAAAAGCGTTTACGGATGAAGTAAAGTGGATGGTGCAAAACCATCTGGAGCTTTCGCAAGCCGCCTTCCGCAAGAACCCGAAAGACCCCAAGGTCTGGCAGGAACTGCGGGAAAAAGGCATTTCCGATGCGCGCCTTTTAAGATTGGCGCTGTTCACGGCCATCGACATTCGGGCCACCAATCCCGAAGCGTGGAATGACTGGAAGGCGAAGCTTTTAAAGGACTTGGTCTTAAATCTTCAATCCAAACGTGCGCAGAACTATTTTGATTTCGAGTCGCTAAAGAAACGCAAGAAGTTGAATCTAAGTGCTGAAGTGGTGGAAGAGCTGGGCCTTCAGCTGCTTGAAAGTGTTTCTTTAACAGATCTGGTGGACGACTTGAAGAAAGCTGAAACCAGCGAGGTCTCGTTAAAACCACGCATGCTGAAAACGCGCAAGGGCGAGTTGTGGATCCGCTTCCATGACAAGAAAGACCGTCGCGGTCTTTTGAGTGACTATGTAGGCCAGTTGTATTCATTGGGTCTGGGGATTCGTCATGCCTCCATTCATACGCTGCCCAAGGTCGGTGTCTATGACTGGTTCCAGGTGACCAGTTCCCGCAATCTGACAGCATTGTCCAAAATGATCGAAAATGCGTCGGTGCAAAGCAAGCCCGTGCCGGCGGTGAAGTTTGATACGATTCAGATCGTCAGTGCGGATGACAAGGAATGGGTGGTCAGCTTTAAAGGAGCCGATCAGCCGGGGTTGCTCGCGTCTGCTGCCAAAGCCCTGAGTGATGCGGGGATGAGTATCAAGTCCGCCCGCGTGCATACGTGGGGGCGTCAGGTGGATGATATTTTTGTTGTGAAGCCGTCAGGCGATGCCCAGGAACTGGTGAAAAGTCTTTCGGAAAAGCTCGGATCTTAGTAGCCCCTAAAAACAAAAAGAGCCCTCTTGGGGCTCTTCTAATTTCAACTAGAGACTAGTTGTTTTTCTTTTTTGCCGCACCAGTGATGCCAGTGTGGTTTCTCCAGTTGTACTCTGGATCTGTTTTGGTGCGATTGTGCCAAGCTTCCCATTTTTTCTTAGGAAGTTTGTGAGAGACCTGACCCTTTTCATCAAAGATGTCTGGATCTTTACCTACCAAAAATTGACCGATGGACTTCAGAATACCCATTTATAACCTCATTGAATTGCTATCCCAATATAAGCGAGCAAGGGGGCTCGAGCAAGATAGCAGGTTCATGAGTGCGGCGCGTCTTAGGAGCGTGGGTTGGCGCAAACGTCGATGATATCCAAACCGCGGTCTTCTGAAACTCTGCCAGCACCTTTGTAGAAGCTGAAGCACTGTTGGGCTGCTTGTTCGTAAGCTTCTTCGTAGCTGCCTGCGGATTTTTTAAGTTCCAGAGTCTGGCCGGAAAGTTTGTATTTAAACGTGTATTCTTTGGAAGCGGCATCGCGGCTGCTCCATGCGAAGGAAGTGCAAGAGAAAGCCAGGATTGCGATAGTGATGAATGTTTTCATAAGTCCCCCTTGGTCAGGTTTCATGTTCTTGCTTTTACATAGAGCAAGGGGTGCGCCATAAAGACGGCGGCTATGCCCTAAAAATACCTCGTAACATATTGTAATAACGAGGTTATTTCATCTCATAGTGAGGCGTCTCAAAGGGGTATGCAGGAACTAGTCAGGTGACATGTTAGGGAATGCGGTTGATAAACTTTTGGACACTGCTAAGCTTTCATAAAAACCAACAAGGACATTTCTATGAGAGTTTTTCTTTTTGCTCTTTTGCTTCTGACGGCGACGACTTCTCAGGCCGGAACCCGAGGTCAGTTCTTGGGAATGCAGCTGATCGTGAATATCGCATCGGTCATGTACGACGGCTCCAACGACAGTTCCCCGCACGTGCTTTTTGAGGCCATGAACAGGCCGGAGCAGGATTCTATGGTGGGACGGGGAAAAGTGCTGGAAGCGCCTCAGAAAGTGCTTAATTTCATCTGCGCTCGTAAAGGTGAAAACAACTATCATTGTGCCATCTACATCCATCAGTCGCCTTTGGCGCGTATTGGTCCGGGGATGGCGCATTTCGAGGCTCGGGGGGCTGAGGCTCGCGCCCTGTTTGAGCAGTTCCACACCCAGGACAATCGCTTTTCCTTCCGCGATGGTGATGGGCTGTTCCTGATTGAGGCCACGCCAGAGCGATTTGTGATGAAATTCAACTCGAACGGCGTTTAGTTTCGCGCCATTTCCTGTAATTACTTTGCCCCCGAAAAAGGCCCTTTGAGTGAGGGCCTTTTCTGTTATAGAACCTTCGCTAGTCGGAGGTTTAACCAAATGAAAACATGGATTGCTTTTATTTTGCTGTTTGTGGGCTTGTCAGCCCAGGCGCGCACTCTTTTGGTCAGCGATGTCGATGACACGATCAAGCTGGCCCACATCAAAGATTTGTCTGAGGCCGCCCGATACGCTTTTGACTCCAGAAGCCGTTTTGCCGGGATGAGCGAATTGTATCACCTGATCGCCAAAGATCAGCCAGATCTTGAGATCGTCTATCTTTCCCGTGCTCCGGACTGGTTTATGGGGCGCACCCACAGAAAGTTCCTGGAAAACGGAAACTTCCCGGATGGCGAATATATCAACCGCACCAATTATGATTCTGACGTTCACAAAATCTACACCTTAAGAGAAGTCATGGCGAAAGTCCGTCCGGATAAAGTCATCTTTGTTGGCGACAACGGCGAGCAGGATCCAGAGATCTACAAACAGATTTCCGAAGAATTCGCCGGTCGTGGTGTTGAGTTTCATCAGTTCATCCGCGTGGTTTATCCCAAGACCAGCATTTTACTGGTCTTGCCGGAAATGATGCTGGAAGGGCAGACAGGATTTGTGACTCCGGTGGAGGTGGCACTGGATCTGGAAAAAGCCGGCATTCTGAAGTCTTCTTCCGTGCAAAACCTGATCAAGACCGTGTTGCCGAAAATTCTGGATGAGCCCAGTTACACCGCCGAAGGCGAAGTGGCCTTCCCGTATTTTGTGAACTGCCGTGATATGGTGTGGAAGTGGGATGCGGCCATCCCGCGCTTTGACGGAGTGAAAAGCGTCAAAGACCGTATCGTGAACCGTTGCAAGCTTCGCCCTTAGGATAAAGATGTTATTAAAGTACCAGCTTCCCCGCATTTATGAAAACATCCTGCCGCGTGAAATTTTGCAATTCGCACCGGAAGAAAAAAAGGCCACCTGTGATGCCTGTGCGATGTCACGTCCACAGAACAAGGCCAAGATTCATTATCGCGCGGATCTGAAGTGCTGCACCTTCCATCCTTTTTTGGCGAACTATATGGTGGGGGCCACGTTCCTGGACAGTACTGCCACGGAAGCTCATCGCATCTTCCGCGACAAAATTGAGCGTCGTGAATACGCACTTCCCATTGGTTTGGTCGCGCCGGTGAAATACCAGGTCCAGTTCAACAATCGCGAAGAAGGCGACTTCGGTCAGCGCGAGGACTGGCTGTGCCCGTACTTCAATAAAGAAAGCCAGAACTGCAATGTGTGGCGCAACCGCGGTGTGGTCTGCACGACGTTCTTCTGCAAAAGCTCTTATGGCAAGACGGGCTTAAAATTCTGGGAAAAGTTCAGTAATTATCTCTGGTATGTCGAGCTGGCCCTTTTGGAAGAGGCCTTGGCGATGCTGGATTTTTCCCCGCGCCAGGTGATGACTTTGTTGGACTATCACAATCGATTTGACGGCACAGCGGCCGAAAAAAAGTCCTGGGTGATCCCGGAAAAGCTCTCTCGCGAGCTGTGGAACGGGTATTATGATGATCAAGAGGGCTTTTTCAAAAAGAGCTTTGAGATTGTGGCCAATTTGGATAAAAGTGCCTTCCATGAATTGATCGGTGAGCAGGGGCAGTCTCTGGAAGAAGAGCTATTCACCATACTTCCCAAACTGAAAAGTGAATAAGCAGGGTGAGATATATGACTATTCAAGAAAAACAAAACAAGGTTATCCAGGACTTCTCCGCACTTGCGCAGTGGGAAGACCGCTATAAGAAAATCATCGACATGGGTAAGGCTTTGCCGGAAATGCCCGAGTCTTTGAAGACCGAGCAGAACGTGGTGAAGGGTTGCCAGTCTCAAGTCTGGTTGTCGGCTTCGTTGAATGATCAAGGGCAGGTTCACCTTCAGGGTGACAGTGATGCTTTGATTGTGAAGGGCTTGGTTGGTTTGCTGTTGAATGTTTATTCCGGATCAACTCCGGCAGAGATTTTGGCGACTCCGCCAGAGTTTTTAAAAGCTTTGGGGTTTGAAGGAAACTTGTCGCCGAGTCGTGCAAATGGTCTTCACTCGATGCTGAAGCAGATTAAGCTTTATGCGACGGCATTCGATTATTTGTTAAAAACTAAAAAGTAGTTGTCTTTCCCTGTCACATTACACAAACTTGTAATGGTGGATGTTCATGATGAGCGTCCAGAGGGGACAAAGTGAAAAGGAATTCATTCGTCGCGGCCGTCAGTGTCGCGGTTGCAGCAACGTTCTCAGTCGGTTTTGTTAATATCACTCCAAAAGTTATTTATGGCGAAGACAAACGTGTGGACGTGTACCAGGTCCAGCGCTCTGACATTCGCGAAATTGCCGATTCCACCGTGGCTTTGATTCCGTCCCGCTCTGTGGTTCGTGATGCCCAAGGCAACTTCAAAATCAACACGACAACTTATGGTCACGAATTGGATCTTTGCAAATCCGAGCCATTCTTTGATCAGCCGACAGCAGCGAACTGCTCTGGCTCTTTGGTTGGTGAGGATTTGATTGCAACGGCTGGTCACTGCATCAGCACTAAAGATTGCGGCACTTACAGTTTTGTCTTCGGCTTCCGTATGCTGGATGCGAAAACAGCTCCACAGACGATTTCTGCTGACGATGTTTACACCTGCAAAGAAATCGTGGCGCGCGAATACACATCCGCTCAGGATTACGCATTGGTTCGTTTGGACAGACCGGTTCGTGGTCATCGCGTATTGGCGATCCAATCGACTCCAGTACAGCCAGGTGATGATATCTACGTTGTCGGTCATCCATCGGGTTTGCCAACCAAGATCGCTGATGGTGCGAAAGTGCGTTCTCAAAAGAACGGCTACTTCGTGACTAATTTGGATACATATGGCGGCAACTCGGGTTCTGCAGTATTTAATGCCCGCACGAATGAAATCGTGGGTATCCTTGTTCGTGGTGCTCAGGATTTTGCCTATGACCGTGCAAATCAGTGTACGATCAGCAACCGTTGCACTGATGAAGGCTGTCGTGGCGAAGATGTGACGAACATTTCTTTCATCTCTCAGGCTTTGAAACAGTAAAAGATTTTAAAATTTAAAAACGAAAAACCCACAGCTTCCTCCGAGTTGTGGGTTTTTTGTTTTTTCAGGACCGCGCTACTGATATCTCAGAGGGCGGCCTGGTTCAGCCGGATCCGCGGGTCTGATAGGCTGAGCTTTAATAGCTCCTTCAGCAGGGCAGTCGCGGGTCGTGCTTTCGAGTCGGGCCATATCACCCAGTTTATCCCGATGAGCTTCCCCCGCACACGGCAGGAGAGGGGATTCTTTCTGAGTACTGGCCGGTTTACGTTTCAGTTCTTCACTTGTCTCTGTGGCACTGGACGCGTTTTTATCAGAAGTCATGCGTTCCGGAGCCCCTTTGACAAATTGAGGAACGATCATCAGAAGAGCCGTTAGCCACAGGGCAAATTTCATAACGACCTCCTTTGCACCTTTATTATAGCGCACTGGGAACGATGCCGCTTTTCAAGTGGAAGAGGGTTGCTGCGAGGTTTGAAACTGCCAAAAGACAGGCTTTGTTTGCGCCGTTGGTCGGGTAAAAAAAAGGGGAGGTCTTTAAACCTCCCCTTTGGGAATGCCTGTTAAATTGTTGCGTGAACGCGGTGAGTGTCGTCCATATCGTCAAGATAGTTCAGGAACTCTGCGACGTCTTTTCTTTGTTCGTCAGAAAGTTCCGTGATGTTCTTGGCTTTGTAAGACAGCTCCCCTTTGGTGATTTTCCAACCACGGGAAGTCAGTGCTTCACGAACCGCATCCAGATCGTCAGCGGCAGTGAAGAACTCATAAGTGCCTTCGTCAGCAGAAACTTCATTGGCGCCAGCTTCGATGGCTTCTTCATCCGGATCAAACGATCCGTCCTTAGTGCCTTCAATCAGGCCCACGCGATCAAACATCCATGCAACAGAGCCGGTTTCACCCATGCTCCCTTCGTGGGATTTGAAGGCGTGACGCATGTCCGGAGCCGTTCTGTGTTTGTTGTCCGTTTGGCACTCTACGATGACACCAACTCCATGAGGGCCATAGCCTTCATAGGTCAGCTCTTCGATCACCTTGCCGTCATCCAGAAGACCCGCACCTTTTTTGATGGCGCGTTCGATAGTGTCATTCGGGCAGGAAACTTTTTTAGCTGCATCCACAGCCAGACGAAGACGGGCATTGGCATTGGGATCAGGGCCACCAGCTTTTGCAGCAACGGCAATCTCGCGCGCAAGTTTGGTGAATATTTGGCCTTTTTGTTGAGCTTTCTCAACTTTACCGGCGGTTTTCCATGATTTACCCATATATCTCCTTCTTAGGCTTGGGACTTATTGCACCAAATCAGGAAATATTTGGCAAGAAAGGGAGCGGGATGTAAAAGGGGCTATGTTCAGTTTTTTGGTCCCTGATGTGTGGGAAAAAATAGACAATATCGAAAAATCCTGTGAGGAAGCATTTAAACTCACTCAACCCTGGACTCAGATGCCTGAAGATCCGGCAAGGGACGTCCTTTTGCTGCATCCAAAGCTTCACCCCCCGAAAAAGGGCTTTTCTTCTGCTGAAGGGCAGGCCCGCATGCTGCACGACCTGGCCAATATCGAACTTCAGGCCATGGAGCTGGGTGTAAGAACCCTGACCGAGTTCCCGGACGCCCCCCAGGGCTTCAAAGAAGAGCTGGTGGCCATCACCATCAATGAATCCGAACATCTGCGCATGTGCCTGGAGGGTATTGAATCCCTGGGGTTTAAATGGGGCGATTGGCCGGTGCACTCCGCACTTTGGCGTGCGGTCGGTGCTGAAGACACCTTGTTGGATCGTATCCTGATCGTGCATCGTTATCTTGAAGGCAGCGGCCTGGATGCCGGGGATACTTTGATCCGCCGTCTGGAAGGCCTGGGGTCGAATGGCCCGATTCAAAAGATCGTAAAACAGATCAATCACGACGAAATTGGCCATGTTAATTTTGGTTCTGAATGGTACCGCGAAATCTGCCGTCAGGAAAAGATGGATGCCGGCGAGGACTTCTTTAAGCGCATGGCGGATTTGCGTCTGCGTTTGCCCAAGCGAATTGAGCCGGTGAACCGCGTTTTACGCTCCAAGGCCGGTTTCACGGATGAAGAGATTCAGTATTTTGAAAACCTGCGCCTTGATTTCATGAACAAGGACAAAAAGCCCTAATCCAGATCGTGGTAATACGACAAGGTCATGGACGCGAAGCTGTGGAAGTTGTCTCGTTCTTCAAACTCGGGTGAAACGGTCACAAATCTCCAGATAAAGCTGAAGTTCATGTACTGCACACCGTAACCAAATTCCGTTTCGGCGACAAAGGGTTTGCGGGTCACATGCGGGCCGTTGTGAAAGATACTGCCGTCGATAAAGATGTTATGCCCCACCAGATTTCCGCGGGCGGCACCGTAAACATATGCCCGCCATGGCAGATCGGCTTTGCTTTCGCGTGGATCTTTGATCATGTCACCATCTGAAGCTGAGGGGCGGGTGGGACCAAAGTCGTTCGGTATATTGACTCCCAGTCGTCCAATCACGCCGGTGTGTGCAGCAACCAGGGCATTGCCCAGGGATCCTCCGACATAGGGAATCACGTCAAACATGCGGCCGGTGGTTTTATCCAGCACATCGACAAAGCGCACTTTCTGAAAGTAGGAAGCCTGCACGATCGGCTCGGTGTCGATTTGATTGTCCCAGCCTTGTGCTTCGGGCACATCGACAATGTGGTGGAATCCATTTTGAACCTGTTCGCCCATGGCCGGAGGCCCGACGATACCGATATCAAGCTCCAGGCTGTGGCTGTGGGTTTCGGTTTTGTAGTTTGCTGTAAACCCCAGGTACAGCCAGGCCGCATAGGGGCGGTCATCCAGAATAGGTTCTTTGGTGTCGGTGTTTTCCGGAGTGTAGATTTTCTGATTCAGGGAAATGCCGAAGTTGGTGGTTGATTGCTCAAGTTCCTTCTTGAGTCCCTGTGACCACTCCGTCAAAGTGGGTGCCCAGGATGGAATGGTGTCTTCGGCATAGATGTAAGCAAATCTAAAACCGCTTGAATAATCATCATCGGAGTTCGGTCCGCCCATGCGGCGGGTGTCGTTTTCAATCGTTGCGCTGTAGGATTCCCCTTTGCTGGCTGCGATCGCCAGCGGGTTGAATCCTGCAAAAACCAATGCAGCCAGCAGCAATGCCCTAATCAAGACGTTCGTCCTCTTCAAGGAAGCGCCATTGGCCTTCAGGAAGCTGACCCAGGCGGATTTTCCCAATGCGCACACGTTTTAGGCCTGTGACTTTCAAGCCCACCAGTTCACACATGCGACGGATCTGACGTTTTTTACCTTCCTGCAAAACAAAGCGCAGCTGATCTTCATTCAGCCATTCGACTTTGGCAGGTTTAAGCTTTTTGCCATCCAAAGAAAGACCGAAATTCAAAAGCTTCAGTTTATCCGGTGGCAGCTGACCTTGCACACGCACGATGTATTCTTTTTCGACCTTGGATTCTTCGCCGATGATTTTTTTTGCGATTCGTCCGTCCTGCGTAAACAGCAGCAAGCCTTGGGAATCAATATCCAGGCGACCGGCCACAGCCAAACCTTTGAAATGTTCTTCTTTCAGGCGGGTTTTGGAATTTCCGAACTGATTTTGTGCTGTGATCAGTTTGATCGCCGGCTGGTAGGGTGGTTCCGGTTGGGCGGAAACATAGCCTACCGGTTTGTTTAAAAGAATTGTAGCCAGACGTTTTTGTTGTTTCAGCGCCTGAGCTTCCAGTGTGATCTTTACATCCGGGCTGACCTTGGTGCCCAGCTGATCGATGATCTCGCCGTTGACCATCACCAGCCCGCGGGAAATATAATCATCAGCCTCGCGGCGGGAACAGATGCCTTTTTCAGCCATCAATTTGGAAAGGCGTACTTTATTGTCTTCGCTCATAGGCGGATCTCCGTCCAGATGTTGTCCATCTCGTAAAGGCGCAGATAAGAAATTTCTTCGGCCTTCACCTGACTTTTTAGTTTTTCCAGAAAATACAGACAGATGTTTTCTGTCGTCGGAATGTTTGTTTTAAATTCCGGAATCACGAAGTTCAAATGCTCGTGATCCAGTTTTGTCGTCAACGAATTCAGGACAGACTGATAATGATCGGCCTGCGTCTGCCAGTTTTCATTCTGACCGTGAAAGCCTGCTTCCAGCACATAGTTGTGCCCATGTCCGTACTGCGTGTAGCAGCGGCCAAAGGTTTCGCGGTTCTTTTGTTCATCCCATTGGGGTTGAGCATAAAAGTGCGCGGCGCTAAAGGGGCTTTTAAGGGTGATGATCATGTCAGATTGATTCCGCCGTCGACAGAAAGCACAGCCCCTGTGGTCCAGGAAGAAAGATCCGAGCCCAGGAAGTAAACCGCACGCGCGATGTCTTCAGGCTTTCCGATGCGACCCAAGGGTTGCAAACCGCCCATTTTATCCAGGGTCTCTTTTTTCTGATCGTCCGGCAAAGCATGGAACTGGTGAATCGGGGTGTCGACCAGGCCTGGGCACACGCAATTGGCGCGGATATTCAGAGGTCCGCCTTCCAAAGCCAGACTTTCTGTCCAGTTCACCAAGGCGGCTTTCACCGCTGAATAAGCGGAAGTCGGGCCTTGAGGGCGCAGTCCCAGTGTCGAGGAGATATTCACGATACTGCCGCCGCCTTGTTCTTTGAAGTACGGGAAGAAAGCGCGAACAATGCGCAATGGTCCCAACATGTTAACTTCAAACTGGCGACTCCACAGTTCATCGGATCCGGAGTCAGTGGTGTTGCTTTCATAGATGCCGGCATTGTTCACCACGCATTCCACGCGGTGGATTTTTGCGCCCATGACTTCACCCAGGCGCTTGTTCAAAGCCGCTTCATCAGACAGATCACAGGAGACGATGGAAGCACCGCTACGGCATTTCAAAGCCACGTCCTGCAGGCGCTCTTTGTTGCGACCCATAAGATAGACAAAGTATCCGTTTTTGGAAAATTCGATTGCGGTGGCGGCACCGATGCCACTGCTGGCGCCAGTGATAAGGACGGCTTTTTTCAAGTTGGACCCCCGAACCTCACTCCGGCTTCGTCGGAGTGCTAATAGATTTGAACTGGACTTATGGTAGCAAAAGAGGGGGCCGAAGAGAAGTTATGTCCATGCGCGAAGCGACGTCTATCGGAATAAAGTTCTTCTTTGTCGGTCTTTTGATCTTCGGGGCCTTTTTCAGCCATTTTTAAACCCGGCCACGCCACTAACAAATAAAAAAAAGCCGGGTGGGAGCCCGGCTTTTAACGGATGAATTTGAAATAGGAACAGTGTTAAGCCACTTTTTTTGCTGCCGTGTAGTGGTAGAACTTCTTGTCGAAGTCCGGCGCCTTCATGCCTTCTTTGGTGATCAGGCCGGCTTTAAACCAGTCAAAGTGTTCTGCACAGAAACCTGCTTTATCGGATTTCTTTTTGCAGCCTTCGCCGCAGCAGCGAGCAGATTCAAGGGAAACAACATTGTTTGGGATCTGTTTATCAAATTTTTTGTCAGCCATACGTGTGACCTCCAGATGAAATCTTAAGCTGGTTGATTGTCTTAAGACATAAGACTTATCGGCGAAGGTCTTGTGGACTTTAGGAAATCTTCTCAAGTTTAGAAGTCTCAAGTTGAGACACTTAATAGCGATTATAGAAGAAATGGCGGCAGGGAAAGCCGCCCTGCCGCCTTCATGGTTTAATTCACCGTGATCACATCGTTCACGTTAAAGTCACCGGGCATTTGCTTCAGGCCTGAGCCATCTTTTTGGATACGGAAGGTGCCCTCATTGGTCGTAAAGAAGACATGCTTACCCACGACATAGAAGGATTTGATGCCGGTTTGATTTACCAAAACTTCTGCTGTGGCGTTGGCAAAGTCTGTCAGATCAATACGTTGTAGTTTATTATCAGCTCCCAGGAAGAAAATAAAGTCCCCGGAAATAAAGCACGCAATGCTCGGTTTGATAACGCTGGAGTTAATGAATATGGACCATGCAGGCTGGGTGTTTTCTTGATAGCGGAATCGCTGGGTGACGGGAGCGGAAAGATCCACAGTCAATACACCCCTGCCAGTCACGATATGGCGTTTTTCCGAGTCGATAGTGTATTGTCCGCGGCATAGCAGGGTGCCGGTATCATAGTTCATGTTACTGGTGAAGGGTTTGATTTGTTCCACCGGCGTGTGTACAACTCCGGTCGGGTGAATATTTACTTCGCTCAGGGTGAAGTCCACATCTGTGATGGCAGGTGAGCTTGCTTGCAAATGATGGTACGGTCCGCTATTGGATCGTACCGAGAATAATTTCCCGTTGTGGTGAATATAAGAAAACTCCTGTGGGCCGCCATAGGGAGTGATTTGAACTTGGGTCATATCCCCATTGGGAGTCATAGCTATCGTTGGATAGTTTTCGTCGCCGTTGTCGAGGGTTCGTACTACTTGGGCTGCCACATTGTAGTTTTCATCAATCAGCATCGGCTCGCGGCTGCCGCCTTCGTCCGGAACATCTCCCTCATCATTCCACCACAGTGTTGACTGGGAGGTGAGGAATCGATCGCCTGGGATAAATGTGTAATTGGCAGGCAGGGTGATGTGAGTTTGAAGCTGTTTGGTTTCCAGGTTCATTCGTTTTAGATTTTTCAAATCACTGCTGAAAGCAAACAGGTGCCCATTAAACAAAGTGACGGATCGGGTATTGATATCCATTTCTTCCAGACGAATGATGGATCCATTCTGGATATTCACCAGACCGATAAAGGCATCCTGAATTACCACCAAAGCGTATTTCTTGGAAAGCCACTTTACCTGAGAAATGGACAGTTCAAGCTCATGTTCGATGCCTTGGTCATTCACCCAGATCTGGCGGGTGTATTCGCCAGAATCCAATAGATTATAAAGACGATCCATTTTTCCTGTGCTGGCTTTGGAAAGCCCTGTTGAAGAGGAATCCCCCGATGCGCGGAATAAAGCCGTCGTGCCATTCATTTTGAATGATGTGATGTCGCTGAGGCTGGAAGATTGATGGGCACTTTGCGGGGTGCATGCGGAAAGAACCAGTAGACCGGCCCACAGAAAGGAATTGTTTTTCATAAACGAACCTCTTTTCCCAGTACCTAAATTTTCGGCGGGACCGAGGTGTTTTTGCAGTCAAAATACGGGCAAAATCAGAGATGCTAAGTAGTGAAAAAAGCACACTCCGTATCAAATGAAGATATAAACTTAAAAGTATTTGCAAAAGAAAAAGCCCCTGGAAAAAGGGGCCTTGCCGGTTAAATCAGTTTCAGGAAGCGGCCCAGATCAACGGGTTTAGAGAACAAATACCCCTGGCCAAAACGAGCGCCCAGAGTTTCAAGCACCAGCGCTTCTTCGTGGTGTTCGATGCCTTCGGCGATGACTTCGATATCCATGGCGTGCGCCAAGTGGATGATCGAGCTGACGACCGCTTTGGATTTTGGATCACTCAGAATCTTCATTACGAATGAACGGTCGATTTTCAGAAAACTGATCGGCATCTGGGTCAGGTATTGCAGGCCCGAGAATCCGGTTCCGAAATCATCGATGGAAATCGCATAGCCCAGGCTGCGGCACTGGTTTAGAGCATCAATGGCGATCGCGCCATCCATCATGATTCTTTCGGTCATTTCAAGTTTGATGTTCTGGGTGTGCAGGTCATGCTTTTCGCGCAGATCTTCCAGATTGTTCACGAAATCAGAATGCGTGAACTGACGGCCGGAAATATTAATGCTCATCATGAAGTCATCAGACATGCGATCTTTTTTGTTCAGACGCAGCTGATCTTGAATGGTGCGCAGGTCTTTCAGGGCCTGATTGATAATCCAATGGCCAATCGGAATCACCATCGAAGAGTTTTCAATGATGTCGATGAAAAGATTCGGGGAAACCAAACCATGCTGCGGGGAGTTCCAGCGCAGAAGGGCCTCGCAGCCCGTGATGGTTTTGTTTTTAAGATTCACGATCGGCTGATAGAACAGTTCAAATTCCTTGTTCTGGAAAGCCTGGAAAATCTGATTTTCAAGTTTGATCTGATCCAGCGCACTTTGAGTTCCGTCATCACCCGCGCCTGAATTGTCGAATTCAGCTTCAGAAATACGGGAACCACCCGGGCCGCCGATGTTTTTGCGGCGCAGGCGTTTTAGCAATACACGCATCAAAAGCTGAACGACTTTGTCAGCAGTGGAAACGCGTTCCAAAACCTGTTGTTTGGTGACGATGGCCAGACGGACATCTTCCAAAGCGCGCACACTGGCAGAGCGGTTTTGATTGTCGATCAGGGCCATTTCGCCAAAGATTTCGCCTTCACCCAGGATAGTTAAGGGAATTTCCTCTTTGTCTTTGGTGATGTAAATCAGCACCCGTCCTTTTTCGATGATATAGGCGCAGTCACCTGCATCGCCTTCGCTGAAAATGATCTGATCTTTGTGGATGTCGACGGACTGAGCTGCTGCATTCATATGAGTTTTATTCTAGGGTCTTTGGTGCAGGTTGGACAAGTCCAGCTGATTCATTTGATTCAGTTTCCATCCCGTAAATTCAGGCTTGGCCAGCATTGAGAAATGAATGGCTCCCAGCGGGATCAGCAGGTGCTTTTTCATCAGGAAGTCCATGCCGGTTTGACACCATTTTTTCTGATCCTGGGGTTTTTCTGCCTTCGCAAGTGAGGACAAAATATTTTCATACTCTGTCGACTTCAGGCGGATGTAGTTTTCCGGGCTCAGCGGCGCAAATGTTTCTAAGGCTGCAAGACAGGTCGGACGATCCGGAGCCACGCCTTTACGGAACACTGCTGGAGGATTCTGCTGCAGAATTTGCAGATAGACTTTGTTTTCGCGGGACTCAAGATGCGTTTTCAGGCCGGCGTTTTTCAGCCACTGGTTTTGCATCCATTCCGTGGCGCGCTTGTGGTCTTCGCCCCCAAGGCTTGAGAACATCAAAGTAAAGGTTGAAGTGTTCTGAATCTTGGGAACTTTCTTTAAGTCAAAGTCGTAACAAGGCGCTTTTTCCGGAAACCAGGAATCCGGAACCCCCATGCAGCCGGGGCGCCCTTCAGACGAGAAAATCTTCTGAAGCTCTACGTAGTTCAAGGAATAGGTGAAGGCTTTTCTTAGGTCTTCTTTGTCTGCCAGTTCAGGTCCAAACCCCAGATAGTCCAGGCGGGTGACTGGAATCCAGTGAAAGTCCGGGCGTTTTTTATGGCTTGGAATGAATAACGTCGGGAGTCGGCGCAGAAACTGCAGTTCGTTCTTTTCATAAAGCTGCAAAGCCACGGTGTCTTCTTCAACGAACAAAAACTCCACATTCGGGCGTTGCGGGTGTCCGCCCTGATATGCCGAATTTGCCGTCAGGATGATCTTTTGGCCTTTTTTCCATTCAGCCAGTTTGTACGGACCGGAATAGGCGCCAAGGTCCGCTTTGGTGGGGGCCAGCAGGAAACTTGAAAGATTGTATTCAAAATCAGGGTCTGGATCCTGGAACTCAAAACGCAAAGTCAGGGCATCCGGGGCAAAGATTCCCAGATCAGCTGCTTTGGCTTTGCCAGCATAATAATCCTGAGCCTTTTTGATTTTGAAAAGCAAATCGGCACGCGGGGCTGCGGATTTGGGATCGAGAATCTTTTTATAGGTGCGCAGGAAGTCTTCGGACGTCAAAGGGGTGCCGTCGCTCCAGCGCAGATCTTTTTTCAGACGGCAGGTCAGATTCTTTTTCTTGTCACGGGTGCAGCCGCTGCCCAGATCCGGTACCAGGCCCTTTTGATCATCAAAGGTGAAGATATTGCGATACAGATTTCCCAGCAGATAGCTGGAGGCCGAAGTTTTTTGCTTATTCGGGTCAAGGCTTCCCGGTTCGTTGGAAAGGTGCAGGCGAAACGCCTTGGGGTTGGCAAAGGAAAGGACGGGAAAAACCAGAAGAAGTGCAAGGATGATTTTCATGCCTTTAAGATTAGCCTAAGGGCGGGATGAATTGAAGCACGAAAATTACCGGGAAAAATCATAAAAAAACGGCAGGGGATTCCTGCCGTTTTCGGGTTTCAACTTAAGGATTGAACTATTTGTCCAATTCCATTTTTGCAATCGTTTGCAACTGCATGTTGGTTGTACCTTCGTAGATCTGACCGATCTTCGCGTCACGCCAGAATTTCTCAACTGGATATTCTTTGGTGAAGCCATTACCGCCGAACAAGTCGATGGCTTTGGAAGTGATTTTCTCTGCCGCGCGGGAAGAGTACAGTTTAGCCATAGCTGCAGCTTCGATGAAGTCCAGACCTGCGTCTTTCAGGCGAGCGGCATTGTAAACCATCAAACGAGCGGCTTCCAGTTCAGTGCGCATTTCTGCCAATTGGAACTGAACGCCCTGGAAGTGAGCAATAGGTTTGCCGAACTGTTCACGGCCTTTTACGTAACCCAAAGCGGCTTCGTATGCACCTTGAGCGATACCGATCATCTGAGCGCCGATACCGATACGGCCTTCGTTCAGTGTTTCGATCGCGATTTTGTAGCCTTTGCCGACTTCGCCCAAAACGTTTTCTTTTGGAACTTCACAGTTTTCGAACAACAATTCGCAAGTGGAAGAAGCGCGGATGCCCAATTTGTCTTCTTTTTTACCAACTGTGAAACCTTTGAAGCCACGTTCAACGATGAACGCTGTGATGCCTTTGTAGCCTTTTTCCGGCGCCATGTTGGCAAATACGATAAAGATGTTGGCTTCGTTACCGTTGGTGATCCACAGTTTGGAACCGTTCAGAACCCATTTGTCACCTTTGTCTTCTGCTTTCAATTTCAATGCGAAAGCATCAGAACCGGAAGAGGATTCAGACAAAGCGTAAGCGCCCACGTCTTTGGAAGCCATTTGGCCCAGATACTTGGACTTCTGAGCTTCAGTGCCCCATTTAAGGAAGGCATTTGTTGTCAGAGTGTTTTGAACGTCTACAAGAACGGAAACAGAACCGTCCACGCGGCCGATTTCTTCAACTGCCAGGCAGGCCATGAAGAATGTGGAACCAGCACCGCCCCATTTTTCAGGAGTCTCGATACCCATCAAACCCATTTCGAAAAGCTTCGTCAGGATTTCTGGTTTCATTTTCGCTTCTTCGTCCATGTGAGTCACATGAGGTTTGATTTCGGATTCTGCAAAAGATCTTACAGCATCACGGAAAGCAATTTCATCCTCAGAAAGTACAGTCAGCGCCGGACGCGCATTTGTTGTATCAGACATCTTATTTCCCTTCGATCGGAAGCCCAGCCCCAAGGGCCTTACCTGCCTCTGCGGCTTCGGACAGTCCTCGCGGACGACCATTCCTTTGGAATGTGTCTGCTGCGGAACTCGCCGCATAGCCAGGTAAGGCCCTTGGGGCTGGGCTTCAGTTCTTGTTAAAACGTATTCAGAACCGTTTTAAAACAGTTTCTTAAAACGGGGGTCACGGTAGCTTTTTTGACTGATTTATTCAAGACCTTGGAATGACGAGAGCTTTTCTTTTAACAAGCTGTGTTAGACTGAATTGCACTTTAAATGTGCAAGTGTTTTATCGCACTAGACATGAGTCTAGGTGTGTTTTAGCGTGAGGTTGTATGGATATGATGGAAATCGGCGCCAAGATTGGTGTCTACTTTATTCCTTTTCTTTTTGCACTTTGCTTCCACGAGTTTGCGCACGGTTGGGTGGCGCGTCTACGTGGGGATAACACTGCGGAGCAGATGGGTCGTTTGACTCTGAACCCGGTGGCGCACATGGATTTGGTCGGGACGTTGATTCTTCCGATTGCGGCCATTGCGTTTTCGTCGCCGATCTTTTTTGGTTGGGCGAAGCCGGTGCCGGTGAATTCCCGCAATCTTAAGAATCCGCGCGTGGATATGTTCTGGATCGCTTTGGCGGGGCCGCTTTCGAACATCCTGCTGGCGCTGGTGGGCGCTTTTGCGATCGCTATGGTGGCGAAATACTACTCCTTCGGCATGTATGCCAAGGGTGCGGTGACGATTCTTCAGACCTTTATTGTGACTAATATGTTCCTGGCTGTTTTCAATCTTTTGCCGATGCATCCGCTGGATGGTGGCAAGGTGTTGGCGCGCTTCCTGCCTGCCAGCTTGAATTATAAGCTTGAACAGAATGAACACATCACCAGCATGGTTTTGATGGTGCTTGTGTTGACGGGGATGTTGCGCTTCCTGGCTGAGCCGGTTTACTGGAGTTCTCAGCACCTGATCAATCTTGCGTTGAGTGGGGTGGGAGTTTAAGGCTTTGCTGCGGCGCAAACACGTCGGGTGGGGGCCTTAAAGAGTTGTTGAATAATCCAAAGCCGCTTGATTCAATCTTCGGCGTTTGGACGGGGACTGCGAAGTGCGTTCCGGTTTTAGTGAAAGGGTAGAGGGGACCATCTTTCATGAGTATTACAGTACAGTTGCCTAAATTCGAAGGACCTCTTGGACTTCTTCTTTACCTTATCCGTAAAGAGGAAATGGACATCATGGATATCAAAGTCCATGAGATCACCAAACAATACCTTGAATATATCAAATTGATGAAAGAACTGGATCTGGAAGTTGCCGGAGAGTTCGTGGCCATGGCTGCGACTCTGATCCAGATCAAATCCCGCATGCTTTTGCCTCAGTACGACGAAAATGGCGAAGCTATCGAAGTTGAAGATCCGCGCAAAGAGCTGGTTCAGAAACTTCTTGAATACCAAAAGTACCAGGAAGCAGCGAAGCTTCTTTACGATCGCCCGTTGGTGGGTCGTGATGTGTGGTTGCGTGGAACCCGTGAAAAGCTGGATGAAAAAGAAGAGGAAATTGTTCTTGAGGACAACGCCCTGTTTTCTTTGATCGCCAGCTACCGTCGTATTTCCCGTGCCGTTAAAAAGAAAATTCACCAGGTGGCGGCGAAAGCCCAGTCCATCTCCAGCCGTATCCTTGAAATGAAGGATCGTCTGATTGTCGGTCAAAGAACCACAATGATGGAGATGGTGACGGCAACAGAAGACCGCGCCCGTCAGGCCCTGATCACCTTCCTGTCCTTGCTTGAACTGGGTAAAATGGGCTTTGTGGGTTTGTATCAGACCGAAGCTTATTCTGACATCTGGGTTGATACCAAAAAACCGATCGAAACGGACGTTTTGAGCCGTGTTGAAGAGTACGATTCCATGCGCGCTGATGAAGTCGCGGCAAAAATGATGGAAGAAACCAAAAAGATCGACGCTGATGAAGATCTTTTGGCAGAGATTGAAGAAACTGAAGAAGAAAACAACCAGCTGCAAATGGACTTGGGTGCTGGTCTCACAGACGACATCGCTTTTGTTGACACAAATGTTGATGATATCGCCACGGACGACGAAATCTTGGCTGCTGAGAGTGAATTGTTTAAAGATGACGTGACGGAAGTGTAGAGGGGACCATGTCTGAAGAAAAAGACGATTTGATCAACGAAGAAATGAATCACGCTGAAGAATCTGAAGGCTTCGAAACCGAAGCTGACGTTGAAACTGACGAACTTTCCGCTGACGGCATCGAATCCGACGCCTCTGTATTCCTGCAGGAAGAAGAGGAGGCAGAAGGTTTCCTTCCGGAAGCTTCTGATGATGACGTGGACGCGATGGAAGCCTCTGAAGAAGAGGACGAAGTCTCTGTTGATGGCACTGAGCTTGACGGTTTTGACTCCGCTGAAATTGAAGAAGTGGAATTCGTCGAGGAAGAACGCCTTGAAAGCATCGTGGAAAGCGTGCTGTTTGCTTCAGACAGACCGGTGAGTCTGGCTTCTTTGAAACTTCTGTTTAAAGGCACCAACATCCGTGGCGACAAAATCCGTCGTGCTTTGGATCAGCTGGCCGTTGAATACGCTGGCGGCCGTCGTGGCGTCACCCTGGAAGAAGTTCCGGGTGGATACCAGTTGCGCACTAAAATTGACAATATGGAATTCCTGAAGCGCACACTGAAAGCGCGTCAGTTCAAACTTTCCGGCCCGGCTTTGGAAGTTCTTTCCATCGTGGCCTACAAACAGCCGACCGTGAAAGCGGAAGTGGATGAAATCCGCGGCGTTGAATCCGGTCACTTGCTGCGCGCTTTGATGGAAAAGAATCTGGTTTGCTTCGAAGGCAAATCCGAACTTCCAGGTCGCCCTATGCAGTACGGCACCACCAGAAAATTCCTGGAGATCTTCGGCCTGAGAAGCTTGAAAGAGCTTCCAACCCTGTCCCAGATTGATGAACTTCTGCCGGATGGTATTGATGAACAGCAGGCGGAGGAAAAACCGACTCTTTCCACTATCACGGACAGCATGTCTGAAACTTACATTGGTTCTTACTCTCAAGGTGAGGAAGAGCTGATGAAAATCCAGGAACAGCTTGAAGACATCGCGACTTCTTCCAACTTCTTTGAGGAAGAAAAACGCCGTCAGGCTGAAAAACGTGACCAGGAGCGCGCTCAGAACATCCGTGATGCTTTGGCATTCGGCGAGCCGGTTTCCACACGTGATCAAAACTGGCTGACGAAGTACGATGAGGCTTTGGCTGCGGGCACTTCTTTGGTTGCCATGGCAGCTGAAAAGAAAGCCGCTGCTTTGGAAAACATGAAAAAGCCGGCAGTGACTGCGGAAAACGGCGAAGAAATCTCTGAGGAAGGATCTGAAGAGACTTTGGAAGCTTCCCTGGATGAATCCTCTGAAGAGTCTGTGGACGAATCCACCGACGGGGATGATTCCGAGCTGGAAGAAGCTGTCGTAGCATTTGATAACGACGAAGATCTGGATGAGGCTTCAGACGATCAATTATTCGCTGACTCTGATGATGAATCTTCCGAAGAAGAAGAGTTGCCATTCTTGGGTGAGGCGGACGACATTGATGAAGAAGGTGAAGCTTCTGTTTAAGACTCTTCTGAGTCTTTGGATCGTATATAATATCTTTGTGATGTTGGTGATGCCCAATGTGGGTGCCTATTTCGGGCGGGTGACTGCAAACGTGGTCACCCCGTACGCCAACACGGTGGGTTTGAATGCCGGGTGGAATTTCTTTTCCCCCGAGCCAGCCCATCCCATGTATCTGAAATACACCATCAATTATCTGTACACTGAAGGTGAAAACGCCGGTGAAGAGGCTAAAGAGCCGGTTTACGGTTTTTTCCCCTTGGAGACCGCCAAGGACAACCGTCCTTTGCCGAACATCACCCGCAAACGTGAATGGGCATTGATGCGCTATATGGTGCTGGATCCCAAGCGTTTAAGGGTTTTGATGGGACCATGGTTCTGTCGTCAGTATCCGGGTGCCACGTCTGTGGATATGGAGCATGTGATTGAGACTATTCCATTCCTGGATCAGGCCGTGCGTTTCCGCGAAGACAGCGTCAGTGACCTGTCCAAAGAGGTCCAGTATGTTCGGGAATCCTATTCCTGCGCAGGTGGGGATGAGGAGAGTCTATGATTAAAAAACTCTGGGCTCATTGGGATCAGTTCTGGTTTGCGCCACAAAGTCTGCTGGGTCTTGCGTATATGCGGATCATGCTGTGTGCGACGCTGCTTTATATGAACCTGTCCCGATTCTATAATCTTGAATTTTACACAGACTCCAGCTGGATTCCGCGCACCCGTGCGCTGGAAGTGATGCCGGAACTGGGGCGTCCGCTGTTTCTGTGGACGCTCTGGCCCGACAGCATGAATTTTGTCATGAACCTGGTGCTGGTGGTGCTTTTGGCTCTGCTGACCTTGGGGATTGGCGGTCGCTGGCTGATGGGGATCGCGTGGCTCATTAATGCCGGATTCCTGCAAAGAAATTATGCGGTGAATTTCGGGGCGGATGTGATCGGGGCGTTATTCCTGTTCTATATGGCCTTCACCCAAAGCTGTGAACGATTAAGTGTTGTGAATCTGGTCCGTAAGAAAAGTTCATTTAAAATGAGCGACACCGTCAGCTCGATGATGATTCGCATGATGCAGGTTCAGATTTCTGTGATCTATGCTTACACCGGGTGGGAAAAACTTAAAGGTGGCAGTTGGTGGGATGGAACCGCTTTGTGGAGTGTCCTTGCTAACCCACAAATGACGACGATGGACTTTTCGTTCCTGCGCCATTTTCCGTGGGTGATCCCGGTGATTGGCTATGTGACGATTCTGTTTGAAATCTATTTCCCGGCGATGGTGGCCTGGCCCAAGACAAGATATCTTTGCCTGCTGCTGGGGCTTTCGTTCCATGCGGGGATCGGCATCTTTATGGGTCTGATTCCTTTTGCCACGGTCATGGTTTCGACGTACTTCCTGTTCCTGGACCCACAGCTTCTTGAAAGGGCTTTGATCAGAACCCGCTCTGTGGTGCGCATTTAAATGAACAAAGCTCTGATTGGAAAAATCGTGAATGGACTGCTGGTTGTCGCAGTCCTGTGGGTTTTGATCAATCGCCTTCCGGGCATTATTGAAAACTTCAAAAAACAAAACCAGCCAGCTCCTTCGTTTGCGGTTCCTTTGCTGGATGGAACCTTGTTTGAATCAGAAAAAGCCGGCAAGCCCGTGGTGATTGTGTTTTGGGCCACGTGGTGTGGTCCTTGTGAGGTCGAACTTTCCCGCATGCAAAAGCTGATCGATGAAAAGATCATTCCCGCAGAATCGGTACTGGCTATTTCAAGTCTGGAAGATCGCGATCTTGTTCAGGCCACGGTGGAACAGCGCCGTTATACCTTCCTGGTGGGCGTGGATATCAGCGGTCAGGTGGCCGGTCTTTATGGAGTTCGTGCCACGCCGACCACGGCCTTGCTCGATAAAGACCACCAATTAACCTGGATCACCACGGGGTTAAGTCCGCTGTTGGAAGTAAAAATCCGGGGTCTTTTTAAGTAAATCCGCCGTTATCGCATTTTGGGACGGGGAAATCGTCTCAAAACTGGACCTGATGAAAAAACTCGTTTAAGCGTCCCCGCACCTCATTTATTCTATAAAGGTGGGGGAGCTCATGAAATCAGTACGATATTTTGCAGGACTTTCAAGTCTTTGTCTTCTGTTGGCGGCCTGTCAGCCGGTGGAAGGCGATTCTCTGCTGACTGATAAAAAAGATGATTCCAGCACCCATACTTTGGATAAAACTCCGAAATCAGAAGAACTGACCGTTCAGCTTTTCTCTCCCACCATCAATATGAAAAACACAGACACCAAAGCCGAAATCACCGGCGAGTGCTATGTTTCAACATATCCGTCCCACAGGCTGATTGTGATGAATGGTTCGACACAAATGACCCTGGTGGATACAAATCCGGCAACGGCCTCCAATGCCAACTATGCCACTTGTAAAAACGGACGCTTTAACTTCTCGTTGAATATTGCGGCTTTGGCTTCTGGCGTTTACAGCATGCGAATCATCATGCAGGCCTTCGATGCGGACGGAAATGCCGTGATGAACGAAGCCCGTGCGGCTCCGACATTCACTCTTACAAAATAAAATTGAAATCGTTTTTAAGTTTCAAAGGCGCTTCCTGATCTTTGCTTTCAAGAATCAGGGTGTCTTTCAATTGCAGATCGCGGATAAAATCCGCACGTCTGTGCAGTGGAATCTCTTTTCCCGTCACAGTTGAAAAGGTCGAATTAAAAGGGGTGCCCAGCAATCCCTTTTCCTGGTGCTCCACATTCGTCAGAACCTCAAGAATCTCCAAAGCCAGTTCTTTCTGGGTGGAGTTCGCCGGAATGGCGGCTCCCCACATCAAAAGGGCACTCAAAAACGGGTGAGGACCGCCGCGGAATTCACGATTCTGCGGGGTTTCCACGGCCCCTTCATCACTGGCTTTGCTCAGTTGATCCAGCTGCAGGGTCAGAATTCTTTTTGTATTGATTTGCTCAAGCAACCCCTGCTCTTTCCAGGTCTGGAAGTGCTTGAGCAGCAGGTCTTCATCGGCCAGCAAAAACAGGAAGGTTTCTTTTTTGTTTTTCAGATAATCCTGGAAGGTTTCGTCCAGCGGAGTATCAATGCCGGTTTTCATCCAGTAAATGGGCAGGAAAGTAAAGGTTTCGGGATTGCGGCTTTTTACGAAGTCAGTGGAAACTCGTTGCAGCAATTCACCTTGAATGCCGGCGACGTTTGCCAAAAGATTCTGATGCGCCAGTGTGTTGGCCCAGTATGATGGCAGAAAGATCAAATCGGCGGAAGGGCTGGCCACCACGTTGGCCATCATTGATTCCCAGTCGCGGGTCACCGTGACGGAAAAACGCACGTGAAGTTCTTCTTCCAGTTCCTGACGCAAGTTCATCGGGAACAGGACTTCATCCGTGGTCAGTACAGAAATTTTACGGGGAGTGACGAAATAGCTTCTGGAAATGCCTTGGGGCAGGACTCCGTGCAGAAATCCCACCCCCATGCAGATTAGAAAAAAGAAGATCCAAAAAATGTTGCTTTTCAGATGAAGTCCAGTCTCCGCGGCCCGATGCACCCCGGCTTCGCCGGAGTAGCGCCGCTACGACATCCTAGCCGTAGGCTAGAAGGCCTCGTCGAAGGCAACTGCGCCGGATACGCCTGTTTGGTAGGCGGAAACGCGTCTTTCGAAGAAGTTTGCAAGCTCTTGCATGTCCTGAAGTTCCATGAAGATGAACGGATTCTTCACGTTGTAGCGTGGAGCAATGTTCAAGCTTTCAAGGCGTTGATCAGCGCAGTACTCAAGATATTGTCTCATGTCTTTGGCAGACAAGCCGGCAACACCCAGGTTCAGTACGTCGTGAGCAAATTCCATCTCGCATTCGATGGCGTCTTCAAGCATTTGCACAACCATGTCTTCCATTTGCTGGTTGAACAATTCTGGTTCTTCTCTGCGAGCTGTTTTAACAACTTCGATCGCGAAGGCCATGTGCATGGACTCATCACGGAAGACCCAGTTGGTACCAGATGCCAAACCAGCCAAAAGACCTTTGGAGCGCAGGAAGTATACGTAAGCGAAGGCTGCATAGAAGAACAGACCTTCAACGCAAGTTGCGAAGCAGATCAGGTTCATCAGGAAGCGGCGACGATCTTCGATCGTTTTCAGTTCATTCAGCTCGTTGATGGAATCAATCCATTTGTAGCAGAAATCCGCTTTCTTTTTGATGGACGGGATGTTTTCAACCGCAGCGAAAGCCTCCGCGCGTTCATCTGGATTTGGAATGTAGTTATCCAAAAGTGTCAGATAGAACTGAACGTGCAAAGCTTCTTCATAAAGCTGACGGGACAAGTACATGCGACCCTCTGGAGAGTTCACGTGCTTGTAAAGGTTCAACACCAGATTGTTACCCACGATAGAGTCACCTGTTGCGAAGAAAGCCACCAAACGACGGATCAGATGTTTTTCTGATTCAGTCATTTTGGAGTGCAGATCCACAAGGTCTGTAGAGAAATCAACTTCATCCACAGTCCAGGTGTTCTTGATCCCGTTTTTGTACATTTCGTAGAAAATAGGGTATTTCATCGGGCGCAAAGTCAGGTCAAAGCCAGGATCCAAAATCATAAAAAACTCCCAAAAAAAGTACGCTCATTCGAGCAAAATAAGTGGCTGAAAGGCAGCTCACTGGTTCAGCTTCGGGGGCCAAAGCCCCCTCAGCTCTCCGCGGGCGAGCCGCGATTACTGACAAGCTTCGCAGGCTTCTGGGTTTTCCAGAGAACATGCGATCACTTCTGCGTCAGAGTAAGACTTCTTGGCCTCTTGAGCAGGAGCTGCGTCCATCATGCTTTCAGAAGCAGTTGGATTTGCAGAGTTGCTGGAAGCTTTCACAGTCGTTTTTGCGATTTTAGTCGCAGGACGAGAGCGAAGGTAATAAGTCGTCTTCACACCTTTTTTCCATGCATACATGTACATGGAGGAAAGTTTGCCGATAGTCGGGCTTTCCTGGAACAAGTTCAAAGATTGAGCCTGATCGATGTAAGCGCCACGGTCCGCAGCCATATCAACCAAAGACTTCATCGGGATTTCCCAAACAGTGCGGTACAATTCCTTGATTTGTGGAGGAATCATAGCCACGTCCTGGATGGAGCCGTCCTGAAGTTTGATTTCGTTACGAACGTCTTCAGTCCAGATGCCCATCGCTTTCAAGTCACCCACAAGGTACTTGTTGATCTGCATGAACTCTCCGGAAAGAGTCTCACGTTTGAACAAGTTGGAAACCTGTGGCTCGATCGCTTCGTAGCAACCCACGATGGAGGCGATAGTTGCTGTTGGAGCAATCGCGATCATCAAAGAGTTTCTCAGGCCGTGCTTTTTGATTTTCTCTTTCAACTTCTCGAAACGCTCTGGTTGAGAAGGTGTCACGCCCCAAAGGTCGTATTGCAACAAACCTTTAGCCGCTTTGGTCTGCTCGTAAGCGCCGTGAGGACCGTGCTTTTCAGCAAGTTCGCAGGAGGTTACAAGCGCATTGTAATAAATCTCTTCCTGAACTCTTGCAGAAAGGTCACGAGCCGCTGCAGAGTCAAACGGAAGCTTCATAAGGAACAAAGCATCCTGAAGACCCATCACGCCCAAACCAACTGGACGCCATTTGTGGTTGGAGTCCTGAGCTGTGCCGATCGGGTAGAAGTTGATATCAACAACGCGGTCCAGGTATTTCACAGCTGTGCGAACAGAACGAGCCAGTTTTTCGAAGTTGAACTGACCGTTTTCCACGTGGCGAGACAGGTTCACAGAACCCAGGTTGCACACCGCAGTTTCTTTGTCAGAGGTCACTTCAAGGATCTCTGTGCACAGGTTGGAAAGGTGGATCACGTTTCCAGCTTCGCCAGTCTGGTTGGCTTTCAAGTTCGCATGGTCTTTGAAAGTCATCCAGCCGTTACCAGTCTGAGCCAATGTTTTCATCATACGGCTGTACAGGTCGCGAGCTTTAAGTTGTTTGATGTAAAGTTTCTTTTCCTCTGCTTCGGTGTAAGCCTTTTCGAACTCTTCACCGTAAGTGTCCACGAAATGAGGAACCACTTTCGGATCGAACAAAGACCACATTGCATCGGCTTCAACACGCTTCATGAACAAGTCTGGAACCCAGTTTGCCAGGTTCAGATTGTGCGCGCGTTTTGCTTCGTCACCAGTGTTGTCGCGAAGTTCAAGGAACTCCTCGATGTCACCGTGCCAGGTTTCAAGATAAACACAGGCTGCACCTTTACGTTTACCACCCTGATTTACCGCTGCAACGGAAGAATCCATTGTTTTCAGCCAAGGGATGATACCGTTGGAGTGACCGTTTGTTCCTTTGATCAAAGAACCACGGGAACGAACGCGGGAGTAAGCCACGCCGATACCGCCGGCAAATTTGGACAGAAGGGCGATGTCCGTGTATTTCTGATAGATGGCAGTCAAGTCATCGCTTGGAGAATCCAAAAGATAGCAGGAAGACATCTGCGGACGCATAGTTCCGGAGTTGAACAAAGTCGGGGTGGACGGCATGTAATCGTGAGAAGAGATCAAACGATAGAACTCGATAGCCTCTTCCACGGATTGCGCCAAACCGCAGGCAACACGCATGAAGAAGTATTGAGGAGTCTCAAACACCTGACGAGTTGTTGGGTTTTTCAACAGATAACGATCATAAACAGTTCTTAGACCGAAGTATTCGAAACGGTCTGTTCTGTACGGCTCGATAGCCGCGCAAAGAGCTGCTTTGTTGGTTTCAACGAATTTGTAAGTGCTCTCAGCAAGAAGACCTGCCTGGAAGCCGAAGCTTACAGAGTCAGCGAAAGATTGGATCTTCTGAGAACGAACTTCTTCGTCAATATATGTGGAAAGAAGGCGAGCCGCCAGACGGGAATACTCTGGGTCTTCACCGATCAGCAAAGATGCTGTCTGGATACAAAGATTATCCAATTCTTTGGTGGAAGCACCATCATAAAGACCGCTGATAGCCTTAGTGGCAACACGCAAAGGATCTACCTGAGTCAATCCCTGGCAATTCTTGGTTACGCGCTCAACGATTTTCGTTACGTCCACTGGCTCCAGTGTGCCATCGCGCTTTTTAACTCTCATGATGTGAGCTGTTGTTTCCAACATGGCTGTATCCCCTCTGCCCAGTTCCGTTTGGGCAAAAAAATCCCGCCCCAAGATCTTCACCCCTCGTAAAGACTTAGGTCTGGTTAATGCATATATAAGTTGTATGGTAATTGGTGAGAACGAAGTTGCTAATCCTTAGCTGTTTCCCTTGAATCCCCCTTAGTCGCCTTTCGGCTTGCCACTATATCTAGTGGTCTCTAATTGGTGACATATCCATATGCCGGGTATCTCTCTCAATTCCGATCTTGTAATTCTTTCGGTGATGTTTCAAGAACAATTTTAAAAATAACGCCGATTTTTTTGTGACGTTGCCCATCAAATAGGCAAAAAAAACTTCCTCTTGACTGAAGTCGCGTGCAAACAAAACTGGCAAGAGCTTGTAATTTTACCTCGTAAAACTAAAGTCCAGTGCTGAAACCTTAAATTTGGGGGCTTAAAGCTGAAATTTCCCTGTACTGATCTTACACGATCTTAAATTGTGCAGAAACTAAGCACGGACTGCGTCTGTTCTTTGCGATTTTTCGAACAAGCGTTTTTGCAAAAGCATGTCCGAGTCGTTCAAAGCTGCGAAATTCTGGGACTGATAAGCGCCGTGAGCGCGCAAAACATCAATAATGTGCTGGTGCATGCCCATCTTGTTTCGTGTCCACTCTGGCGCGACAAGCTCATCCCAGCGCGAAGAATACGCCGCCAGACGGTGCAAAGCCAAACGCGGGGAAAGATGCTGCAGGAACAGCTCTACACGACGTGTGTATGTGTCTTTGTCGATCGGGCTGAATTCACCCTTGTGATACATCTCTTCCAGCGGAGTGTTCTTCAGGACATGCAGGTTGTGAAGTTTCACGTTGGTGATCGGCAAGTCGTTACAGATCTTGGCCGTTTCGATGATCTGTTCATCAGTTTCCGTGGGACTTCCAAAAATCAGATGAATGCCCAGATCCACCGTCGTGGATGAAGCGATTTTGTGAATGGCCGCGATGGAATCTTCCGCGGTGTGCCCCCGGCGCATGAACTCCAGTTGGTCATTATAGAAGCTCTGCACACCCAGTTCGACGGCCACGAAGGATTTTTCGTGATATTCCTGCCACAGGTCCAAGACAGACTTTGAAAGGCAGTCCGGGCGGGTGCCCACGGTGAAGCCTTTCACCCAAGGATAAGACAGGGCCACGTCGAAATTGTTTCTAAGGGCAGACACCTTGGTGAAGGTGTTGGTGTAGGCCTGGAAGTAAATCAAAAAGGCCTTGGCGTTATATTTTTTGCTGATAATGCCGTGGTATTTTTCGATTTGCGCACGAAGCTCCATGGAAAGGCTTTCGGCGTTGGCGGCAGAACCCCAAACGTCACAGAACACGCAAGTCTGCATGCCCTTCAGGCCACGGCGGTTCGGGCAGTCGTCAACGACAGCCACCGGCACCTTATAAACCTTTTCACCAAAGAGTTTATTGTAGTGCTCACTGATAGTATGATAGGGAACCCCTAACCAGCCTTTTTCCATAGGCACTTTTACAGGTTTTTTCTGCGGGAAGTCAATCAAATGAAGTCTTGGGCCGATATTGGTTTTGAAATTGAGATCACGGGCGATGCAAGCCCCAGTTTGCGTCTGCTTGAGTCTATAGACGGCGCCACCGATCGCGGCGAGACCATGCATCACTCGGGCGGAGCATGCGCTGAGACGTTGATGATCTACGGAGACCCTGCAAAACAGATCCTTCAGAAGGTGCAGAAACCTCATTTTCTAGTGGTGGGCCTGGGGCTTGGTTACATTGAACTGGTGATCGCGCGCGAAGCACTGCTTTTGGGAAAAACGTCTGCGGATGTGGGTTTGATCACAAGTTATGAAAGTGTCCCGGAACTGCGCGAATTTTTCATTCAGTGGCTGCACGAGGATCGCACGAATCTTCATCCGGAAGTGCTGCAAACTTATGATCAGGTTTTGCAAAGTGTTTGTGGTAACACGGAGCTTGATCCGCAGGATCTTAAGTTTTTCTTGAGAAATCATTTTTCAGATGTCAGCAAAATCAGCGGAGCCCTTGATGCAGACGTTGAGCTGGTGTCGAAATATCACTGTATTTTATATGATGCTTTCAGCTCCAAGACTTCTCCGCACCTGTGGGAAGAAGAGTTCCTGAACAAGATTTTGCGCGAAGGTACAGAGCAGAAAAGTCTTCTGACTACTTATGCTTGCAAGGGGAATTTGAAGCGCGCACTGAAAGCCCAGGGTTTTGAAGTGATTCTGCGCGAAGGTTTTCAAGGGAAGCGCAACTCCACTTTGGGTCTTAAAAATATCTGAATTTGTAACGTTGCGCTGGCTGAAAAGGCCTTGCTAATTACCATCAATAAATCTTTACTTAGTTATGTCTTTGATCGCGAACGTAACAGCATTGCTGCTTCTGTCGTCTGTAGCCTCGGCCAAGCCGATTGTTATGGCGACCTTCGCCATTCCTTTAATGGTGGAAAGTCCCGAAAAAGGCCTTTTCGTCAATCTGACCCGGGAAATCGCCAAGCGCAATTCCCGCCAAATCGAAATTCTGGTTTATCCCACCGGCAAAACTCTTTTGGCATTCACTAACAACAAGGTGGATGGGTTCTTTCCGGCACTGGATGTTTATGTTCCTCAGGCCTCTGCCAAATCCAGCGCTTTTTATCGCAAGGTGGATTATGTCTTCTACAAAAAAGACAAACCACTCAGAAGCCTGAAAGACCTTGAAGGCAAAAAAGTCGGCCTGACCTTCCGCTATCCTTACGTCCGAGAACTTATCGGCAACAAGAAAATCCGCTTTGAAATGGCGGCTGACGATGTGCTGAATATGAAAAAGCTGGGTAAGGGCCTGATTGATGCTTTTGTCGTGGAAGAGCGTTCAGGGTTGAAGGCGCTGCAACTAAGCGGTCAGAAACAGATTGAGTTTGATCGGAACCAGCCTCTGTCCGAGCAGGTTGTGTATTATGCGTTTCAGGATAACGATGACGGCAAACGTCTTGCCGATATTTTCTCAAAAACCATTGAGACTATGAAAAAAGACGGCAGCCTCGATCGGGTCCTGACCGAGACTGTCGCCACCACACCTTAGTTATTCCACAGTTCCCAGGCGGATCTCGGCATCAAGGACAATGTATAATTGCGCCTCTTCGCCCAGACTCCACTGCAAATCATAAAGTTCACTTTGGCGGGGGTATTTGGAAATCAAACCTTGCAACAATCCTTGAGCTTCCTGACGGAAAGCACCCTGAGCGGCACGGGATTGTTTTGCCTGAGGCTTCAGGGTCTCTGCGCGGAATCGCCACAGATCCAGCTGAAAGTTTTCATAGTCATGAAGTCCTGAACCCAGGCGGGCCGAGATCGTGTTCAGACGCTCTTGAGCTTCAGCCAGATCGCTATAAGCCATGTCACGCTGGCCGTTCATAATATTTTTGGCTGCACGCAAAACCTTGATTCGCGCCCACATGAATTCGTACGGGAATTCAAAAACGCCATCTTGAGCTGCGGTCGCAGACGCTGTTTCCAGCAAGGCCAGGGTGCGATCCAGACCTGTGATCGTGCTGTGATCCTGTTCATTGGCGAGATAGGCCTTCACATAGTATTTCATAGAGTCATACCAGGCAGGTTTCGTTGGATCTTCCCACGCTTTGGTGGTTCCCAGAATTTCTACCGGAGCTTTTTGTCCCGGACCCAGCAGGCGGAAGCCGACAAAGTGTGAACGGTTGGTCGGGTAGGTTTCTGCCACACTCATCCACCACTGCATGCGGCCTGGCTGCATTACATGGGTCGCGGCGGTGTAAAGTTTCGTGGTGGTGCGACCAAAGGATCTTGCACCCACCAGCTCGTCGCTGTGACCACTTAAGCGATTGATCACCCATTGAGCATCAATTTTTCCGAAGTCTTCATTCAGGGTGCGTTCGACATGTGTCAGACGCGCGCGGGTTTCCAGGGTTTTGTTCAGGCTGTATTCATAACCTTCCTGACTGGTTTTGCCACCCAGGAAGTGATTGCTCTGACCCAGGAATTTGTTTTGCGCGCGACGAGCCACCACCACAGTGTCGCCACTCAATTCAATGGAAGCGGATTCGTCGGTTTTGGCGTCAGAGATAAAGAACGTCCACGCTCCAAAGCCCTTGCGGGTCTGGATCATGGCAATAGCCTCATTAAGGGTGCGTGCTTTCAACAGAACAGAATGCAGCAGGTAAGGGGCGATGTCGGATTCACCACGATCATAGCGAATCTGGGTGCCCTCGGTTTGCAGTTCATGCAAGCTCACAGACAGACCGTGGTTGTTGATACCGCTGATGCCGCCGGCATAGTGCAGCCCCGCAGATCCCAGCCCCACAGACGTGGTTCCGTTTTTCTGGCGATTGATCACGATGACCTGTTCAGGTTCATAGAAACCCAGAAGGCCCGTGTCGAAGTTGCGACCATGAACAAGGGCCCCATCCCTGGAGCTGCTAGCTGATGCACTGATCCCTGTACAACCCATTTTAATGGACCTCAAACCCTGAACCAGCAACTTAAAGGGCTTGGCCAGAGTGTTCCCGATAAAGTAAGGCGCACAGGAGGCAAAAACCTTCATGGCTCCTTTGCGGGGGCTTTCATCCATCTGTCTTTGCATGGAATCAGCAAAGATAGAGAATTCCACCATGTAGTTGGTTTCTTCAAACGCGCTCCAGGACACCTGGCTTCCGGCATCTTCCAATCCTCGGTGCAGGTTTTTAAGGCCGGATTTAAATTCATCAGAAACGCTGGCGCGATAGTTGTCGATCACACATTTTTTAATCAACAAAAGCTGATCCTGAGACTTTTTGTCCAGGGCAGAAAAAGCACGTTCGGTTCTGACCTGAACGCCCTTCAAAACACCGGCCTCGATTTCTTTTTTCAGGAAATAGCCGTGGAAATAAGCGGTCTCGGAAAAACCACCCTTCAGATCCAGCACGTGCACCGATTTCGAAGTGCCCGGGGCCTGACAGACAAAATGCTTTTGGCCTTGCAGTTCATTCTTAAGAACACAGTCCGCAAAGGCAGAGCCGGGAAGTAAAAGAGCCAGGATAAAAAGACGCTTCATAGGATCCCCACAGAAAGATAAATTGAAAAGCAGAAGAAACCGCAGGCGGCCACGATTTCGATTTTTCTTAAGAATTGCTTGATAGGCCCGTGCAGTCTTTTAAGCCCCCACAAAAGAGCCAGAAAGCTGACCACGAAGGTCAGAAGATACACGAGGACTCCCAGCCACAGGGATTTTGCGTCCCGCAGGTGAACGAACAGACCTGCATAGATCAAAACCAGGTGGAAGTTGGAAAGGGTCAAAGCCAGGCTCTTGGTGAATCCCTGATGTGGGATCTCAATTGTGGCAGGCTGTTCTTTGGAAAGAAGAACCTTCAAAGAGTAAGCTGACAGGACCAGAGCGGTCATCCCTGTCAATGTAATCTTAAGCCATTCCTGGTGAAACAACGGGCTTTTTAGCAGGGCCATTGCCAGAAGGATGTAGGTCACATCCCCCAGTAAAAAACCTGCAATCGAGGACCAGGGCCAGGTGCGGCGGGACACCAGACTGCGAATGATGCTGAAGCTTGCAGGCCCCAGCGCAAACGCTGATAAAAATCCCACCGAAATCATCCACAGAATCATTGCGCAAGTCCTGTCTGTTCCAGGTTGTTGCGGATGAAGCTCAGGTATTCTTCCGCTGTTTCAAAAGTTGTTTTCATTTTGAACTGACCACGGCTGCGGTTCTTCTCGAAGTACGCCTGCAGATAATCAGCATTCATGATCTGCACCTGGGCCGGGCCCAGAACCCCCACTTCGCGGCAGTCGTGGTAGTCACCATTCAGTTTTTGCATCTGCTGATCCAGGGTCGCAGCCAGGGCTTCCATATTGATGTTTGCTTTTTCCGGAACGAACAAAGTCCAAAGATATGCGGCTTTGCCGTTGTTCAGGACCGGGGACAGGAAGAAGTGACGCAGATCCACGTTGTGAGAATTTTTGGTGTTCAAATAACAATCCAGAATTTCGTCGTCGCTGACTTTTTCCGCGGCCAGGTTCATGCCGGTGGATTTGCGACCCACGAATTCAAATACAAGATCGCCGTTATTCAGATCAAAGCTGACAACGTCTTTCATGCAATAGTGAATCATTCCGTTGGGAGTGCCGACATTCAAATAATAAGCCACGCCCATTTCAATCTGGTGCAGGCCGATGTTCTTTTTTGGTCCATTGACCGGAGTGAAAGAGTAAATCAGGTCCGGGTTCAGGAAATAGCGCTGGCGGCCGTTTTCATATTTTTCATAGGGCAGGCCGATAGCGGCTTCCGTTGCGGCATAAACACCGTAATAGTTCAGTTCGTGACCCACCAGACGGTCAATGCGTTCCTGGTATTGTTTGATCGGGGTGGCTGCATAGACAAAGACTTTCAGGTTCGGCCAGATTTCGTTGATGTGGGTTTTGCCGGTTTTTTGCAAAACGGCCTCAAAGATAGAAATGATATAAGTAGGGATTCCGCTCACCACTTGAATGTCCTGCTGGATGGATTCGTTAACCAGCATTTCAATCTTTTTGTCCCAGTTGGAAATAGCCAGCACCTCCCGGCAAGGGAAGGTGTTCTTGGCCAAAGCCTTTGGAACACGGGTGGACAGAATCCCGGAAATGTAACCAAATTTAAAACCATTCTGGGAATACAGATAAGGATCAGAACCAAAAGTCAGACGACCTGCTTTCAGCAGATTCAGATTCGGCTCTAACGTGGACAGTTTGCTTGCAATGCGCTTCTGGGATTTGATGAACATGCGAATCATGCGTTCGTTATAAGGAACGCGCTTGGAGTCTTTTCCGGAAGTGCCGGAAGAAAGACCAAAATAGTCCGCTTTGTCTTTAAAAAGAATGTCTTTATGGCCTGCAGCGATCATGTCGACATAGGGTGCATATTCGTCATAACCAAACACCGGAACATGGTTTACGAACTCTTCGTAAGAGTGGATGTGGGACAGGCGCAAATCCTTATAGATGCGGGTGCCGGTCATGGAACGCTTCAGGCTGGCAAAGTTCTTTTCTTGTTTTGCCAGCATGTCTTGATGATTCACGGTCATTCTTTGACCGTATGTTTTCAGGTATTTTTGACCCAGGGACTGGACAACATGATTCACTGCGAACATAAAAATCTCCTTCGTTGGAATGAAGGCAATTTATTTCGATTTAAAACCTTTGTCGCTTTATGGCGTTGACAGGAAATGAGGGTTTTTGTCGAATTCGGCAGCTTCCATTGACAGAATTCGGGTATTTTTGTCAAAATTGCAGGATGGCAACTGAATCGAAAGAAGAAATCTATTTTGCGGTCTGTAACGCTATTCTGAAGATGGAAGTGGCCAAAGGTCATTTACAGTGGACCTTGTCTGATATCTCCAGAGAATCCAACGTCACCCGGTCCTTGATTTACTATTATTTCGGGAAGGAAAAAGACAAGGTTCTGGAAGAGGCCTATAAATTCGTTATTTCTCATATCTTCAATATGGAGCGCACTAAAACTGTCGGCATTCGCGAGCGGCTGCGCACTGTTTTGCGGGATGTGAAGAATATGCCTTATTTGTTTGTGCTTTATTATCTGGAGAAAAACGCCGGAACCCAGTTCGGCAAGATGATCAATGAGGCGGAAGCGTTGTTGATGAAAGCGATGAAAATCGAATTCCCAACGTTAAGCGAAGTTCAGATTCTGGAGATCTATCTGAAAGAGCTTGGGGCCATCGCGTTCCAGCTGCCGCCAGAACGGGTCGATGACCTGTTTGCTGATTACATCAAAAAGAACTAATCCTCAGCCAGCGCTTTCGGTGTAAAGCGCGCGGCCGTCAGCCCCTGGTCGATCTTCACCTGGGCCAATCCAATAACCGTGGCTCTTTTATTCTGGACATTTTTAATGCTGATCTTGGAAGCGCGCATTTTGCCTCCAGAGACTTTTTTGTATCCAGTGAAATCCAGGGTTTTTAAAAGTTTTCCCTGTTTGTCGTAACATTCCATCTTCACGGGAACATACTCGACCGATGAAACGTAGCTGATAATTTTGGAATAGGACGAAGAGGTGGCGTTGACGTCTGATTCCACAATCAGATATTTCTTGCCGCCGATTTCAGCCTCTTTTTTGATGACATTTTGCGCCGCCTGGTCGCGATTGAAATCAAAATCCTCGGTGGAAAGCTCAGACCCCAGGATGCCCCCTTGGCCCGATTCGCCGGTCAGTCGGCGGGTTTGTTTGGTTGAGGGCAGATAAATCCATTTGTCCTCTTGTTCACCTTTCAGGGTGGCCAGCAAGGCGGTGCCTTTTAAATCCTGCGGCTTTTGCATGCGCACCAGAAGATAGTGCTCTTTTTTTTGGGGGCTGAACCGCCAAATTTTCATTTCGCGGTCTTTGCTTGAGCCGTCGGCCTCGATGATCTTCATTTTCACGACGAACTGTTCATCCCGGGAACGCAGGCGCTGGCTCATTTCTTCACCCAACTTTTCCGCAGTGGGAAGCTGGGCATGCGTTGGAATTGGGGCCATTGCTACAAATAGTGTCAAAAGTATCATTGCTGTTGTTGCCATGACTTTCTCCTTTTTCCACGGTACGGGACCGAGCAACCAAGGGCAACTTTTCAGCAAAGTTGGAAGAAGAATCAAATCACCAACCAGTCCAGCGAGCATTGACAGTAGCATGTAGAAGCCAAAGATCCTGTTCATTGCAAAATAAGACGCCATAAAGACAGAGAAGCCCGCAAGCAGGGTCAGGCTTGAGATAAGACAAGGATTTCCCTCGCGCCACAGAGTGCGTTCGATCTCAAGCTCTTTGCTCTTGGACTTTTTCTGCATGTAACGAAGCCGCTCCAGCAAATAAACTGTATTGTTAAATGCCAACCCCAGCGCGATCGAAAAGATAATGGCGACACTGGGTTTGATGGGTGTTTGTGAAATTGCCAGAAAGCCCAGTAAAGCTGCCGGCGGCACCAGATTGGGAATGCAGGCCACGATGGCCCAGCGAACAGAGCGGAAGACCACCACCAGCACCAGGGCGATTGCAATCATCGAATGCCAGAAGCCGAAAATCAGTTCTTTGGAAAGTTCATTGTTCAAGTGATGAATGGTCGAACCCATGCCTGTGACCTCGACATTCATCTGCGGGAAAGCCGCTTTGGCCTTTTCACGAATTTGATCCACCACAGAATGCAGCTGATTGGATGGCAGATCATAGGTCCGCACTGAGATCCGCGTGTTGGCAGAATCTGTAGTCAGGAAGTTCTTAAGCGGGCTTGCGCTGCTTAAGGAATAAAGGAAAAATATTTCGGCCGTTGATGAACGGCTGGCTGGCAGGCGGGAATGGTGCAGATTGGCGGCGGCCACCAGATCCGGAAGTCCCACGACGCTGCCGACACCTTCGACAGTGCGAAGTTCAGACAACAGTTGATCCAGACGCGCCAGTAATTTTGGTTCATTCCATGAATCTGCAGGCCCCTTGACTTCAATATCAACCGGAATCATTCCACCCAGTTCCCGATCAATGGTTTCAGTGGACAGGCGCACCTGGTGATTCGCAGGCAGGTCATCAAACAACCGGGCGGACCAGGAAAGCCCCTGACCTTTGATCGCCAATGCTGAACACACCAGGATGATTAAAAATGCCCAGATGCCCGAGCGGCGGAACAGATACAAGCCCCAGCGTGCCTTAGCCCAGGCCCAGTCGCGGGCTTTGGGGCCTTGCATAAAATAAAGCATAGGGAACAGGGTCATTGTCGTGACCAGCCAGCCAATCACAATGGCTCCGGCGGCGGTTACGCCATAGTCACGAATCAACGGAACCTTGGTCATCAACAGGCTTAAGAAGCCGATCATCGTGGTTGTGGAGGCAAAGAAATTGGGTCCCAGCAAAACTTTGAACGTGTAGACAACACGTTGCTGATGGGTCAGGTGTGGCTGGTTCTTTTGTTCTTCGGCGTAGCGCAGAAGTGTATGAATAATCAATGACACCACATCCACGGTGGTCAGAATCGGAATTGTTGTAGACAGGACTGAAAACGGATATCCAGCAAGTGCCATGATGGCCAGAACAATGATGTTGGCAAATATGATGGTCACAAATGAAATAATCAAAGGGGACCAATTGGCAAATATCAATCCCAGCACCAGAAAGCACGCCAGAAATCCCAGAACAACAAAATTACGGATCTCGGTCTGCAGCAGGACGCCCACATCGGTCTGGACGGCCGGAGTTCCGCCAATTTCAATGTGAGCAAAAGGCACAGCGGCGGTGGCCGTGACCTCCAGATTCTGGCGCAGACTGAGCAAGTCCTTCGTGTTCAGGGACTTGATGTTGACAATAACAGAGGCCGTTTTTGCATCTTCTGAAATCAGCGTCGGCGAAATCAGGGGATTGGCCAGGGTTTCAGTCTGCCATTTTTCATGGGGAAGATTTTGCAGCAGGGGGCCGACGCTCAGGCCCTCTTTATTGTTTACAGCACCCTGTACGGTGGCCAGGCTTAAGGTGCCTTTGACGCCGGGATAATTTGCCAGCAGATCCGTGAGGGATTTTAAACTCTGAATTTTATCGTGACTGAACCAGGTTTCGCCGTCTTCTTTGATCTTGGCGGTGACAATAAAGGGCTGGGCTTCTGAAAGCTGAAACACCTGTTTAGTATGTTCATCTCTTTGTAGCAGCGGATTATCCACTGGCAAAAATTGCTTTAAACTGTACTGCGTTTGTAAACCAGGCAGAGCGAACAGACCAAGGACAGAGGCCAGAAAAACAAAAAGAAGGGTAGAAATGCAGACTGTTTTGACGGAAACTTTTGAAAATATTTTGGCGATTGTCGTATTTATCATTGGAATGTCTTCTTTCGATTCTGCTTAAAAAAGTTCCTTTAGATTTTTCAGTTGAAGCCGTAACTTAGAAACATGATGTCTGACATGATGAGGAAACGAAGTTCTATGATGACAACAAAACTATCGGCCACGCTACTCACATTCTTAATAACTGTACCTGCATTTTCCAAAACAGTTGTGGAATCAGAGTTCGAACTGAAACTACCTAGACAATTCCAACAAAGTTTAATTGAAGAAAAGTGGAAAACACTCACGACTCGCGAGTTCACCGCAAACTGGCAATTTCCTGATCAGCAGGTTGTAAGTCAGGAAATCCCAGTCCACATTAAAGGCATTTCAATTGATATTAAGTCCCGCCTTGAAAAGCCCGCCCTGAGCGGTTCTCAGAGCGCCCTGGAGCTTTCATCCAAAGGTCTGGCGGCAGAACTCAAGATTGCAGAGGTCATGGTTGATCATCTGGTGGAGCGCAATGTGGGTGGCATTATCGGCCGTTTTCGCGTTCAGGCTCAGTGTAAGGATATTGTGCTGAATTTGAAATCCGGTGAAGGTCAGTTTGCAATGAAAGTGACTCCGAACGTGGGAAGCACACAAGCGGGCGCCAATGTTGATTCTGTGGCTCTGTCCTGGAATCCGGGCGCGTGGGTTGTGGCCGGCAATGTGCAATGTTCAGGGGCTGAAGGGTTCTCGGACATCTTGATGAACGAAGTCACTAAAATCACAAATGACTCGGCCAGCTTCGTGGAACCGCAAAAAGAACTTATTAAAAGCTATGTTCAAAAATATCTGGAAGGGGTGACCTTTGATTTCTCCGGCAGCCGCAAACTTGTTGTGGCCCGCCCGGATATTGAAGTCACAATGTCGGTTCAGAGTTTTCAGGATCTGGGCACAGAGGGCTTGCTGGCCAAAGGAACTTTGGCCGTGTCCTTCACTCGTGTCGCAGAGGATTCCAAAAAAGTTTTGAAACTGGATGAAGGTTCCGCGGTGTCTTCAAGCTCGGCATCTTTGCGTCTGCCGAAGGACTTTATCAATGTGGTTTTAAGTGAGGCTTATAAAGGTAATACCTGGCTGCATCAGATCAGTTCCAGCAAACTTCCGGGTTTTTCGACGATCATGAATTCCCGCTTTGTTCAGCTGTTTATCTGGCCTGAGCTGATGAACTATTCCAAGTCAGCCAAATTCCTGTTTGATCTTTATTCAGACAAGGATGTGCAAATCACCGGAAAAGGTTTGCAGTATTCTGTGAAAACAACCATGTATGCGAAAATGCAGGCCCCAAAATCCGGATCTTATATTTCGTTTATGAACTTCACTTTGCCATTCAATTCCAAAGTGACTTTGAAACTGGATGACGGAAAGGTGCAGGCAAAGTTTGTGAACCCGACTTTGGGAATGACGGGGGTCTATGATTCGACTTATATTTCCCGTTACAGTCCTTCGCGCCGCTTTAAGTCTGCCACCATCCGGGATCGTATTATTGATTCCCTGTGGGGGCAGTCGGTCAGCATGACTTTGCCGGATATCCCTGTGGCAGAAGGTTTGTCCTTGCAGGTCAACAAGCTGCTGACGACGGAATCTTCGGATTTGGTATTGCAGCTGACTCCGTAAATCAGAAAGAACGGCTTAAGGACAACGAATAAGAGTCGTTTTTTCCATAAACTCCCAAAGGAGTGTCGGCGGATCCCTGAATAAGGTCCGCCGTAATCGTCAACACCCACGCATCAAAAAAACGGCGGCTCAGCGAATACTGCTGATAAGTGCTTCCGTGGACGCTGTCATACAGTCCCAGCAAATTAAATCCCCAGACTTCTTTCCATGTCAGGCGGCCCCCGGCCATATAGGCACTGCGGAAGATTTCCGTAATAGACAGATTGGAGTCATTCTTCTTTTCCGTGTTCACGAAAGAGTATTGAAGAATACCGATCAACAGACCGCTTTCACCCAGATTGAAGGTCTTCTCAAGACCCAGCACATTTTCATTCGTCCATTTTTGCAGAGCCGGGTTGTCTTCCAGGCTTTGAGTATAGCTGCCAACAGTTTTAAAAAGCATGTTCCACTGATTCATCACAAAAGAAAGTCCCCCCTGACGAATGCGATAGTTATAGGTGTTTAAAAGAACATCCGGATCGACATCAATCACAGTTTTGGGTGAAACCTGTACGATGGTTCCGGTCACCACCGGCTCCACAAAGGGAAAGCTGGCAGCCCCCTCGTATCCCGTCAGGGCCACATCGATAAATTCACCTCTGCGCTGCAGGCGAAAGGCATAATTGTTGTCCAGGGCATTTCCCAGGCTCTGTCTTGAAGAATAATCATAACGCAGATTTTCGGGAAGATTCAGCACCAGATCGTTGTCGGCAGTCTGGGGCACGAAGATCTCCCGTGGCAGCCAGCGGCTTTCTGTGCCCGGCAGAAGTGATCCGCGATTCTGTGGGATATAGATCAGCTCCAGCTCCCAGCTTCCCATGGTTTGGGAATATGAAAGTGACAGCGCGCCCAGTTTTCGGCTGCGTAAGGGATCGAAATACTGTTTCGAGTTCACGATATCCACCGGGTTGTAGCCATCGGTCACACCCCAGGTGAAAAGATTGTATCCCGCCTGCAGGGAAGAGCTTTCCGTCTGGTAGCGGAGGTAGGCTTCGGAGGGATCAAAGAAATAGCGTTCTTCTTCAGAGTTGTTGTTCGGGGTGGCGACAAAAACGGGGCGCACGAAAAAACGCCAGGACTCAAGATACTTCCAGCGGTAAATCGGAATCAGTTCCAGACCATAAAGTTCCGAGTTGGTGTCTTCACCGTATTCTTCCGGGAAGGCTGTGGCCTCAAGCTTTGAATCCAAATGCAGGCTCCACTCTGTTTTGCGGGCGGCAAACACAGAGCCGGGCAGAATGATAATCACAAGAAAGGGAAGCAGCCACGACATTCCTGATAGATCATCATAGCGCCGGACTTTTTTCTATTTAAAGAGCTTTGATAGATGGCAGTTTAAACCATGGCAAACTTGCGCACGTATTCGATGATCGAACTTTTGAATTCTTCTGGTAAGCCGACAAAACGAAGTCCGGCATAGCCGTCGTTTCCGACATAAACCACTTCGCAAGTCGTGTTGATAGTCACAAACAGATTGGGACTGGTCAGCGTCCCTTTAAAGCGTTCGCCAATTTGCAGGTTCTGAGCATCGTTAACGCCCAGTCCGCCTTCGCTGATGGAAATCACCCGGCAGCTGAATTCGCCCTTGGGGCTTTCACAAGCCAGGGTTCCCACCATCGGCACACGCGGGTGGGAGCGACGGCTGATGCCCAGATCATCAACAATGCGGGGAATGGAATAGATTTCCTTCCAAACATTGGAATTATCCGCACACACATCCACCGCAGAAAAATCGGTCATGCCTTTCAGGAAAGAAATCAGGGCTGAGTATTTCATTGGAGGGCGGTCTTTGCCTTCCACGCGAACTTTCCAAAGTCCTTCAGGCTCATTGGCAGAAACCGCCGCTTGGCTTGAATCCTTCAATGACTGGCGCCACTTGATAGGGGTCATCCATTCGCTTTGCCCACGCCCCCAGATTTGAGCTTCCTTGGCAGAGGCCACACGGGATTCCACTTCCTGAACATCGAAAGGGCCGTTGACCTGTCCTTCGGTAAGCACGAACCAGTTTTTTGGATTCACGATGAAGCTCCTCGCAGTTGAGTCTTGTGTTTTATTACAGCGAAAGGTATATGACTTTGTCTAGGAGAATTACTCATGAAATACATCATCGCCGGTACAGACCGTCCCGATTCCAACACTCTTAAAGTTTCCAAAATTATCCAGGGAATCTATAAAGATCTGGGTGAAGCTGTTGAAATCATCGATCTGAAAGATCTGAAGCAGCATCTGCATGACGACATTCACTATGGAAAACCTTCTGAAGCTTTGCAGCCATACTTGAACAAGGTTCTTGGCAGCGAAGGTCTGATTGTGGTGTGTCCTGAGTACAATGGCTCTATGCCGGGCATTCTGAAGTACTTCATTGATCACTTGAAGTTCCCAGAGTCCTTCGAATATCGTCCGGTTTGTTTTGTGGGTTTGGGCGCGATGTTTGGCGCGCTTCGTCCGGTGGAACATCTGCAAGGGGTTTTCGGATACCGCAATGCCTTTATCTTCCCGGAACGCGTCTTTATGATGAATGTCTTTAAGATCATCAATGCTGAAGGGCAGTTGACGGACGAGTTGATGAAGTCCCTGTTGGTCAAGCAAGCCAAAGGATTCCAGAAGTTCACAGAGGCTTTGAAAGCCTATAAACTGGATGCGAACTCGTTTATTGAGAGTAAGAAGTCGACGTAGGTTGTCGGCTCGCGATCAATCTGTCATGAACGCGGCCCTCAAAGTAGATCAATCCCAGGATCAAGAGGGCTGCCAAAAACCATTTCGAGCGAAAAAGCGCATTCCGTGCCATAGATCTATGGTCTCAAAAAGCTCAAAATAAAGGCAACTGAACTTCCTGTAATGTAGTCAATACGCGTCAAATCTTCATGGGGACTGCTGACAACGGTAGGGATCTTATCTAGACTAAAACCTTGTTTCGACAACTTAGACGGGGTCTTTTCTATCGAAAATCCGGGTCATCACAAAAATAATTCCAATGTTTTAATGCTCGCTTTAGGCGCCCTTGGTGTGGTGTTTGGAGATATCGGCACAAGCCCCCTTTACGCCATGAAGGAGTGTTTCGGTCACTACGGCCTGGCACCCACGCCTGAGAACGTGATCGGGATTCTGTCTTTGATTTTCTGGACCCTGGTTCTTGCGATTTGTATCAAGTACATGGCGTTCGTCCTCAGAGCAGACAATAAAGGCGAAGGTGGAATTCTTTCGTTGATGGCTTTGGCTGTGCGCAGCCAGCACTCTAAGGATGTTTCGCGCCGTCGCTGGGTCATGACAATTGTCGGTCTTTTTGGGGCCGCGCTTTTGTATGGTGATGGAATTATCACTCCGGCGATCTCGGTCCTTTCGGCGATGGAAGGTCTGACGCTGGTGGCTCCACAATTCCATCCGTATATTATTCCGTTAACGATCTTTGTGATGAATGCTTTATTCTTGATGCAGAAATACGGCACAGCTCGTATTGGCGTTGTTTTTGGACCGATTCTTCTGATCTGGTTCACAGTGTTGGGGTTGCTGGGTATTCGCGGGATGGCTGAAAATCTACATATCTTCGAAGCTTTGCTGCCACACCATGGAATCGAGTTCTTAATAAATAACGGAATGGCCGGATTCCTGGTGTTGGGTTCTGTGTTTCTGGTCGTGACGGGTGGCGAGGCCCTTTATGCGGATATGGGTCACTTTGGTAAAAGGCCGATCCGTCTGGCGTGGTTCTTTGTGGCTTTGCCGGCGCTGATATTGAATTACTTCGGTCAGGGTGCTTTGCTTTTGAATAATCCCGAAGCGGTTTCAAACCCATTCTACATGCTTGCGCCCAAGTGGGCGTTGCTTCCGATGGTCATGCTGTCCACGATGGCAACGGTGATTGCCTCTCAAGCCTTGATCACAGGGGTGTTCTCAATCACGCGTCAGGCGATCCAGCTGGGATTCTGTCCTCGTGTGAACATCATCCATACCTCCAGTCAGGAGATCGGACAGATCTATATCCCGATCGTGAACTGGTCCATGTTCATCGGTGTCATCTGGTTGGTATTGACGTTTAAAACATCAAGCAATCTTGCTGCGGCTTACGGAATAGCAGTCACGGGTGCGACAACAATCACGACAATCCTGGCCTTTGAAGTGGCCCGTCAAAAATGGAAGTGGAGTCTGTTGAAAGCTTCCGCCATCTTTGGCAGTTTCCTGGTGATGGATCTGGCCTTCTTTGGTGCCAACGTTCATAAGATCCCGCATGGTGGTTGGGTGCCACTGATGATTGGCGCGATCATTTACCTGTTAATGACGACCTGGCAAAAAGGGCGTCAGATTTTGTTCCGACGTCTTAAAGAACGTTCCATGCCGATTGAGGACTTCTGTCAAAAGCTTCTGCGTGAGCCGCCTCTGCGTGCGCCGGGCACGGCGATTTATATGGCGGGTGACCCTTGGGGTGTGCCAGCGCCGTTGCTGCACAACATGAAACATAACAAGGTTCTGCATCAGCGCGTGGCGATTCTGACCATTCAGACCAAGGAAGTTCCGTTTGTTTCCAAACGTGATCGTATTTCCATTCAGGAAGTCATTCCCAATATCTATCGCATTATTGCCAACTACGGCTTTATGGAAATTCCCAAGATGAAACATATTCTTGAGGCCTGCCGTCAGCGTGATATCAACTTTAACGTGAATGAAACGACCTTCGTTTTGGGTCGTGAAACCATCATCGCAGAAAAAGGACCCAACCGTCCGGGCGAAACCGGCATGGCGCACTGGCGTGAACGTCTGTTTGCGATCATGTCCAAGAATGCCCAGCGACCGACAGCCTTCTTCCGCATTCCACCGAATCAGGTGATTGAAGTCGGAATTCAGGTCGAGATTTAATCTTCATGGAGCAGGCGCAAAACCTGCTCTTTGACGTTCATGCCGTCCTTGTATCCTATTTCAATCAAATCCGTGGAATAGGATTTTTCAAACAACAGAAAGCTTGCGATCTCGCTGGCTTCCTGCAAAGTCCCCAGACCCCGCAGCAGATAACGAATCATCGGCGGCAGGTTTTCAGTTTTCATCGAGGCGACTTCACCCAGATCCACTGATGGGGAAATCCACAGGTGTTTCACAGGTTTTACCGACACATTATCAAGTTCACTGGCAGCAATTTTCTGCAGATTTAAATTAATCCTTTCAATGCGTTCTATGTCGGCTTCCAGACCATCCATCATAACCGTGTTCAGAATCACACTGACGACCCGGGCAATGGACGGGGACTCGTGAGTGTTTACTTTTTGCGAGGCAAAGCAGATGTCCTGTTTCTTGCGAACACCGATGGCAATCAGTTTGCGCGCCCCCATATAAATCGCCGGCGCACAAGGGGACTGGTTGCGAATACTGCCATCTCCGAAGAATCGTCCGTCCACCGTGGTGGCGGGAAAAAGCAACGGGATAGAGGCTGAAGCCATCACATGTTCTGCAGTGATCTTTCCGGCAATACCCACTTTGCGCACACGGGTCCAGGTGGGGATTTTTTCTTCCCCTTGAATGAAAGTGACAGTGGAGGTTGTGAAATAGTCCAGCGCTGAAATCGCCACCGCACGGAATCGTTTGGCGTCGATGTTTTTTTGAATATTGCCGAAATCACAGTTTTTTCTGATCAGTTCGTGCAGCGGTTTTGTTTCCAGCAAAGATCGATGAGGCGAAGATTTTTTCATTCCGCCCATGGACAGATCCATCAGCCACTGAATGCCGCCTTTTGATAACGAAAAAATATCGCTGACATAAACTTGCTCGGCGCTGATGCCGGTCCAGAGCTCGGTGAGTTTGGCTGTCGCAGCACCAATGTGGCAGTTGTCGGCAGTCGTCAGGAAAGCTGTGTTGATGGCGCCCGCACTGACGCCGGTGTAATAGGAAAAAGGATAAGCAATGCCTTCCTGGCGGCTGATTTCAGCCAGAGCGTTGATGACTCCTGCCTGGTAAGCGCCGCGGGCTCCGCCGCCTGATAAAACAAGACCGAGGGATGACAAGGTGGCCCCCTTTCTTTTGTCTTTGATTTTAAGAGGCAACAGACAGCGTGGACAGACGTTTTCTGGACTTGCAGAAAAATACAGATAAGCGATACTGAAGTCGAACAAGGCCACAGTAATCTTTATTCGGTTGCTGGTCCCATTGAAGGGAAACCTGCCTTGTAAAAGGGAGTCAGATCGACTCCCTTTCTATTTTGTCTGAACGATGCAGTTCACGGCTCCATCCAAATGAAAAAGAATTGAAACTGCGCCCCTTTGGTATTCCTTGAGTGCTAAGGAGTGCTTTGAATGCAATGTGCCCCGAAAGTCCTGACGATTGGATTTAGGGAGAGGTTTTCTTTTCTGTGTTGATCTCTGTTACATTATGCGGGAAAGTTTTGATGGTTAACAGTGAAGCTAAACAACGGGAATTGCGAAGGAGAAAATGCAAATGTTTAAAACTGTTTTGGCTGCGTTCGTATTGGTAGTGGCTGCTCATGCACAAGCGGCTGATGTTTATAAAATTGATACTAAAGCCAGCTCTGTGGCATGGAAAGGCACTAAAAAAGTGGGCGAATCCCACAATGGTGGCATCTCCGTAAAAGAGGGCGAAGTGACTGTTGATAAAGGTCAGTTGACCGGTGGTAACGTGGTTGTTGACATGACTACGATCACAAATGCTGACGTGAAAGATGCAGGCTACAACAAGAAGCTTGTAGGTCACTTGTCCACTGAAGATTTCTTCAACGCAGGCAAGTTCCCAACTTCCACTTTTAAAATCACTTCCGTAGCTCCATCCAAAACCAAAGGTGAAGTTTTGGTAAAAGGTGAATTCACTATGATCGGTGGTACTCACCCGATCGAGTTCCCTGCAAAAGTGACTGTTGATAAAGGTGTTGCAACTGGTGAAGCTGTTGTGAAAATCGACCGCACTAAATGGGGTCTGAAATACGGTTCTGGCAACTTCTTCAAAGAACTTGCTGGCGACAAAATCATCAACGACGAGTTCGAATTGACTTTGAAACTTGTTGCGAAAAAATAGTTTTCTTTTATAAAGACAAACTTGAAAAGGCATCACGGGTTTCGTGATGCCTTTTTTATTAGTTGAACACGAACTGACCTTGTCCGTGTTTTTGGTGCGGGATTTTTTCTCCGCGCATTTCCTGTACGCTGACCTCGATGGTTTCGCACATTTGATTTAATGCCAGGTCATTGTCCTCAGTCCCAAAGGGCTCTTCAATCTGATTCACGATCGCATCCAAAGCCATAAAGGTGTAAGCCACAAATGTACAGATCAACGGGGTCATCCAGCCAATGCTGTCCATCAGTCCAAACGGCAAAAGCACGCAGTAAATATAAACCGTGCGATGCAAGAGCACGGCGTAAGGATACGGGATCGGGGTGTTGGCGATGCGCTCACAGCCCCCGACAATGTCAGACATGTCGTTCAGGTTCTTGTCGAACATGCCGGCCGTGATGCTGTCGATACGCCCGGCATTCTTTTGATCCTGAACCCATTGGCCTAAATGACGTAGCAGCACCGCGGGTTTGTATTCCGCCTTGGACAGCTCCGTCGTCAGTTCCGGAGTCAGGCGTTGCAAGTCAGCCATGGCGTCGGTTTTGCGCAGCTGGTGTTTGGTGCAATAAGCAAAGGCGATGATCAGCTGCAGGAATCGGCGACTTTCCGTGTGATTGGCGTCAAGGCCTGTGAATGTCAGCGCTTGCCGGGTCAGGGATCTGGAAACATTCAGCAGCGATCCCCACAGCTTACGCCCTTCCCAGAAACGGTCATAGGCGGCCGAATTGCGAAACCCCAAAAAGATCGCCAGGGCAATCCCCATCAAAGTGAACGGCGTGGGGTTCAGAGAGACTTTGACTGAAAAAAACACGCCGTGAAAGTAAATCACCAGCGCAGAAAGAATGAAGATAAAAATCAGGCGCGGCAGAATCTCGGGCAGAACCGAGCCTTTCCACACCAACAGCATTTTAAACCAGTTGTATTTGGGCCGAATGACCATCGTGAACACCTCGATGAAATAAGCCTAGGCCCCCGGGGAATGTCTGTCAAAGAGCTGAGCGACAGGGGGCGCAAAGTGTTCGAACCGGGGTGGAGTGTTTTGTTCTGAGACGCGTTTCACAGTGAGAATAAGAAAGGATTTCCGGCAGTTCCGCTGTTTATGCTCTTGGCGAAGCCTTTGCACTTTCAAAGTTCGAAGTCCATCGAACAAGGAGTGGCTAAATGAAGAAAACCAAAATGATCTTTGCAGCTTTGCTGGCAGGCAGTCTGATGACCGCGTGTGCGAAGAAGGATTCTGAATTTGCCGCCCGCTATGCGAAAAACAAAATGGGTGCAAGTGTTGTCGATGGAGCAAAGACCCAGGAAGCTGGCGAACAAGCCGCAGCTCAAGGGCTGGAAGCCGACATCGTGGGGGTTAAACGATACTGGACACCGCAAGGGCAGCCAGGCCCCCGCGTGGTGATGGCGACCATTTTGATTAATAACACCGAGTTCCCGGTGACCAGTCATCACTATAGCACCGAAATCGTGGATGGCAGTGTGGATGTGAACGGCTACAACGTTCGCTATCACGCGATGTGTGGCAATGATGAGTGCAATCCTTATTATGCCGCGATGGAAGTTTATCAGAACGGGCGCATCGTGATTCAGGAAGGTATTCGCATTTACTTTGATAAAACCAAACCCGAGCATCAGGATCTTTATCAGTGGCTTTCTCCGGGCAATGAATTGCCTTTGCTGGGCTCAAGCCAGACGGATCCTCGTGGCATGGTCGGGTACCTGAATCAGGCGGTCACAGGTGGCAGTTCTTCCAGCCTGATTAAATAAGAATTCAAATAACAGACTATTTTAAGGAAGAGTCCCGCAAGGCATTCTTCCTTTTTTCGTTTTGGATTTCCAGATCCAGCAATTCGGATAAAAAGCCGTGGCGGCTCTTTACTTGACTGTCGATCTTGGCCAGGCGGGTGGCGAGGTTGTTAAACAGCCGTTCGATCTCGGAATCGTTTTCCAATCGACCTTCCTCTTCTTTGATTTCTTCAATCAGGCGCTCCACTATAAAGAGGGCTCCGTTGAGGTTGACTCCGACATCATGCAGAAAAGCCCGTTCACGGCTGAGTTCTTGAGCATCGGCCATAAGAACCTCCTTCATATTAGTATTCAAAGGTCCCATCAGGCCGGCAACTTGTAGGTTTACATGGGCCAAAGTGGCACTGAATTTTCTTCATAGTCTTCTGTCATTAGCACAAGGTGAAAGTGTAATGATACAAAAGGACACCACCTCATAATGACAAAAATGTCCTCAGATCGAATTTAAGAGCAAATGGCACAAAGTTTTTTTAAATATCCGTCAAGATTTGCTTTGCCGCTCGACCAAAGTCATGGCACCTTACTTGCTTATTGGGCTATGTGGCTCCAAATTGGGACCATTTTTGGCACTGAGGATAAAGGAATTATCCGGAGTCCGAATTAGTTAAATGAAAATTAAACGTCGAAAGACGGATAACAAATTAAGAAACATAATTAACCATTATTGAAAGGGAAAACAGTGAAAACACAAATTTTGATGTCACTGATTTTGGCGGGGTCTATGGTTGCGGTTTCTGCTCAGGCAGAAGAACAAAACCAAAATGCAAACACTAGCACTGTAAAAGTGTCTGATGTTCAAAAGTCTGAAGAGAAAAAAGAAGACATCGATCAAGAGATCACGAATGCTCGTATGCGTTCTGAACTTGGTTCCAAGTCTCAATGGTCTTTCAAATCCAGCCTTGGTTACAACGGCGGCTCTTTGCAAAAACCTTTCGATTCTATCCGTCCTAACTACCGCGCTTCTGCGACAATCGAGTCTTTGACTGCTTTGTCCGGTAACGTAGGTGTTAACTACCGTGTATCCAAAGGTGGTAACCTTTCTTTCGGTACTGGCGTAGTTATCATGGCTCCACTTGAAGGCGATATCACTAAGGATTTCCAAGATCCACGCGCTTCCAGAAAAGGTGCTGATGTAAAACGTACTCAAGTTTCCACTCCATACATGGACTACAGCCACGGTTACCGTGCAATGGACATGCAGATGATCTCCAGCGTGACTTACTCTCACTACACTGAAGAAGATCAAACTGATTACTACAACCTGATGGGTAACCTGTCTGTAAGCCAAACTGTGCTTGCTGATTTCGGTGATTCCAAATGGCAGGGTGGTGTGTCTTTGTCTCTTGATAAAGATATCGCTAAAGGCTCCTTCTCTGTTGCTGGCGATTCTCGCTATGACTACGGTGTAGGTCTGTTCCCGTTTGCTGAATACGCTTTCAACGACGACTACTCTTTCAGAACAGTATTTGGTTACTTCCAATTTGCTAAGTACGAAGAGCAGGGCGACCTGATCCAAATGGAGCCATACCAGTCTGTTGGTGTTGGTATCTCCGTTACTCGTGACATCTACGTTTATCCAAACGTACAGTTCACTCCTAAAGACATCCGTTCTGACAGAACAAACGTAGCAGTTTCTGCTAACTTGAACTTGTTCTAATTCCTGAACGAAATTAGGAAAATTAAAAGGCTGCCCCTCGGGGTGGCCTTTTTTATTTCTTAAATATAAAGACGTTCATGCTGGACGTTTTGGAAAATAAAAAACCCGCTTTTATGAGCGGGTTTTGTTTTTAAGATTTATAGCTGTGCCGTGACTGAAGGAAGAAGCGGAAGCGGGTCAATCGGTCCGCGGTCCTTTCTGACTTCAAAGTGCAGGTGAACCCCGGTGGCGCGTCCTGTGCGGCCCATGGCGCCGACAACTTCGCCTTGGCGGACCTTCTGGCCTTCCGCGACCAGGATCTTGTCAAAGTGAGCGTAAAGAGTCGCCCAGCCGTTGCCAGACTCGATCAGGACCATCTTTCCGTAACCACGGAACTCACGACCTGCATAGATCACGGTGCCAGCCTGGGAAGCCAAAATAGGCGTTCCTTTAGGCGCTGCCAGATCAATACCCAGATGCGGGCGGCGTTTGTTAGGTAAGAACCCACGGGTCATGCGTGCGCGATCCACAGGCCAATCAAAGGTCAAAGACTGTTCGATGCGGGGGCTGTGATCTGAAGCGGCCACACGGGCGTTAGTTCCGCCGTTGGGTGCCAGATATTCGCGTGAAAGGGGTGTGTGAAAAGTCGTACAGGAACCCAAAGTTCCCAACGTGGCAATGCATCCTGCAAATTTAACGAGCTGATTCCATCCTGGTGTCATAGATTGAGTATACGACATAAGCCCTTGGATCCAAAGAATTTTTTGACCAAAGGCCAGCTTAAAATAAAGGCATTTTTACTGGTTAAAACCATAAAAAAAGCCCTCAGATTTCTGAGGGCTTCGTAACACTTTGTCGGTTTGGGACGTGCTTAGTAAATCGGGAACTGCTTGCAAAGCTCTTTTACTTCTTCATGCACGCGGTTTTTCACGGCAGTATCTTCCGCATTATTCAGAACTTGGCCGATCCATTTAGCAATTTGCTTCATTTCAGAAGGACCCATTCCACGTGTGGTCAATGCTGGAGTTCCAATGCGAACACCACTGGTGACAAACGGAGAGCGCTTTTCATTTGGCACAGTGTTTTTATTCACAGTGATGCCGGCTTCATCCAAAGAATTTTCCGCAAGCTTCCCGGTGATTTCGCGATCGCTCAGATCCATCAGAATAAGGTGATTATCAGTACCGCCAGTCACAAGTTTGAAGCCTGCAGACAGCAGTTCTTCTGCCAAAACTTTTGCGTTGCTGACAACTTTGCCGGAATAATCTTTAAACTCTGGTTTAAGAGCTTCGCCGAAGGCCACGGCTTTGCCGGCAATCACGTGCTCTAGCGGACCACCCTGGATGCCGGGGAAGATACGCGAGTTCATGGTCTTGGCTTTTTCTTCTGAGTTCGTCAGAATCATACCGCCGCGAGGACCGCGCAAAGTTTTGTGAGTGGTCGTGGTGATGTAATCAGCATAGGGAACCGGGGACGGGTGATGGCCAGTTGCCACAAGACCCGCAAAGTGCGCCATGTCCACCAGCAACTGTGCGCCCACTTCATCAGCGATCTCTTTGAATTTTGCAAAATCCAAGGTGCGCGGATAAGCGCTGTAGCCTGCGATGATCAGTTTTGGCTGAGTCTCTTTCGCGGTGGCGCGGATTGTATCATAATTCAAACGACCTGTTTCTGGATCCAGCTTGTACGAAGCCGCTTTGAACAACATCCCGCTGAAGTTCACCGGAGATCCGTGAGTCAAATGCCCACCGTGAGAAAGATCCATGCCCAGGATAGTTTCGCCAGCTTTGCATGCCGCCAGATAAACACCCATATTGGCTTGAGACCCAGAGTGCGGTTGTACGTTGGCATATTGAACGCCGAAAAGTTTTTTCGCTCTTTCAATGGCCAGGGACTCGACGGTGTCCACATTCACGCAACCACCATAGTAGCGTTTTCCTGGGTAACCTTCGGCATATTTGTTGGTCAGGATGGATCCTTGAGCTTCCATCACGGCTTTGGAGGTGTAGTTTTCAGAAGCGATCATTTCCAGACCGAACTGCTGACGTTCGGATTCTTTGTTGATGGCTGCCAGAATCTCGGGGTCAACCTGGGATAAAGTAAGTGATGTGGAATGCATAGACGGACTCCTTAACGCAGGTTCAAACTGCGTCTTGATTTTAGTCGTGATGTTAAATCAGATGATGAAAGTATCCCTTGAAAGACAGGAATTTAAAAGTCTCAACAACCAGTGTCGCTTGAAAGCTTGTCGACACGCTGCTGGTGGCGTCCACCGGCGAAGGAGGTCGACAGGAACGTTTGAAGCATCTTCACCGCATCATCGGGAGATGTGAAGCGTTCGCTCAGGCAAAGAATGTTCGCATTATTATGTTCGCGGGACAGGCGGGCGATGTCGTTGTTCCAGCAAAGCGCCGCACGAATCTGTGGAAACTTGTTGGCGCGAATGGCCATACCCTGCCCAGAGCCACAGATCAAAAGACCCAGTGCCGGGCCTTTTTGAGAATCAATCAGATTGTTCTTTTGATTTTGAAGTTCTACTTGAACAACTTCGCGGCACACATGATTGGCATAGTCCGGATAGTCGACAGAATCAGCGGAGTGAGTGCCCATGTCCTTCCATTGGATATCTGGAAGAGCCGCCATCACTTTAAGTTTTAAATCCAACCCAGCGTGATCGCAGCCAACATAGACAATCATTTCTTATCCTTCGTATTTCGAGAAGATCATGGAAGCATTGGTTCCACCGAAACCAAAACTGTTGTTGATGACATTGGTGATTTTACCTTTACGTGCCTCATTAGGAACGTAATCCAAATCACAGTCTTCACTTGGATTTTCCAAGTTGATCGTTGGTGGAGCCATCTGATCGCGAATTGCCATCACACAGAAAGCAGACTCAATTGCGCCGGCTGCACCCAACGCGTGACCCATCATGGATTTGGTGCTGGAAACCCAGACCTTTTTCGCATGATCACCCAGCAGGCGTTTGATTGCTGCGGTTTCAAGGCCGTCACCCACTGGCGTACTTGTGCCGTGAGCGTTGATATAGTTGATGTCTTCCGCTTTCAGACCAGAGTCTTTCAAAGCCATAGACATCGCCGCATAACCGCCAGCGCCTTCTGGAGCCGGAGAAGTCATGTGATAAGCATCGGAGGAAACTCCGTAGCCTGTGATTTCGCAAAGAATATTGGCACCACGTTTAACCGCGTGTTCAAGGGATTCGATGCAAAGAACCGCCGCACCCTCTGCCAAAACAAATCCGTCACGGTCTTTATCCCAAGGACGGCTGGCTTTTTCAGGAGCATCATTGCGGGTGGACAGGGCGCGCATGGAAGCAAAGCCTCCAACGGCCAAACCACAGATCGTGCTTTCTGCGCCACCTGCAAGCATCACATCAGTCATGCCGTCGCGAATATAGCGAACAGCATCCCCGATAGAGTGAACACCTGAAGCACACGCTGAAGTCACAGAATAGTTAGGACCTTTCAGTCCCAATGAGATCGTCACCTGACCAGCGGCCAGGTTCGTGATCACAGAAGGGATGAAGAACGGACTGATACGGCCCGGTCCTCTTTCCTTCATTTTGATGGCGGTTTCTTCGATGTTCGCAAGACCACCGATGCCGACACCAATGATGACTCCCGCTTGATTCTTCACTTCTTCGGTCAGCTCCAGCTTGGCCATTTCCACGGCCATTTTGGAAGCTGCGATCGAGTAGTGAATGAACTCGTCCATTTTCTTTTGCTCTTTTTTCTCGACGTATTGGTCTGTGTTGAAACCTTTTACTTCGCCGGCAAAAGTCACATCAAAGCCTGTCGTGTCGAATTTGGTGATCTTGGCGATCCCAGATTGACCACGGGTTGCAGCTGCCCAGCTCTCCTCAATGGTGTTACCAAGGGGAGTGACTGCGCCTACTCCGGTGACGACAACTCTTCTCTGTGGTTTGGATGGACGTTCAAATCGGGAGTTCATAATGAATTAAGCTTTTCCTTTTTTCTCAAGGTAAGAAGCTACGTCTTGAACTGTCTTCAGCTTTTCAGCGTCTTCGTCAGGGATTTCAAGATCGAATTCTTCTTCCATTGCCATCACAAGTTCAACGATATCCAAGCTGTCTGCGCCCAGATCGTCGATGAAAGAAGCTTCCGCTTTAACTTTATCTGGATCTACGCCAAGTTGTTCAACGATGATATCTTTAACCTTTGGATGAATAGCCATTTATGCCTCCTAATAGTGCGTTCAATATTACTTAAATTACAAGTCTAGTCTAGTGTTAGAACTCTATCATGTCGCTCCTAGGCGATATGAAGTATTCGCGAGTTTATTCGCGAGCTTAGTTCATGTGCATTCCACCGTTCACATCCAATGTGTGACCGGTGATGTACTTGGATTCGTCGCTCAAAAGGAAACGCACGGCTTGTGCCACATCTGATCCTTCGCCGATTTTTGCCAAGGGAATCTTATCCATCATTTTGGATTTTACATCTTCAGAAAGAACATCTGTCATTTCAGTTGCGATGTATCCAGGTGCCACGTTGTTCACGCGCACATTGCGGGAACCCAGTTCCAGTGCCACGGATTTGCTGAAAGCAATCGTGCCGGCCTTGGACGCTGCATAGTTCGCCTGACCTGCGTTGCCAGTCTCGCCAATGATAGACACGATGTTCACGATGGAACCTTTACGTGCTTTCATCATTGGTTTGGTAAAGGCTTTGGTCACCAGGAAGGTGCCGCGCAGATTGGTGTTCACCACGGAATCGAAATCTTCTGCTTTCATGCGCAGAAGCAATCCATCTTTGGTGATGCCGGCATTGTTCACAACGCCGTCGATGTCGCTCCATTTTTCCAGAATGTGATCTACAGCAGAGTTCACAGATTCTTCGTTCGCGATATCCATTTTGATGTAGAAGTGACCTTCGCCCGTCAAAGAGTGAGCCACCTGTTGAGCGGCCTCTTCGCGGGAAGAGTAAGTGAAGGCAACCTGAGCGCCTTCATCAGCAAGAAGCTTAACGATAGCAGCGCCAATTCCGCGGCTGCCACCAGTGACAACAATTTTCTTTCCTTGAAGCGACTTTCCGCTCATGTGCAAAATCCTTTTAAGCAATAACCTGTGTTGTTTTCAGCACACTGTGACCGAACTCCGAATAAAGCTCAAGAAATTTTAATGACTCGTAGCTTTCAGAAATTCTTCAATAATTTTCACATCTTCGATGGAAGTTGTCGTCATGACTTTGAAGAAATCCCCGTCGATCTTTTTCAGCAGGCCCTGAAGGACCTTGCCAGCACCACACTCGATAACTTGAGAGTGACCCATGCCTTTAAGAACTTCCATGCTCTGAGTCCAGCGCACAGGGGCTGACACCTGACGAATCAGATTTTCACGCAGGATGGAACCGTCGGTTTCAGCTTTGGCGTGGAAGTTTTGAATGATCGGGAAGGTCGCTGTTTCAAATTTCATCGCGGTCAGGACTTCTCTCATCTTGTCTTCGGCAGGCTTCATCATTTCACAATGGAAAGGAGCCGAAACAGTCAATGGGATAAGCTTTGCGCGTTTTGGAGCTTCTGCAAAAATCAACTCTGGTTTGAAGTTGTCCTTCAGCCAGTTGATGGCTTTTTGTGAACCGGAAATAACGATTTGCCCTGGGGAATTGAAATTGGCAGCTGACAATGGACCCACGCCGGAGTTTTTCACAACGTAGTTACAAAGTGTTTCAACCTGATCAGGCTCAAGACCCAACACAGCCACCATGCCGCCTTGACCCACTGGAACGGCAGACTGCATCGCCTGACCACGGGTTTTTACCGCGCGCATGGATTCGTCAAAACGAGTCACGCCCGCTGCGACAAGGGCTGCGTATTCGCCGATAGAGTGGCCAGCAGCCACAGACGCTTTCACGCCGAATTCTTTCGTCAGCACACGTTGAGTGGCTGTGGAGACCAACAGCAAAGCGGGTTGTGTGTTCTCGGTTAAAGCCAAGTCAGCTTCAGAACCTTCGAAGCACAGCTTTTTCATGTCTTGTTTCAGAGCTTCGGAACCTTCTTCGAAAGTTTCCTGAGCGACCTTGAAGTTTTCAAACAAAAAACGGCCCATGCCAGGTTGCTGGCTGCCTTGTCCTGGGAATACCAATGTAAACATTTTTTAGTACCTCAATAGAATACTGCCGGAAGTAAGACCTGCACCGAATGCGGTAAGCAAAATAGTCTGACCCCGTTTGATCTTGCCGTTTTTAACAGCCCAATCGAATGCAAGAGGGATGGAAGCTGCGGATGTGTTACCAGTTTCCTGGAGATACACGATCACACGTTCCATTGGGAATTTAAATTGATCTGCAACCGCCTCGATGATGCGCTTGTTGGCCTGGTGAGGAACAATCCAGTCGACCTGTTCAGGTGCAACCTTGTTGTGTTCCAGAGCCTCTTGGCAGCAGGACGCCATCGTGCGAACCGCGTTCTTAAAGATATCGCGGCCCTTCATGGTCATGAAGTGCAGGCCTTTGTCGATGGCTTCGTGGGATTGCGGGATTCTGCTGCCGCCCGCTGGAAGGATCAGAAGATCCGCCAGGTTGCCGTCGGCACGCAGGTGAGAGCTTTCAATAACGTTCGTCTGGCCTTCCGCTGCACGGGACACGACCCACGCCCCAGCACCGTCTCCGAAAAGAATGCAGGTTTCGCGGTCTTTGTAGTTCATGTAGCGGGAAAGGACTTCCGCACCGATAACCAGGATGTTTTTGTACATGCCTGTGCGGATGAATTGGTCGGCAATGCTGACGCCGTAGAGGAAGCCGGAGCAAGCTGCGTTCAAGTCCACAGCCATGATGTTTTTTGCTCCAAGTTTCGCTTGTACAAAGCACGCAGTGGACGGCATTTGATGGTCACCAGTTACGGTGCCCACCAGAATCATATCGATATCTTCGACTTTTAGATTAGCATCTTCCAGAGCGCGCTTGGCGGCGATGACACAAAGATCAGAAGTGGCCTGATCTTCGGAGGCGATATGGCGGCGTTCGATCCCGGTTCTTTCAACGATCCACTGATCGTTGGTTTCTACCATCTTTTCAAGATCCGTGTTTGAAAGGATCTTTTCAGGTAGATAGGAGCCTATCCCTGAAACTCGAGATCGATACATTCCTGCCATGGAGTCAACCTATTCTGTTCTGTTATGAAGCGAGATTATTTCGCTGCGCTGATTTGTTTGCCTTTGTAGTACAAAGCACCGTCAGCACTTTTGTGTGCGCGGTGAGGGCGAACAAGTTCACCAGTCTTTTTTTCTACAGCGATAGCTGGAGCAGTAAGACCGTCGTGAGAGCGGCGCATGTCACGCTTGGAGCGGGATGTTTTCTTCTTAGGAGTTGGCATTTCAAACCTCGTTTTAAATCAGTATTTAGCAAAGCACGTTAATTTAACCAAAGAACAATAAAAATCAACAATTTAATTGAGTTTTAAATTCTTTAGAGCCGCAAATGGATTCTGGGGCTTTTCTACCGGCATTTGTTCTTCGTAGATAAGGCCTTGTCCTGACTCGGGAATTCTGCAATCTGAGGGTTTTCCGTCTTCGCCAATTTCCGGACATGCCGGATTAAAAGGCGCAGCAAGAGCAACCACTTCATGCAGGTATTCGCTCATATCAAAAACCATATTTTCGTATTCAGAAACCTCAGGACCGCCTTCTGGCAGGTCGCTGACATGGTTCACCTTGGAATACTTGCTGGCGCGGGGCTGTTCGCGCTTAGGGATCAGGATTTCGTGGAATCTTTCGCTGACCGGCAAATTGAAGTCATTTCCGCAGCGGGAGCAGACTTCCGGGGATTTGGTCTTGATTTTCCCGGTCAGTTCGAAGTCCTTGGAATTCAAAGGTTTAATGAAAAACTCAGCGTCGTAGGCGTTTTTGCCCACGATGTCGGCCAAAACCGCATTGGCTTCGCCAGTTTGAGTGGTCCAGTGATAGGCGCGGCCTTCTTCAGGGACTTCAGTCAATTTGATCTTCATAGAAACTCCTCAGCTTCCCCAAAAGGCCTCTTTGGGCCCATAGTGCATTGTAATCGGGGAACGGGACTTTGTAGTGAATTTGGAGCGGTTGGTCAAGGACTGATTTCGTCTAGTGGGTCTTGCGGGGCTCTATGGCGGGAGTAGGCTTTAATTGAAAGCTAAAGGGGGTCTATATGGCTACTTTAAGACTGCATGGACATGAGTATTACTTTGAAGATCATGGCCCCAAAGACGCCCCCTGCATCGTGCTGAGTCCTCTTGTTTATACAGACACCACTGTTTATGAGCCCATCGCCCGCATCCTGGCGGACGACTATCGTGTGATCACTTATGATCACCGCGGCTTGGGTCGCAGCGAACACACTGTCAGCCCCAGCCTGGAAAGCGGCGCCAAGGACGTGGCGGCTCTTATTGAACAGCTGGGTGTTGGACCCTGCCACTTTGTAGGAAACTGTCTGGGAGCCTATATCGGACTGCAACTGGCCATCCATCGATCTGATCTGCTGAAAAGCTGCACGTTGATGGGGGCCGTCGCTGAGGGTGAAAGCGATGAAACCATAAAAGCTATGGAAGGCTTTGTCGCCAATATCAAGAAAGAAGGAATGAAAGCAGGGGTTGGTGACTTCGCTAAAATGTGGTTCGGAGACACCTTCCGCGCCACCAAAGATCCAATTCAAGTCAGCCGCCGTGAAAAATGGCTGAGTCATATCAAACACATGAAGCCAGAGGAAATGGATTCGGCTTTGCAAATCTTCCGCCGAACCGACATGAGCGAAGACCTGAATAAAGTGCATTGTTCTGTTCTGGTTCTGGCTGGTGATGAGGATTCACCTTCAAATCTGGAAGCTTACCGCCGTCTGGCCAAAGCTCTTCCGGCCGGTGAATACAAAACCATCCACCACGCGGGTTTTGCCCTTGTGATCGAACAACCTGAAGAGGTCGCCGAAAACATCCGCACCTTCGTGGGTAAAGTCGAACGTCATCTGAAACATCAATTCAAACAAGCTCCGCTGGGTTTTGATGCCCGCGCGATGTGAAGTTAGGTTCGAAGGCCCTCTGCAGGCAGCAGGGGGTCTTCTTTATTTAGATATATTTGGTGATTTCCTTGATCTCGTCCAAATCAAGGTCCTTGTGGTTGCCATCCAGGCAGTGCTCGATGTGATCGTGAATATAAACGCTTTTTGCCGCTGACAGGGCTTTGGTGACCGCGTGCAGTTGGCGGGCTACATCAACGCAGGCGCGTTCGTCAGCAATCATTTTAATGACAGTTTCCAAGTGGCCTTTGGCGCGCTTCAGGCGTTTAGAGACATCCTCGTGACTTGCATGTTGCTTTTTGTGTGACATGAAACTAGTATCCCCTCCCGGGGGATGGGATGTCAATGAAAGTCCAGAGCTTGTTCCGAATTGAAACTCAACTGTTGGTGGGAAGATTGTTAACCAGATCCGGCGATCAGGCCTGGGACTTTGTTGTGCCCTTTGCCTTGCTGGTTATCTTTCCGGGAAAACTGCAGGTTGCTGCATTTTATTATCTTATAGTGAAGATAGGGACCTTTCTGTTGACCCCTTCCAGTGGAAAATGGATCGATACTCACCCTCGCATTCAGGTGGTGAAGTGGGGCGTCTGGCTGCAGTTTTTTGCCATTCTTGCGGGCATGGTGTTTTTCGGAATGCTGGATAATCTTATTCGTGATGGGGGCCGCGATTCGTGGTTGTTGCCTGTGCTGTTTGTCGCTCTGGCGTTATCGGGGGTTATGGCTTCTCTGGGGTCACAGATCACGGATATATCTGTTGGGAATGATCTGGCTCCGTCTCTGGTGGCGCCGGAAAAACTAACCCAGTTCAACAGCTGGTTGCGTCGAATTGATCTGGCCACCGAGGTGGGGGCGCCGATTCTGGCCGGAACTTTGTTTGCATTTCATCCAGCACAGCTTCCATTGGCGGGTCTGTTCCTGATTGGTCTTTGGAATTTGATATCTTTTGTTCCTGAATATTTCCTTTTAAAGAATGTGATTCAAAAATCAGGATTAAAGGTCAAGGCTCTTGCTCAGGTGCAGAGCTGGAAAGAAACCTTCCAGATCAAACTGCACGGTTCTTTTGCAGATCCCATTTTCTGGCTGATTTTAAGTTATGCCTTGTTGTGGCTGTCGGTATTAAGTCCGCATGGAGTTTTGTTGGCCGCCTACTTAAAGGATGAAATGAGGCTTCCGGAAGCAGAGATCGGCCTTTTCCGCGGGCTGGGCGCTGTCTTTGGTCTGATTTCGACGGTGAGTTTTCCTTATCTGGTCCGTCAACTGGGTTTGATCCGCAGCTCGCGATGGCATTTGGGTTTTCAGGGGCTTACCCTGACAATCGGAATCGTGGCTTTTGCGATGGGATCGGTGGCTTCGGTGTATGTGTTTTTGGGATGTATTTTACTTTCGCGGGTGGGACTTTATGGATTTTCCAACGGGGAGTTCGAGCTTCGTCAAAGACTTATCCCCGAAGGTCGTCGCGGGGAATTGAACTCGCTCAGTTCTTTGATGACTACGTCAGCCACCTTGATTTTATTTGCGGCTGGCAGTCTGCTGCCGCGAACGGAAGACTTTAAATATCTGGTTTACTTGTCGCTGATTGCGGTGCTTGTGGCGAATGTGGTCTTTATCAAATGGTCCAGCAGGCAGGGGGCACCCTTAAGATCTGCTGAACCGGTTGAACCCTGAGGGCCTATTTTACGTATAGGTCCGAGGCTTTCGGAGTCGATTTGATTAGCTTTAGTTTTTTCATCTGCTGAACCAGGGTGTCCCAGCGTTCGTCCGTCATGGACCCCACCACAACGCCCGTGGTTTCAATCAAAGGCTTTTGGATATCGGCGGCTTTGTTAAAGGTTGTCAGATCAATGGCCTTGTTCAATGTGGCCATATGTTCATTCGTGGCTTTTGGATCCTTCAGGTAATGCGCCCAGCCTTCTCGGGTCGCCGTCAGAACTTTTTGCACCAGCTCGGGTTTGTTTTTCAGGGTTTCTTCCGTGGTGGCCAGAACCACCAAATAGGGATTGAAACCTTCATCAGCAATCAGGAAGTTCTTCACCTTGGCGCCGGCTTTTTCCGCGCTTAAAGGCTCAATGGTGATAAAACCCTGCTGGGAAAAAGTCATGTCGTTCACAAAGTTGCTGACGCCACCCAAGTAAGGCACCACACGGACTTTGGGCTTTCCGAATTTCTGCACCAGGAACTGATAGTATGGCAGGCCTGATTGCATGGACAGGAAGCCTTCGTTGGTGAAAACATCTTTCAGGCTTTTAAAGTTTCTTTCTGCATGGGTCATTACGATGTACGGGGACTTTTGGTAAACCGCGAACAAGGCTTTGACCTTGTTCACTTTGTTTTTGTCCTGGGAAATGATCAGTTCATCTGCGCTGACGATGGCAAAATCAACTTTGTTGTTAGCCAGCATCTGCACGGTGGGAGTTCCGGATCCACCTTCAAGGATCTGTACGTCCAGGCCTTGCGTCTTATAGAAGCCCTGTAAAGAGGCGGCATAGAAGCCACCAAACTCGGGCTCAGCCTTCCAGTTCAGCGCCAGTGTTGCGGGTGCATTGGCGGCAAAGGCTGCTGATGTCATCAGAACAGAAATCAAAAGGGTGATCATGGTTTTCATAATTCTCCTTGCGTGTAAGAGGCTAGCGGGCGGCGGCTCAGTATTAACTTATGAAGCAAAGCCCAGGCGCCCATTAATAGAAGTCCCATCAGTGATAACAATAAAAGCGCACCAAAGACAATATCGACCCGTTGCTGGGTGCGCGCAGAATCAATCAGGGCCCCCAGGCCACCACCGGCCACAAACTCCCCGGCAATGGCGCCGATAATCGACAGACCCGTTGAGATTTTAAGACCGGAATAAATATAACTGTAAGCATGGGGAAGTTTTAATTTCCACAGGGTCTGCAAACGAGTGGCGCGATAAATTCGAAACAGGTCTTTTTGTGATTCGCTGACACTTTCAAGACCCATCAGGGTGTTGGCGATAATCGGGAACAGTGACACGATAAAGCTTGAGGCAATGACCGTGGGTGCGCCAAAGCCGAAATAGATCACCAGCAAAGGCGCAATGGCAATGATCGGCACAGTTTGGAAAAACACGGCAAACGGCAAAATGGCCCGCTTCAAAGTTTCAGACAAAGAAAACACAAATGAAATCAGTCCACCCATCAGAACACTTAAACCCAATCCCGCAAGAACATTGATCAGGGTTTCTTTGAAGGCGACGCCAAAGTCAGCGCGAAGCTCGTGCAAAGTTGTGATGACAGTGGAAGGGGAGGGCAGCAGGGTCTCACTCACCCACCCGCCACGAGTCAGAATTTCAAGACTTAAGGTCAATATCACAAAGCTGATAAAGGCCGGCAGAAAACGTTTCACGCGCGCAGCCTTTCAGAAAGTCCTTCAACGATCTTATTGAAACCTTCCGAGGTTCTTAGGTGTTCCTGCCGTTTTTCTGGTAAGGCCAGTTTTTGATCAAAAACGATGGGTGCTCCCTGCCCCTTTAACATCACCACACGTTCTGACAAGAACGCGGATTCAAACAGGGAATGCGTCACAAACACGACCGTCATGCGTTCGGAATGCCAAAGTTCATGAAGCTGGTTTTGCATTTCAAAACGGGTGCTTTCATCCAAAGCCGCAAAGGGTTCATCCATCAGTAAAAGCTTCGGGGAATTCACCAGCGCACGAGCCAAAGACACACGCATTTTCATTCCGCCAGACAGTTGATGGGGGAAAAGATGCTGGGCTTCGGTTAAGTGGACTTTTTTTAGTGCGGCCAGGACTTTGTTCTTACGTTCTTCGTCCGGCAGGTTTTTAAAAGTATGATTCAGTTCAAACGGCAGATGCACATTTTCATAAACAGTTCGCCATGCCAGCAGGTTGGGTTCCTGAAAAACAAAGCTGGAAGGGGCGTCTGGCATCGTCAGCTTCACGCTTCCAGAGTTGGCGGATTCAAGGCCGGCCATGAGTCTTAGCAATGTGGACTTGCCACATCCCGAAGGCCCCACAATTGAAATAAATGAACCGGGTTCAACAGTCAGGTCCATGTTTTCAATCACGGACCTTTTGCCGAAGTGCTTGCTCAGTTTTTCAATATGAATTCCCTGGGCGCTATTCACTTTACACCCAGTCGTAGTTAAAGCTGATGCTGATGCGTTCTTTGTTGGAATCGTTTTTGGGAACTTCATGGCGCAACCAGGATTCAAACAGCACCACATGACCTTCCTGAGGCTCTAGCGAGTGATAGCGCTGGTTGTGAACCTTGGCGTTGTGCTTGCGTGGAGGTGACGCCATAAACGAATCCAGGCGCGGATCCTCGAATTTGATCGCCGAGCAGTTTTTCGGTGTCTGAACATAATAAGTCCCGCTGATCACAGAAAGTGGATGCAAGTGCATGGTGTGAATCACATCTGTCGGCATGATGTTCACCCAACACGAAGACATGCGCAGCTCTTTTGGGTCAATGTCCATTTCAAGATGTTTTACGAACTTGCGAACGTGTTTGTTGATCTCTTTTTCAAGATCCCCAAAGGTGGACGAAAACTGGTGCAACTGGCTCATGGATCCGTAAGAGGTGAAGCCGCCTTTGTAGTTCTTTTGCGACCAGATCTGACCTTCTTCATCGACTTCGGCAATTTTCACGGACTCTTGTTTCAGGTCCTTGTTCAGGGATTTGTCTTTGCTCGCCAAGGGAGCATAGTAAACGAAGGTGGGGAAGAGTGTTTTTATCATTTTGAGACACCTAAATGCTTGTAATTGCGTGTTTTTACCATAGGTCTAAATCTGTGTCATTACAAGAATTGATAACTACTTCTTTGACAGTTGTAAGGGGTTTTTGCGGGTGAAGGGGTTGTAAAACAATAGGCAGGGGGCTCGTTTGGCACTGCCCTTGCTTTATAAGTCTGTATCAGCAAGGAGCTAAGTATGAAGAAGCAAGTAGTTATCGCCGTAATGACCCTGATCCCAGCAATCAGTTTTGCCAAGATCTCGGATTTCAACGCTTTGATCAGCGAAAATTCCAAGGCGCAAAACGAGCTTCATAATACGGTTCAACACAACCTTGAGGCGTCCCGCGAACAAGCTGCTGCAGCTGAAGTGCGCGAGCGTATCGTGGTGGTTGAAAACTCTGGCTCTTCTTACAATGCTCCAACCAGAAAAGATCTTTTGGCCTTCAAAAAGGAAAAGATCAGCCACCGTGCTTCAGAAGAAAAGCAGTTTGACCGCCTGGCTTCTGAAATCCGCGGCATGGAAGACTAATTAAAGGATCAATTTACGTAGCTCTTGCTGAGAATATACGTAATCCGCATAAACCATGGTGTTGGTGATGTTTCGATGTCCCAACGCCACCTGGACCAGTCGCAAATCCTTCGTTTTCTGATACAGCTCAATCGCAAACGTGTGCCTTAAGGCGTGAAACTTCTTTGGTACGGGGCGATACATTTCCCAGACCTGATAAAGCCGATTGTACGAAATAGGAAAAACCGACGTTCCGCCCTGGTTTTCGGCGAAGCGATGAAGTCGGCTGAAAAGATCAGAATGAACCGGAATTTCGCGGTCATTCGACCCCTTTAGGCCCCTAATGAATATGCTTTCATCGTAGGGGTTCAAATCCGCCCGCTGAATATTGAGAACTTCCTGAGCCCGGGCGCCAGTTCGCAAAGCCGTCCAAATCATCAAACAGTTGCGTGGATCCTTATCCTGAAAATCTGTGAGAATTTTTCGCAAACGTTCCGATTCGGGAGCGAGAAGATATTTGTTCTTATTAAGTTGATACCGAGGTGCCGTAGCCATAACTCATCATTCAAAAGTCGAGAGGGCTTTGACAAGGGCTTATTCGCAACGCACCGCATCCAAAGTGTTGATGGGTAAATAATTTGTGTTTAGTCGTGGTGTATTGTAATATATGCAGTGCATTATGGCGGTCGGGCCAAATATCACCAATATAATATATCAATAAAAACATATACTTAATACTAAAGCTTATAACTATAAGCTTTAGGCGGATTTGAAAAAGGGGTGCCTGGAGTACCCCCGGAAGGATTCTTTTGTGGTTTCAATGACTTAGCTTGACCCCTCAAACACCCTTCTGGAAAGATATCTGTATTATACAACGCTAATTATTGTGAATAACAACACTAATATTGTGAAATACAACGGTCCAGAAGGGGTTTGTATGCAGGGTGAGGTTCAGGAGCCAGATCAGGATCAGCTTCAAAAGGGTGCCTTTGACGAGGGGTTTATCGAGGATGATTTGAACCCTCGATCCAAGACGTCTTTGCGTATGAATTACGAAGCCCAGGTCACGGTCATTCAAAGGCAGATCGGCAATCTGGAGCAAATTCGGGGGGATTTAGGCCTTTCACAACGCAAAATTTCGCAACTTTTGATGGTTGATCCATCCAGTTGGACCCGCTGGGTAAAACAAGGCGATGAAGCTCCCCCGCATATTTGGAGGGCTTTGCAGTGGTATTTGGCCCTGCGAGAAAAGATCCCCGGGCTCACGCCCAATTATTTCCTGGGTTCAAGTCCTCAGGTTCTGCATCAAAGAGCTCTTCAGGAAGTGGATTTAGAACGCCAAGCCCGTCGCGAAGAGATTGAAAAACTGTCTTTGGAGCTTCGCGGAGTGTTTTCCGAGCGGGAAAAGCTGAAATCAGAGCTTCAGGAATTGAAAAAAGACCTGAAATTCCACAGAAATATCAGTATAGTTGTGCTTCTTATTGGTCTGGCTTGGGCTGGCGTATTTTTCTTCTGGAAAGGTCTATGATTAAACACGACTCCATTCGATTGCTTGCGACGAACTTACTTAAAGATGCGATTGGCCGCGCTTATCCGGACTTTTCACCCGCTGAAGACGATATTTATAAGGCTTTGGTAAATCCTCCGAAATCTGATTTGGGCGACCTGGCTTTTGGTTGCTTCATTTTGGCGAAAGCTTTGAAAGCAGCCCCTCCGCAAGTGGCAACGGCTGTTGCGGCTCAAATGACAGGTGCCACTGCGGTTGCCGCGGGTCCTTATATTAATATCCGTTTCGACGAACAAACTCATGGTGAACAGGTTCTGGCGACAATTCTGGATGGCAGCTTCTTTAAAAAGCCGCTGATGGAAAAATCCCCAAAAACCATGATCGAATATTCCCAGCCCAACACGCATAAAGAACTTCATGTGGGTCACATGCGCAACCTTTGCTTGGGCGACGCGATTGTTCGCATGCTTCGTTATAGCGGCCGTGAAATCGTTTCTTCGACGTTCCCGGGTGATATGGGAACACACGTGGCGAAGTGTCTTTGGTACATGAAAAAGCACAATCAAGAACCCGTTCCGGCCACCGAAAAAGGTGAATGGCTGGGCCGCATGTATTCCAAGGCCAATTTGTTGTTGGAAGATCAAAACGGCACACCTCAGGAAGATATCAATCGTCAGGAACTGACAGCGATTCTGCATCAGCTGGAAGGCAAGACCGGTCCTTATTATGACCTGTGGCTTGAAACCCGCGAATGGTCCATCGAGCTGATGAAGAAGGTCTATGCCTGGGCGGATGTGACGTTTGATGAATGGTACTTTGAATCCGTAATGGATTCTCCGTCTGCAGCATGGGTAAAGCAGCTTTACGCTGAAGGCAAACTTGAGATGTCTCAAGGCGCTATCGGTAAAGATTTGGAGTCTGAAAAGCTGGGCTTCTGCATGCTTTTGAAATCTGATGGTACCGGTCTTTACGCGACGAAAGATTTGTTGCTGGCGAAGCACAAGTTTGAAGATGTGAAGATTGAAAAAAGCGTTTATGTCGTCGATATGCGCCAGGCTTTGCATTTCAAACAGGTCTTCCGCGTGCTGGAAATCCTGGGCTTTGAGCAGGCCAAGAACTGCTTCCATCTTCAGTACAACTATGTGGAATTGCCGGATGGTGCGATGAGCTCGCGCAAAGGCAACATCGTTCCATTGCGTGAATTGGTTCACCGTATGGAAGATCATGTGAAGACCACATATCTGAGCCGATATAAAGGTGAATGGTCAGAGGCGGATATTGAGAAGATTGCAGGTCAGGTTGCCAAGGGTGCTATTTTCTATGGCATGCTTCGTATGGATACGAACAAGAAGATCGTCTTTGATATGAATGAATGGTTGAAACTGGACGGGGAGTCCGGACCATTTGTGCAATATTCTTACGCACGTATCTCCAGCCTGGGTCGTAAGTTCCCACGCACGGCCGGCAGTAAAGTTGACTGGAGTCGTTTGACTCACTCTTCTGAAAGACAGCTGATGCAGTCTTTGGGTGGCTTCAATACAGCTGTTGCGGCGGCGGCAGAAAACTTCAAGCCTGCGGCGATTTGCAGCTATCTTTATGATCTGGCAAAGAGCTTCAACGTCTTCTATCATGAGTGCCCGATCGGCACTGAAGCGGATGTTGCAACTCGCGAAGCACGTCTGGCTTTGAGCGAAGCTGTCGGTATGACTCTGAAAAATGGTCTGGCTGTTCTTGGTATGCCAGCACCGGAGAAAATGTAGTTTTAAATGAGAAAACAGGCCTCTAAATGAAAATTTGGAGGCCTGAGCTAATACCCCGCATTAACGCTAGTCTTTTTACTCAATTGGACCCATGATCTTTCGGCAATTCAAAAATGAAGGAGCCTACATTGGGAACTTTTGAGATTATCTCTAAGCATGGTGATCATGAGCAGGTTGTTTTCTGTAACGACCCTCATGTTGGTTTGAAAGCGATCATCGCTATTCACAACACCTCTTTGGGGCCTGCACTAGGCGGCACCCGTATGTGGAACTATAAGAACGAAGACGAGGCTCTTGTTGACGTTCTTCGTTTGTCCAAAGGTATGACTTATAAAGCAGCTGCTTCCGGCCTGAATCTGGGCGGTGGTAAAGCAGTTATCATCGGCGATCCTAAGACTCAAAAGTCTGAAGGTCTGTTCCGTGCTTTCGGTCAGTTCGTGAACTCTCTGAACGGTAAATACATCACTGCTGAAGACGTTGGTACGTCTGTTCAGGACATGGAGCACATCTACATGGAGACTCCTTGGGTGACTGGTATCCCTAAGGACTTCGGTGGTTCCGGCGATCCATCTCCGTACACTGCACACGGTGTATTGATGGGTATCAAAGCTTCCGCTAAAGAAAAATTCGGCACCGACGCTTTGAAAGGCCTTCATATCGCCGTTCAAGGTCTGGGTAACGTGGGTTCCAACCTGGTGAAATACCTGGTTGAAGAAGGCGCTGTGATCACAGTGGCTGATATCGACATGAACCGCACTAAAAACGTGGCTGATAAGTTCGGCGCTAAAGCTGTCAGCTCTGATGACATTTTGTTCACAGAGTGTGACATCCTGGCACCATGTGCATTGGGCGCGGTCGTGAATGATCAGTCCATCACTAAATTGAGAACTAAAGTTATCGCTGGTGGCGCGAACAACGTATTGGCTGAAGCCCGTCACGGTGATCAGTTGAAAGAACTGGGCATCTTGTATGCTCCGGACTACGTAATCAACGCCGGTGGTCTGATGAACGTATTCGTTGAACTAGAGGGCTACTCTCCAGAGCGCGCCTTCGAAAAGACAAAACGCGTTTACGACAACATCCTTAAAGTTTACGAAATCGCAAAACGTGACGGTATCGGTACACACACCGCTGCGGACCGTTTGGCCGAAGAGCGTATCAACACAATTGGTCGCCTAAAACAACGCCACCCAGGCAAATCTTCCCGCGCGTTCACCACGCTGCGTGAAGTTCATAACAGATAGTTTTAAAGGGGTCGAAAGACCCCTTTTTTTATGCGCCGAGTGATAGCATTCATTACGGCCCGTTTTCTTGACATCCCCTCTGGACCAAAGAACAATCTTTCCTCGTAAGTATTTATTAACAGCGAGGAATTATCTTGAGCACTAAAATTTCTAAAGACGATTTGAAGTCCCCGGATCAGGTCACTCAAACTTTGAGAAAAGGTTTTGTCTGGACCACTGGTCACTCCAAAATTGTAATCGCAGCCGTTGCTGCCTTCATCGTGTTGGGTGTGGGTTACTCCATCGCCACTCATTTGTCTGATAAGAAAGAAACAGCTCAGCAGGAAAAATACTTCCTTCTTGAAAAGGCTTACAGCACGAAAAAAAGCGGCTTTGAAGAAGCGGCTCGTGCTGAGCAGATCAATGCTCAAAGCAAAGACAAAAAGAACGTTCCGGCCTTCGATCCGGCTAAAAAAGCTTCCGGTGATCTGCAAAAGGATTACGGCACAGTCGTGGCGGGCTTTGAGTCTTTCATCAATGACGCTCCTAAAACCAAAGCAGCTCAAATGGCAGCTTTGAACCTGAGCGAAATCTATCTGACTTATAAAAAGAATGATGAAGCTGCGGCGGTATTGGCGAAAGTCGAGCCGGGTCTGAAAAGCGGCGACGTTCTGACCGCTTTGGTACTGATGCAGACTGGAAATGTTCAGGCTGACAAAGGTGACTGTAAAGCGGCTGTTGAAAAATGGGAAAAGCTGGCTGACAGCAAAAACCTGGCATTTGCTCATGATGAAGCAAAATTGCGCATGGGTCTTTGCTTTGAATCCATGAATGATCTGGCAAAAGCGGAAGCGCTTTACACTGAGATCGCTAAAAAAGAAGACATGAACACAACTGACTTCGCGGCAGCCAAAGAAGCGCAAAAATACCTGCGTTTGCTTAAAGCCAAGAAGAACCTTTAATCCGGGGAATTCATGAAGATTGTCCTGTTCGGAACTCTATTGCTGACGCTGGTTGGATGCACCACTTTGAACTCGGGTTTGGAGAAATGGAGCTCTTTAAACAACAGCAAGCGTGAGTACGAGGTCAAGGCCGCGTGGATTCGTCGCACCACTGAAAAAGACAATCTGGGCTTCCGTAAGATCAACCGTATGACGCCGGTTTTGGCTGGCAATCTGGTGATTCAGGGGAATGGTCTGGATGGGATTGTTGCCTATAGCCGCGACAGCGGTCAGGAGCGCTGGAGACTGCCGATTGAAAATGGTGCTGAACCCAGCGCCACTTTGATCCGTGATCGTTTGTTTGTAGGTGCGAGCGATGGAAACTTCTATTCTATCGAAGCCAGCACCGGCAAAGTCCAGTGGACCTTCAATACCAAATCTGAAAACCTGGCCGCTCCTTTGTTGGAAGACGGCATTGTGTACTTCCTTGCGGGCAACAGCGTATTTTACGCACTGGATGCCTCTACAGGCCACCAGGTCTGGTTGTACTCTCGTCAGGATACGTCCCAGTTCTCTATTCGTGGCGGCAGTCAGGCGGCTTTAAGCAATGGTACTTTGTACGTGGGCTTCTCTGACGGTTCCGTGGTGGCTTTGAATGCGAAGACGGGTTCTTCCCTGTGGGAAGTTCAACTGAACCGCAACAAACGCTTCCGTGATATTGATGCGACCCCGGTGGTTGAAGGCAATCAGCTTTATGTGGCTGGTTATGATGACAAGCTTTACTGCCTTTCTGTAGACAAGGGTGAAGTCCTTTGGCGCATTGAAGGTGGCGGTTATAGCGGCGTCACTATCGTGGGTGATAAATTGATCTATCCGACGACCAATGGCGAAGTCCAGGCTTTGAATAAAGCGTCTGGTGACAAGCTGTGGTCTTATACGCTGAAGGACGGCATTGCGACTCAGGTAAGAACCTACAAAGGGGTGCTTGTGTTCGGTGAATCCCAAGGCTCTTTGCGCTTTCTGGATGCCAATGCCGGCACCGAGGTGGGATCTTTCGAACCGGGCCGCGGAATCCTTTCCTCCCCACAAGTGGATGAAAAGGCGGGTCGAGTTTACTTTATTTCCGGCGAAGCGAATCTTTATGCGATCGACGCTGGTTGGATCAAAACCCCTTACTTTTAGGAGTAAGTCATGAAAAAGCTTTTGTTGGTTTTGTCAGTTATGGGATCTTTGGCAGCGTGCAGTCACGGGAACTGCCGTGCCCAGAAGGAAGCTCAGAAAAACGCCCCTAAAAGCGAGGTTGTTGTGGAAAAATCAAAGTCCACGGATCGTGTGAAGGTGTTTAAGTACGACGGATCTTTGCAGTGCGGTCAGGGCAAGAAAATCGCCCCGGCTGAAATGCAAAAAGACCTCAAGGGTATTGAGGTCTTTTCTTCATCCAATCAGAACGACGGGATGATGCGTATTCAACTTTGTGGAAGCCCTACAGGCAACGCCAATGTCTACGAAATCGATCGTAAGGACCTGGACGCTGCCCTGAAGCTGGGCTTTAAAGAGTGGTTGGCTGAATAAGCAAACGCTCTTTGATTCTTTCTGTCGGGAGAGGACCTTCTCCCGGCACGTAGCGACCGTCGATCACCATCACTTCATTTGGCTTCTCGATATTTCTTAGAAGCGTTTCCATTACTTTACCAGCGGCATCCAGTCTTTGGATCAGCATCACCGCATCTGGATCTGTACCACCGATACCCATAACTTCTGCCTGACGGCCGTAAGTGTAGGCGAATTCAGGGTCAAACGCTTTCAGGCGACCCAGGTCCACATCCTTCATCGCTCTGTAAGAAGCCACGTTGATACGGGACTTCAACTGAGACTGAAGGGCTGGATCCATGTGTTTGCCGTATTCACCAACAACCATCGCACCCATGGCGAAGGCCTTACCCACCACTTCACGTTTGGAAGTGGAGTAACCGTAAGAGACACCATATTTCGGTCCGCTTCTGTGGTGGTCAATGGCCATTTCAACCATGTCACCATTCAGGGATTCTTTGTTGTACAGAGCAAAGTCATTCTTAATAGCCTCAACCAGTGGAGTGCCGGAACGAAGAGCTCTTAGCACGCTGTTGGACACCAAGTGAGATGTTGGTTTTTTGAAGTAGTCCAACAGCTCTTGACGAGTCGGCTCTTTGGTTCTGTTGGAAAGACCGCGCCATACAAGCAGCTCTTTGTCATACCAACGGTTCATTTTTGCATCCCAAAGGGCTTTGGAACCGGAACGATTTACACCGAACATATCAATAAAGTCAGGATCAACCAGGCGCAGACCGATCTGGCGTTCGCCATCTTTATCGTGGATGTAGCGAACGGTTTTTGATCTGTAGTATTCAACAAACAAGTCAGCGATACGAGACATTGCACGCAGACGGTTGTTCTGGATCTCTACTTTCAATTCAGGGTGTGCCTGAACCAGGGCTTTGATGAAGGCGTTAAACTGCTCGGCATCCACTTTGGTTTGAGCATAGTTTTCAACAACTTTGGTCTTGCCCTGTTGTTTCAAAGAGATGCCAACCATCTCTGGCAGACCCGGGTACAGCAACTCTGGAGAATGCTCTACAGTCAGACCATTTTTGATACGGAACAAAACATCAGCCTGCAAGTGAGCGTTGTTAACAACACCTTTATGTACGTATTCGCGCCATTCTTTCTGGGAAACCTGAACATCCAGGAAAGGATCCACCAGGCGAACAGGAGGCAAGCCTTCCTTCGTCAGAAGATAGTTCATCAACAGGCGAGTCGTGCGGCCGTTACCATTCAATACCGGGTGGATTGCCACCAGGTCACGCTGAAGGTCCGCTACGATATCGATATATCTGTGTTCATTGGTGCCGATTTTAACTTCGCCCAAAGCCGCGCGCTCAGCATTGAATCTTTCGAAACGCTGTTCAACCAGGGCTTTAGTGAAGGCCTGTTCCAGGGCCGGGGTGCCCTGACCATTCAAAGACGTGCCGTTTTGTTCACGGTACGCCATGATTTCTTTATAAAGCTCCGGGTGGGAGTTTTTGATGATATCAACAGTGGCTTGTTTCGGAGTTGTTACATATGGATAGTGAATACGGCCGCTGACCAAAGTGGTGTCGCCATTTTCCACAACCATGTCACGTTTGGAACCCCAGATTTTTACATTCTTCCATACGCCTTCATTCAAAGTGCTGCCTTCGCGAGCGCTTTCAACAAAGTTCAGGTAAGGATTTTCCAGGACTACTTGAGCTTCTTTCGGCGTCATTTTGAATGCGCCAGCTACGTTACCCATCCAATGACCATTGCGCCATACGCCCAATTGGTCTGCACGGATGCCTTCAACGCCGTTTTCCATAATGCGCTTATGGATCTCTGGCAGAAGTTCTGCGGTGATTGGAGGCTGTTCTTTTCTTAGGAAATTATCACGAGCGCTCAGGAAACCTTTAAATGGAGCTGCCTCAGCTTCGCCGCGATCGTAGATCTTGGAAAAGTCCATGGCTTCGCGTTTGCCTTCAAGGAAGTTAGGCAAAAGCTTTTCAGCTGTGTGCGTGTAATCGAAGAACTCGACTGAAGCCAGAAGATGTTCAACCTGGGATTTGCGCTGTGGGGCCAGCTTGTCCAGGGTTGCCCAAAGGTCTGCTTTAATAGTTTTAAATTGCAGCAGTTCACGAGGAGTTTCCGGCTGTTTCACTTCAGAACGCAGGCCGAATTCCACACCGCGGGCTTTAACCTGCGGATCTGTAAAGACATACTCACACATCTGAGCGGCTTGCGCCGGGCTCATAAAGCTGATTGTCAGTAACAGGGACAGCATGAACTTAAACATCTTATGCACAGGCATATAGACTCCTCTTCTTCAGAAGGATACTAAAGCAACGCCCGTGCTAGGTTATAAGCACTACGTTGGCCCTAACAGGGGAGGGATGGGGGACTCCCCGTCTCATTGTGAGAAAGAGGCAATTTGCGTCGACGGCTGTCAATGCGCTAGACGAACTTCGAAAGTGACAAGATGGCAGCATCCAGTTCTGCCTGAGTGTTATGAATATGCGGAGTCAGTCTTAAAACCGGAAAGCCTGGAACCCTTGGAAGTCCCACTTGCAAAGCAGGCTTTGAATCACGGACAAACAGGCCGTCAAATTCGATTCCGGGAAAACTCTCGATCTTGTAACATAATAGACTTGAAGCAATATCTGAATGACGGTCTTTAAGTGATTTGATCTTGAATTGATTTAAGCCGTCTTCAAGATAGTTCATACGTTTTTGAATTTCGGTTCTGATAGTGTCAGGTCCCATCTGATCCCAAAAATCAAAACAAGCTTCCAAACCATACAGGCTTGAATAGCTCATTGAATGGGACCACAGCATGCGCGCCGCAAACGGATGATCACAATAAGCACCCATCCCAGGCAAAATCTTTTCTTCCGTGGTCCAAGACCCATAAGCTGGCTGCATTTGATTCTGAAGTACAGGATTCACCCAGGCAAACGCTGTGCCTTTGGGACCCATAAACCATTTATGCAGATTCCCGGCATAATAATCGACGTTTTGAAGGTCATTTGTGAAGTTTAAATCCAATAACCCGGGTGCGTGAGCACCATCAACCACCAGTAAAACGTTTTTAGCTCTTAATGCGGCCGCCAGTTTTGCCAAAGGTACAGTCAGGCCATTGCCGGTAAAGACATGGCTGACGACGAATACACGGGTTTTACCCGAGATTTGCGATACGACCTTTGAAACCACTTCATCCGCTGAGATTTCATCATACATAAAATCCGCATTGATAAAGCGCACAGAAAGACGGTCTTTGCGGGCCTTGAAATGCAGAATATTTACCACCGCACCGTATTCAAAGCTGGTCGAAAGGATTTCGGAGTCTGCAGGCAGCTGCAAACCCATGATGATTTCATTTAAAGCCAAAGTGACATTGGGGCGAAGAAACAGATCCTGAGGCCGGGCTTTGATGAAACGTCCCAGACGCTCTTGCAAGACCCACAGGCGAGCCCAGGCCGCACCATACCCTTTAGATGTGTTGTGTTCAAAAGTCCCAACCTCGGCTTTTTGCTGATCGATAACGACCGATGGGCACAAACCCAGGGTGCCGTTGTTGAGATTCACAAACGAAGTGTCTTTGTATTTCTCAAAAGCAGCGGTGAAATCCTGAAACATAATTACTTATTACGACCTTTACAGGTTTTCAAAGACAGATCTTCGTTGGTCACCAAAGACAACTGATTGTTTTTCAGCTGTTCGCGGATGTCCGTCCACAATAAATAGTAATGCCATTCACGGGGGGATTTTTCCGAAACACCATGGTCGGGGAGAAGCTTCAGATCATTTGTTTTCACCAGAACATCCAAGACTTCAGGGTTCTGGCGCAGCTTTTCGATCAGGGCTTCAAAGATCAGATTATAATGCTCAGCGGGCTCTTTAGTCGCAAATGGAAACACTTTGCCTTCAAAGGTCACCCAGTTGGCGTCGTTTTTTTCCATCAGGAAGTTGGCGTAACCACCAGCGCTTTTTGCGGCATAGCCATTCATCTGGGAAACTTGTTCGCGGGTGTATTTCCAGTTCTTGGCCCAAGCCCAGCGAGGATCAGTTTCGGTCTCTGGGTATTTCATCATCTGCCAGAAAGCTTCAACCGTTGGATAGCAAACTCCATGGAATACGAACGAAGCTTCCGCGAAGTTTGAAAGCAGACCCAGTTCATTTCGTTTGCTTAGAACAACTTCCATACGGCCGGCATCTTGGGGAAGGATTTCCCAGGATTTGGCTTCTTCGCGCGGAACTTCTTTCCACCAGTGCGCCGGATATGGAGCTTTCCAGGAATCATCGGCTTTCGCGGCAGGTTTTACACCTTGGGTGGGCTTTTTATTGCTGGAATCTGAACAAGAAACCAGAAATGCTGTCAGAAGCACAAACAATGATACGAACGTCGTTTTAGCCATAAATCCCCCTTACGCAAAAACGCCCGCAAAGACTAGCGGACCTTCCGCGTGAATACAATTCTGACCGCACGCATAAAAGGTCAAAATACGGTCAGATTTAGGGCTATTCTTAAAGAAATCGACAAAGGGGAGCTTATGGAAGTTGGATTTTTAGGCGCAGCCGGAACAGTTACCGGGTCTAAGTTTCTGGTACATAATAACAGCACTCGAATTTTAGTCGATTGCGGCATGTTCCAGGGTTTTAAAGAACTTCGCGAACTCAACTGGGAGGACTTTCCGTTTGAGGCCCGTGATATCGATGCTGTCGTTTTAACTCACGCGCATCTGGATCATTGCGGAGCTTTGCCTTTGTTGGTTAAACGAGGTTTTAAAGGCCGAATTTACTGCACCGAACCAACGCTGGAACTGACGAAAATCATCTTACTGGATTCAGCCAAGATCCAGGAAGAAGACGCTGAATACGCCAACAAAAAAGGTTTCTCCAAACACAGTCCAGCACTGGCTTTATATACCATTGAAGATGCTGAAAAAACGCTGCCTCTTTTAACGCCGGTGGATCTGCACACTGAATTTGATATTGGAACTTTGAAGGTTTATTTCACCAGCAGCGGTCACATTTTGGGGGCTGCTTCAGCATGGATTTCAAACGGTGAAACCAGTATCCAATTTTCCGGTGATTTAGGCCGTTATAATGACCCTTTGATGCCACCACCGGAACCACCAGTGCATTCAGACTATGTCGTGATGGAATCCACCTATGGGGATCGCGATCATTCCAAGATCACTTCAAAAGAAGTCTTAAAACAGTGTATTTTAGAGATCGCAAAAACACGGGGAGTGTTACTGATTCCCAGTTTTGCCGTGGGAAGAGCTCAGAATCTGTTGTTTGAAATCACGGAACTAAAAAGAGACGGGGAGGTCCCCGCCCATATCCCCGTTTATTTTAACTCTCCCATGGGTCATGAAGTTGCAAAATTATACGAACGCTATCACCCGTTCCAACGTCTGGCTTCGGGACAGTTCGCTGAAATCATGTCTGAAGTTCATTCCGTTAAAACCGCCGAAGAATCCCGCGCTTTAAATGATGATAAATCCGGGCCTAAAATCATCATCGCAGCCAGCGGCATGTTAACTGGTGGCCGGGTTTTACATCATTTAAAAGCTTTCGGCCCGGATCCAAGAAACATCGTTTTGCTGGCAGGATTTCAAAGCCCCGGAACCCGTGGATACAGCTTGTTGAATGGTGCTAAAGAGATCAAAATCCATGGTCTTTATGTAGAGATTAACTGCAAAGTGGTTCCATCGGATTCATTTTCAGCCCATGCAGACAGAAGTGATTTAATGACCTGGTTAAAGCAGGCTCCAGAGGCCCCAAAAAGAACGTTCCTGGTGCATGGGGAATCCAGCGCTGCAGATGAGCTTCGTAAACGCATCGATAAAGACTTAAAATGGAACGTTTCAGTGCCCAGAATGAATCAATTCGTTAAGACCTAGGGCCATATTCAAATAAACCCCTCTACCCATTGTTACATAATATAACTTATCAGAAGATTGTATATCCCACTTCAACCGTGGGTTTTTCATCGAATTGACCCTGAACTGGTTCTGGCTTTACATTCAAAAGCATCTCTTTAAAGGTTAATTAATATGGAGTCTTGCCCGCTTTGTTCAAATCAATCCCAACTTCATTCCGAACCATTATTTCCGGCTTGGATGAATGCCTCTGAAAACCCGACTTTGAATATCTGTGGGACCTGCCAAACACGCTTTGAGCGAAATGCTGCCTTCACGGTGGAGTTTTTCAAAGAACGTGCTTTCTTCAAGAAGCTTATTGAGCCGGATTATTACGACACTTTTTATGGCTCTGAACTTCACCTTAAACGATCCCGTATCGCTTTGTTGTACTTCCTGGTGGGTCTGAGTTTGAAACAACATCTGATTCTGGCAAATCAGGGCGAAGACCTTTTAGGTGGCAGTTTTGATCGCTTGGCGCATGATTTTAATGGCCGTTTTATCGAGGAAAATGACTATCACCTTTGGGCGGCATTCAATCCGGAACACAGCGAGATTATTTCGGCCCCGGTGCGAACCCGCATTGAAGGTTTAAATGCCACCGAATCCTGCATTTTGGGATATCATTTCTTTCTGATCACAGATCAGCGTCCTTTGCCGGCGAAGTCTTTGATTCTGCAACTGGAACAAGAGCAAGACCTGACCATTATGCATGCGGGAATTGAAAAAGATATCTATGAGGACTTCGAAGCTTTCATGGAAGAGTTCAATAGCCGCAAAAAATAGTTTTGTATCAAACGGGGATAGTGAAAAACATCTCTCCCCGTCTTCCCCTGCTGGTTTATTTACTAAAAACTTCTGGTTTCAGGATGATTTCCTGACTCTCTGTTGTGATCGCTTTTAGATATTCATCACCAGCATTCAACCCCAGACTGACGGTGGCGACTTCATATAAATTCCCGTGCTGATCTTTCAGAATCAAATGACGAATGGGTCCAGATCCTGAATCCATCGTTTTGATTCCATGCTTTGTTACGGCGATCATTTTGACCAGTTCAAATTCCATGTCTGAACTGGCATCCACGGTCTGCGTTTGCATGTTTTCAATTTGATATTGATAATGGATGGCGTGTCTGGCTTCGACAAGTTTGTTGGTGATGGCGCCCATTTCTGCCAGGCATTGATATTCTTTATCGATCCCGCGCACCACAGCCGCAGGTCGAATCAAATGTATCTTGGCACCGGTAAAATCGGTCGGTATGGTCTGAGCTTCTTCGGTATAGACACAAGACCTTACCAAGGATCCATAATAACAATAGCGCAGGCCCAAAAACACACCTGCGACAATAACGATCCAAGAGCTTATTTTCCATCTGGTTTTCATTCAAAAGACTCCCCAAAACGGATGGCATTCAAATACGGATCATCGATCTGCATTTCGTTCATGCCCCAGAGTTGCCTGGTCAGTTCATATCTGAATACAACTCCGCGGTCTTTGAACTCTGAAAACAGGTTTTCAACATTTTCAACACGGATATAGCAGCTGCTTTGGCTCCCCAGATTCTTTGCATCAGTTTCAGAAGCGGTTCTCCAAAAATGAATTTCGCAAGACCCGCGCTTTACGGACAAAAACCCGTGCTCAATCATTTTCGCAACAACTTTAAAACCCAGTTTCTGTTCCATGAACTGAGCTGTTTTTTCAATGTCACCAGAAGGTAACTGCGGAATTGCAGGAGATAAATTAGCTGAATTCATTATGTTTCAATCCTGTTGCTGTTTTCTGTCGTAATCAATTCTGGCCTTAAACCATTTTCTTCAGTTCAGAAAGATGCATAATTTCCATTTGTGGCGGGACTTCGTCGATTTCAATTTTAACTTTTCCGGGATTGAACCAGCAGGAATCAATACCGAAATGATGCGCCCCCAGAATGTCCGTTTCAAGCTTGTCGCCAACCATCAGGGTTGATCTTTTATCAAACTTACGGGCCTGTTTAACGGTGTATTCAAAGAATCGAACATCGGGCTTCGCATAGCCGGCTTCTTCAGACACAGCCATAAAGCTGACAAAAGGAGCCAGTTTCGAGCGGCTGAGCCGTTGAACCTGAGTGGCTTGAATCCCGTTGGTGATAATTCCAAGCTCGCCTTTGCCGCTTAAATATTCACATAGCTCCACGGCGTGATCGATCAACACAACAGCTTCTGGCAAAGCATCCAAATATCGGTTTGCCGTCAGGACCGGATCGATTTCAATGGCGTGGACTTCAAACAGCTTGCGGAAACGTTCGATCTTTAAAAGATCCTTGGTGGTTTTTCCCTGTTCAAACTGTTTCCACAAAGCGGCATGTTCAATCTGATAAGTCCGGAAAAGGTTGTCCAGATCCGAGGTCAAACCCACTGAATTCATCGCCGAAACAAAAGACAGCTTTTCAGACGCTTTAAAGTCCAACAACGTGTCATCCAAATCAAAAAGGAACAAATCGTATTTCATAATCTGATCTTAAATTACTCCAGAACATCACGATACTCGTTTACCAGCCCTAAAGCCATACCCAAGTCCGTATGCAAGGCATTCTCCTGTCGTAACGTCCTGTAAAACTTCCCGCCCAATAAGCCGATTAAACAAATGCAAGACAAGTCCAACAAGGGGGCCTTATGAAAATTCAGATCCTAACTATTCTGGCGATGCTGATGGCAACATCCGTGGCTTCCGCCCGCCAATTCACTCTGGTAAAAGGTTCTGGCTATGCTATTGAGCCTTTGTACGGATATGAAACTGTCTATCGCAGCAGCCCCAGTCCGCATATCGCAACCCGCGCGATGTATGGCGTGCGCCTGTCGGCCGGCGTGGATCTGCTTTCCGGTGAAGCTGAGTATTCCCGTGCCTCTGATACCGAAACTTTCTCTGGCACCCCGGAAAAGGTTTATCACGAGGATGAAAACTACAAGCTTGGTATTCGTTCGACCTACAGATTCAATCAATATTTCTTTTCTTCCGCACGTCTGGGAGCCCAGGCCACTAAAGGGTTTGAAGAATCCACATCCAGTGGCGTGGTCACAAGAAAAGACAAAGACCTGAAATACAACCCTTATGCCGGTGCTCAGTTAGGTGTGAAGCTCGGGGTGTTTTCAGTGAATTTAAGCGCCACGATGGTCTTCAGAGACTATTCCGACCTGTCTAAAAATGATGTGCAGCACACGCTGTCTTTTGGTGTGGGCTATTAAAAGGCTTCCTTTACAATCCGAGGCTGACTGAAGGCAAACTCCAGCAAAATCCTTCCGGCAGCAAAGCGATCCTGATTGCTGGGCGCCCCCAAAACAACGGCTATATAACGCTCGGACTTTTTATCCGGGCGTTTGTTTTTTCGCGCACTGACCATCACACACCAGCCTGCCGCCTTGATATGTCCGGTCTTCATCCCATCCACCGGCAGTTTCGAAAACAGCAGGTCATTGGTGTTTTTCTTGTGGAAATCCCGAAAGGTCAGATCTTTGCTGGACGAGTATTCAAAGTACTCGGGGAATTCCTGGGAAATTCGCACTGCCAACAATCCCAGGTCCTTCGCCGTGGAATAGTGTTTATCAGTGTACAAACCCGAAGCGTTAGCAAAAAGACTTTGAGTCATTCCCAAGCCTTGCGCCGTCTTGTTCATTTGCTTTGCAAAAGCCCTCTGGCTGCCTGAAACAACTTCGGCCAACACAAGGGCGGCGTCATTGGCTGAAGCCACTATAAGCCCTCGCAAAAGCTCATCCACCGACACAGACTCCCCGACCTTTAAAAACATACTGGACTCTTCCGGCCGATGGACGATTGCACTGGCAGAAACCTTCGCCCGGTCCCTGCGGGAAAGCCGACCTTCGCGGATCTCAGATAAAACCATATACGCTGTCATCACTTTGGTTAAAGAAGCCGGTGGAAGCGGTTGATCTTTATTAAGTTCCGCCAGGATCTGACCGCTGGAGGCATCCAGCAACACCCAGGACAAAGCATTCACCGAAGGCAGGGCTTGCGCCTTCACGCAGAAGAAACACACAAAAAGAAGAAGCAACCCCTTCAGGCATTCCATAAAGCCATCATACACCTTGGGGATTATTTTAAAGGGTCTTTGTCAGTTGCGCCCAGACTTCAGAGAAGGGCTTGTAAGCGGTGTCCGGAATAAACACACGGGCGCGCTCGTTGCCATGAAGATAGATTTCTTCCTGAGCCCAGACATAATGATCACAATGACAGCCCCAGGCTTTCGCACCATCTTCAAGTTCTTCCTGAGGCAATGGATTCAAAGCCATGTAAGCTTCCAAGAAGGCCGTGGTCAGATCCGGTTTCAGATCAAACATGTAAGAAGCCACACGGGCCACTTCAAAACCCCGGGGCATAAAGACCGCCTGATCCCAGTCAATCACGCCGCAGACAGTTTCTTTTTGGAAAAACAGATTTCCCTGATGAAAGTCCCCATGCAGAACCTGAGCTGAATACTTTGGAACATAAGAATGCAGACAAGCAGGATTTCGCATCCACTCGCGCTGATCTTTAAGGCGATACAACACCCATTGATCGGCTTCAGACAAATGCGGTTTTTGTAAAATAACCGCTTCGATTTTATCCAGACGTGCAATCCATTCCTGGGCGTCCCAGTTCAAGGAGTACTTGCGATAACCCACATCCGGCAGTGGTTTTAATACTTTATGCAGACGAGCTAACATGGAACCTGCAGCTCTGGCATGGGTCAAGGTCAGGTCATTTTTCTTCACCTGATGCCCTGGAGCTTCGAAATACAAAGCCCCATACTTGCCCTTAAATTCAACCAATGAAGTTCCATACCGGGAAGGCAGCGTCTGTACCGCCGGCAGATTGTGAGCCGCCACAAATTCAATCAGAGCATGCTCACGCTGCACCCGGGATTTGTCTTCGGTTTTATATATTCTTAGATAGAAGTTACCCAGAGAGGCTTCAACCCGGTATACCTGATTGACGGCCCCGTTAAGAATCTCCACGACCGAACGAATGGCCCCTAAGGGCCATAGCTCCAATATCTCTTGCAAATGCGGCAATACGGTCGTGCTAGTCATTCGCAGTTCAGAATACTTTTTTTCTGGACCAAAACTCAAGAAGATTGAGTTTATTCTAAACCGGAATTTCCACGATCGAACGAATTCCCGTGCGGGCTGTCATAGCGTGAACCACAGCACGCAAACCCATGATGGTCTTGCCTTGAGTGCCAATGACCTGACCCAGGTTTTCTTTGGCACAATTCACCCGGTACACGGTGGTCTTGGGTCCCACATAGGTGCTGACCGTCACTGTGTCGGGGTGATCCACCAGCAGGCGCACCATGTGCTCGATCAGCTGACGGATTTCCTCGCGATACTTTTCCTGGTCAATATCTGCGCCTTTGACTTTACGTTCTTCATACTTAAAGGCTTCGATGTCGTTCATAGAACCTAATCCCCCATGATGAAATTGGCTGTGCCTATACGCTTAAAGTTGCAATGCGGTCCTGGGACTGGCACCCAGCTAAACAGGAAGGAAAACGCCTGGGCCCCTTTAATAAAGGCGGCCGAGCCCTCCTGAAATCCATAACCGTCATTGCGCCCGATGGAAACATAGAACCTAGGTTTTTTACCCTTGGGATATCTGCTGATCAGCCTGAGCGGATCGTGATTGTCCCAGTCCTTTTTATCCACGAACACGGATTGCGAAATACGCTGCATTTTTTCAACCTGACAACGAAGGGCCCCGGTGCGCCGGATGTAAGCGTCGATTTCGCGATCGCTGGCAAAAGGGCTGATCGTCGCAAGTGCCGGACACAACAAAGCCACTTTGGAAAACATCCCCGGATTTTTCAGGGATATTTCCGCGGCATTGAATCCCCCCATGGACTGCCCGATGATATGGCGCTGTCCACCTTTCAAACCCCCGACTTTTTTCTCCACAAAGGGCATGATCACCCGGGTGAAGGCCGGCAACAGAGGATATCGTTTGTTGTTAACCAAGAGCCACTGGGGGCCGAATGAAACCGAAATGATCCGAGGGCGATAACCGCGAAGCTCCCACCAGTCCTGGATCGTCCGGGTTCCCAAAAACTGGCGATGCCAGGTTTTCTCAGAACCGTTCAGTCCATGAAAGAAATAGACGATGTCGTTGTTGTTCGCGCTGTCTGGATCCCGGTAACAATACTTAAACCGGACGCCCTGCAATTCTTCCGAATCACAAATAAACCGTCCGCGACCAAATTCGGTTTCCGGGACATCTGCTTCTGCAAGCATATAATCGTCGGACACTTCATCATAGCCTTGAGCCCATAGTGAAACGCACAGAAGGAGAAAAGCTAGAGTCAACCTCTTCATAGACCCCCCTCTACACAGAGAAAAGGGTCCCTTGAGGCCTATGAAAAATCAATTTGCAATATCGAAATCTTCGCGGACTCTGTGCTTAGACACGAGAACTTGTTCGCCCGTGTTCAAACAGCGCAGATAGAAATGATTAAAGCCCCTGTTGGTTACCACAAAACGGCGGGGTTGAGCGGGAGATATCTTTTTGGCAAGAACCGATCCCACATCCAGAGTTTCATATTTACTTAAAAGTTTCCCAGCCACACGCGCACGCAGAACGTGGAGCAAAATGGCACCACAGACCAACACAAACGCCGCACCCAGCGCCACCACCCAATGAACTTTTTCATCCATCAGCCACGTGAACGACACGGGCGCCATCACTGAAAGAAGCACCAGGCCGCCGGTCAGAAAGCGTTCTTGTCTTTGATATTTTTTGAATTCTTCCACAAAAGAGGACATGTGCAGGAAACCTCGCTCCTCAAAGAGACCCTTATACAATCACAATCGGTTAGTACAGATCGAGTCCAGATTCTGTTATTTTCCTTGCCGCTCTGCCTCCCCAGCTGACAGCCTGTTTTGACTGGGTTCTGCTTACAACAAAGAGGTGCACATGAAATTACTTTTGAACGTTCTTCTTCTTTCCACCGTTGGATCGGCTTCCGCAATGGCTTTCGACTCCCAGGCAGTTTGTCAGGATATCGTTGAGAGACGTGGCAGCATCCAAGTCCAGATGATTTCTTCCAGTGATGGCGACAACTGCTATGTCTCTGTCCATAACCGCAAGGCACAAGGTCTGGTTTACCGTGACTATTTGTTCACGGCTGATGGCGAACTGATGGTCTTTAACTCTTTGGGTTATGGCGATGAGTCCTCGACCACAGGAGCTCGTGAATTCTTTCTGTTCCCACGTATTAATCCGGTTCCCACATTTGAATGGAATGACGAAACCCGCCGCCTGACGGTTACGACCGTAAACGGCAACAAAGCTTCTTTCGACTATGAAGACGCCGAACTGGTTGAAATGACGGGCGCAGAAGTCAAAAGAGCTGCAGCCATCCGTCCGGACAACCGTGGTGGCGTTGAAATCAACAAGTATCAGGGCTTGAAATTGGATTCCGGCTTTAAACTGGGTTCTGCACCCACAGCCGTTTCCGGGAACAGCTCTGTTTTCACCGATAAAAACGGTAAAACCTGCAGCGTAAAGAACTATGATCTTTTCAAATACACGTCTGACGGGGATGTGCGCTTTAAGTTCTCTGATAATGGTCTGAGAACTTTCCTGAAAAGCCGCTGTTCTTCACTGACTTTCTAAATCACTCCGTTTGAAGCGCTAAAGCGCTTCGCATGAAAAACTAAAAAGCCAGTCGGTGTTCCAGACTGGCTTTTTTTATTTTCTATTCTTTCAGCTTCGGAGTGATCTTCAGCTCCAGCGGCTTGCCATCACGAAGAATCTTCATAATGGTCTCTTGATTGGGTTTTACCGATTGAAGCGTATAAACATAGTCATACAGGTTTTCAATCTTGGTTCCACCGAACTCAGTGATAATATCCTTGTCTTTCAATCCGGCTTTTTCAGCAGGGCTGTCTTTGGATGCTCCAGAGATACGCACCCCTTTGACACCTTCCTGGGAATAATCCGGAACCGTGCCCAGATAAACACGGAAACTGCGGCCTTCCAGACGGTTCTGGGCGCTGGCCACTTTCACGTATTTGACCATTGGAAGCTTCGTATCAACCAAAAGGTCCGTCAGGCTTCTTACGGCCGTCAAAACACGGGCAACACCTTCATAGTTTACCAATTCAGGAATGTCGCGCGGACTGTGGTATTCAGCGTGGGACCCGGTGAAGAAGTTCGCCGTGGGAACTCCAGCCAGATAAAACGCCAAAGAATCCGTCGGCAGATAAGGGTCCTCTTGAACAATCATCGGAACCGCACTGCGCACACCCACTTCTTCCGCCAGACGGGTCCAGTTGTCTGCAGATCCCAAACCTTGAACAAAGACGCGATCTTTGAATCGACCGATCATGTCCATGTTGATATAGGCGGCAATATTATGTTTCACCATATTTTTGGTAAAATGGGACGAACCCAGATTTCCCAGCTCTTCGCCGGACCAGATGCCGAAATAGATATTCTTTTGCAACAGACCTGGTTTGGAAGCTTTCAGGTTCGCATAGTAATGCGCAAGTTCCATCACACCAGCCACACCTGAAGCATTGTCATCCGCACCCACATGGGCTTTACCAGCATCACCAGTCTTCGCCAAACTGCTGCCGAACTGACCGTGCCCCAGATGATCCCCATGGGCGCCAATCATCACCGCAGAATTGCTACCAGCTGCCGTCAGCTTCGCAACAACATTGATGCCTTGAGCTTTCTGGAACTGCAAATCCACCTGAGCCTTGATATACGCCGAAGGAATCACAAAACCTTCAGGCATTTCGCCTTTATCCAGTTTCATCTGCAGCTTGATCATGTCCTGACCGGCATAACGAATCATTTCCTGAGCTGCTGATGTCGACAGGCGCAAAACACCCAGCGTGCTTTCAGACAATGAGCCTTCGAATTTGATCTTGCCGAATTTTTCAGGCAAACCGCTTTCAGGTCCGTTAGTCACAATAATACCAACAGCCCCTTCATTTTTCGCCACAGTCACTTTGTGCTGCAAACGAGAATACAGATTCAGATAATGACGACGTTGCGGCGAAATATTTGCTGGCAAATCCGTCAGCACCATCACCCACTTGCCTTTAACATCCAGACCTTTGTAAGAATTGTATTCAGCTTCCTTGTCACTGGCCGGAGCTTTAATACCATAGCCCGCAAACACCACCGGCGCTTCACGGAAGTCTCCGGTTTTAGAGAATGACACCGGTTCAAAATCCCGGGAAACGGTGTATTTCTTTTTGAATGAACCCACCACTTCAAGTGAGTTCGCAGCACCCAGACCCACACCTGAAGTAAATTCGAAGGTTTCAAAGAACGACCCATTCGGACCTACCCCTGTCAAACCCCAGGACTTCAAGAGTTGCGCGAGCTTTTCAGTATAAAGCTTTTCTTCCCCCGTGCCGGTGCCACGTCCTTGAAGTTCCGGGGAGGCCAGATAGTAAACCCATTTCTTGATGTCTTCGACTTTCACTTCCGGAGTCAAAGAACCCGCGGCCGGATCCTGAGCAGCAAGTCCCAGAAGCTTTCTGGCCTGAGCCTCGTCCCATTTCGCAATAAAGATCTGCGAATCCCCTTTTTCATTTCGATGGGTCCAGGACAGACTGTTGCCATCCGGCGTGAACACCGGAAGCCCGTCAAAACCGTCATCCGACGTCACACGCACCGGCGCTTTTTTGCCTTCCGCATCGACGATGAAAAGTTCAAAGTTGTGATATCCCAGAACGCTGGAGCCAAAAATGATGTAATCCCCTGATGGATGAAAGTACGGCGCCCAGGACATGGACTTCAACTTGGTGACTTGTTTCTGGTCTGAACCATCCACATTCATGGTGAAGATTTCAGCCGTGGATCCATTCGGGGAGAATCGGCGCCAAGTGATTTTCCTGCCATCCGCACTGAAGAACGGACCGCCATCATAACCCTTGGAATCAGTCAGACGCTTCACTTGGGTGCCATCAGCTTTCATGATGTAGATATCCATCATGTAGGAAGGGTCCTGTTCAAAAAGCTTCTTGTCCTCCCCTTCCAGCTTTTCGGTGTAACCGGCACGGTTGGAGGCAAAGGCGATCCATTGCCCATCCGGGGAATAAGACCCTTCGGCGTCATAGCCTTTTTCACGGGTCAGACGCTGGATGTTTTTGCCATTCAGATCAGAACTGAAGATGTCGTAGTTATCATCAAAGCTCCAGGAATAGCGGGCTTTGACCGCTTTTTTGCGGTTGTCATATTCTTCCTGGGTTTTCTTTTTCGTTTCCGGATCCAGATGGGTCGAGGAATAAAGCACCTTCTTCATGGAAGGGTGAATCCAGCCACAGGTGGTTTTGCCATGCCCCGGGGAAACGCGGGTCGTGTCCCCACTGATCAGATCCAGAATGTACATCTGATAGAATGGATTTCCCGGCTCACGCTCACTTTGAAAGATCATCTTTTTTCCGTCCGGACTGAAATAGCCTTCGCCTGACTTAGGGCCGGTGAAGGTCAGTTGGCGGGCTTCACCCACCAATGTGTGAGGCTCATTGGAAAAGGCACCGGAAGCGGCAGTCTCAGATTTGGAAACAGAGGACTTGGTGTCCTTCACCTGGCACGCCACCAGGCCGGAAATTAGCGAGAAAATGCAGGCACTTGTAAGAAGAACTTTCACTTTTTTCATAGTCTGTGTAGGCTAAAAGCAGGACCATCTTAAGTCAAACCCAAGCGAAGAAAAGAGAAACTCATGCGCCGCACGTTTCACTTGGCTCTCATCTCACTTTCACTGACCGCCTGCGCCACCTCATCACCGTATAAACTTTCAAGCCTGAGCTATTCTGAACAAGAGCTTAAGCCGAAAGCCACGCGCGGGATTGCTTCCGTCGAACATAAAGAAAAGTCCTATCTGTCTTTGGATCTGCCTTATGCGGCCTTTGAAAAAATGCGCGTTGAGGTGGAAAAAAACCAAAGCGTGCAACTTCAGCATCGCGGCGAAGCGCATATCACGGTGATTTCACCGGTCGAATTCACGAAACTGAAAAAGAAGATTTCAATGAAAGAAATCAACGCCCTGGCTGAGCGCATGGACATGACTAAAAGCCCTTATCACTTGCTGTGCGTGGGTAAAGGGGCGGTGAAGGAAGATTCTACCTATTACGCGGTGGTGGAATCAGACCGCCTGTTCCAAATCAGAAAAGCCGTGCACGTTCTTTACACGCAAAAAGGCGGCAAAGCCGAAGACTTCAGTCCTGAACAGTACTATCCACATGTGACATTGGGTTTTACGAAGAAGGATCTGCACCTGGAAGATGGTGTGATCAAGGACGCAAGTTCTTGTATCTATTCCCTGCGCCCGTCTGAATCAGTGAAAAACTAGTAAGTGCTTGAAAGAGCTTTGTCCAAGCCCTGAGTTGTTCCGGCACCAGGGCCCAGCCACAACGTGGTTTCTTCCATCAAAGATCCATCTGAAAACTTGCAGACATTGAACGTCTGGCCGTCAGTGTCTTTGCCTTGAAAAACTTCCGCATCGAAAGATCCGCAGATTCCGCCGCGAGCCGAAGAGGCATTGCGATTTTTGTAGGCCAATACAGCCTCCGGAGTCGCCGATTTGGATTTAAACTGGAAAAGAGCCTCAGCTCCCACCGCAGATTCACCAAAGAAACACATGGAGTATTCCTCAGAACCCGCTTTTAGAACCCAGAACTGCCCCGCCTCAATACGGCAAGCACGCATCCAAGGGTTGTTGTTGGCAGCAAAGGAGGAAACTCCCGCAAAGATGATCATGCCAGCAAGCAATAAAATTCTCACCATTCCCCCATTAGTTTTGATAAGATAGGTTTTTCTTATAACAGCGAAATTGCCGGGGCAAGTACTCAATGCCGAACTTTCAGAAATTCGAAACCTTTGACAAACTGACCACTGTGCCTTGTCCCTACGCCCCGGACTGTGGCGGCTGTCAGCATATCGGAGTGCCTTACGGCGATCAGGCCCAAAACAAAATAAACGACCTTTCAGGATTATTTACGGCCGCATCGGTCGCGTTTCCACAGCCCCTCAAAGTTCTTTCCGCCGACCCCGGGCATTTACGGGACCGTCTGGATTTCAGCCTTCAGGAAGGCCGTTTGGGTCTTTACCGCACGGATCGTCATGAAATCCTCGATATCGAAGTCTGCGCCCAGCTCAGCCCCGCATTGCAAGAATGGCTCTCGGACTTTAGAAAGATTCAGTGGCCCTTTAAGCGCGGATCCTTCCGACTTCGCATCGGACCGGCCGGACAGCGCGGACTGTGGATCGATCTGGCCAACGTGGATATCAAAACCCTTTTGGATGAACAAAATATCCTGCGTTCTTTGCAACAGCAGGCTTTTGTGGAAATCGGTCAGCGTCGCAAAGTTCCGGTTTGGACTGGTCACGAGTTTAAATTGCGCGATCCCGAGCACCACGTGTGGTTCCAGTCCTGGATGGGTGACATTCCGGTGAATCTGTACTGCCAGGTGGCGAGCTTCACTCAACCCAGCCACACCGCCAACAGGATCATCTGCGATGTGATTTATGACTGGGTGAAACGCTATAAGGCCCAGCGCCTGATCGAGTTCGGTTCTGGCATCGGCAACCTGACCTTCCCGGCTTTGGCGGGGGCGGAAAGCATTCTGGCGTGTGAAATCGACGAACTGTCGCTGCAAGGCCTGGAGCGGTCTTTAAACGAGCTTCCCCAAAGCCTTTCCCACCTGAAGAATCGCGTGACTATATACCGCGGGGACTTCCAGAAAAAATTGACTCAGGATTTTTCACAGTTTGATGGGGTGCTGGCGAATCCACCAAGATCCGGCCTGATGGGCTTTTTGAATCCGCTAAAAAACCTTGCGCCTGAACAGCGGCCCGAGTTCTTTATTTATATGTCCTGTTATCCTGAATCCATGGCCCGCGATCTGGTCACTTTGCAGGAATGCGGATACCGCATGCAAGAGGCCTATATCGTCGACCAGTTCCCGCAAACGGATCACTATGAGGTTTTAGGATTACTTCAAAGAGAAAAGACGTAAGCCTGAAAGCGCACCGGCCAGATCTTTTCCGGCCAACAACGAAAGCAGCGGCAAGGTCACAATTCCGGTGACCAAAATCAAAGAGCTGCGCAAAGCCACGCGGAAGATATAACTGATTTGCAGACGCTCATGAGGTTGCCCCAAGCGCAGATCACACGCCCACTCACCGATGGTAGAACCCATCACGCTGCGAACGGTGATCATATACACCCAGGCAAACATCACAAAAACTTCAGCAAAGAAGGTCAGTTGATTTTGACTGTGAAACAAGTGCTGCATAAGCGCACCCACCGGTGTTTTCACGATCATTGAAAACATCAGCATGAACACACAACTGACCGCAACCAGAATCAAAGCATCAATGAACGACGCCAACCACGACCACAACGCAAGTTTATAACCCTTGCGACGCGCCGACGGCCCGCCATGAAAACCGGTTCCCTGTTCAAAACTCAGATCACGACGATCCCTGAACAAGCCGTTCACGCGTGACGGAGCCGGTGTTGCCGGCCCACGACGACGCGGGGTTGGACCCCTTAACGGCACAGGGGCTTCCCTTTTCTGGGGAGCCCGCTGTGGAATGTTTTTCTCTTGATGCTTGTCGATATTCACTTTTTAAGTTTCCTAACGAACCCCACCCGCACGGATGGAAGTGTCAGTTGTTGTTCCGCCCTCGGAATCCGGGGTCGGAGGAGGCACCACCACGACCGGCACACACACGTTGTTGATCAACTGGTTCGGAGCCGGGCACGGAGCCGTTGGAGGCGGATCAATGACCGGAGTCGTCACCGTTGTCGTTGCTGTCGGCTCTGGTTCTGGAGCAGGTGCTGGTGGCACGTACTCTGGAGACTTGGAGTCAGACTTGGATTTCTTGCTGAACAACCACCAGAATGCACCCAGGGCCAACAAACCAATACCCACTGGGATGATCCAGTTTTTATTACGGCACCAGAAACCACAGCTGTCGTCTTTGCCGACTTCTGTTTTACCACCTGGCAGATCCCCCTCGCCACCAGCTTCGATCACTAGACAGCTTGGACGGGATTCACTTTCACTTGGTTCGCTTTCTTTGGTTCCTTCGGGGCACACGCAGCCTTTGCCGCCTTCACCAGAAACGGAACCTGGTTTTTGCACAGAGCAATCACCAGCGATTGGCCCCGGAGGAGCCGGAGGCTCTGGAGCCACCACGAAGGATTGCAGGGAGAATGCACGAGTTTTAATCTCGTTACACGCAGACGCCTGGTCATCACGTTGTTGAGCAATTTTTTGCAAAGGCAACTGACCACACTCTGCCACCGCAGAGTTGATGAAGTTCTGCAGGTCACCCAGGTAAGCAGAAATTTGATTGTACTGCTCTTGAGAGATCTTGCCTTCTTCATTCAGCACCAGATTGATGTCCTGGCCTTTTACTTTTTTAAGGTAGGATTCAATGATACGTTTTTTATCCTCACCCTCGGATTTCACATCACCGGTGCGCAGGGGGGATTTGCCGTTACAAACGCGGGTTGCGTATTTCACTTCAGAACGGGACACGCAATGAGGTGCACCGTTGGCACTGAATCCGTAAACCATCGGATTACAGGACACACCGTTGTTCAAACAAGTGGCGCTGTTAACTTCCATTTTGTTTTTCAGATCGATCGCACCCTGCTTGCTGCCGCCGCAGGAGTTATTCTCACCATAAATAGACAAATAACCTGCCACGATACATGGCTTGCCTACCAGGCCCGCTGCTTCAGCGTCTTCCCCGAACAGGAAGGATGCGGCCCACTCATGACGTTTGTTGATTTCATTCAACGCCTGAGCACCATAAACAGTGGAATAAACTTTTTGAGCAGATTCAAGTGCCGCACGCATGCGCACGAAGTATTCCGCTTTCTGACGCGGAGTCAGACGCGTGTATTCTTTGTAAGTCAGTACAAAGTTTTTGCTTAGAGGTTTTTGTTTGCCCGTTTTCAGGGACTTGGCAACAACCGGATCCAGCTTCGCCATTTTACCTGCGATAGCGTTGAAGTTGTTATAGTTCATCAATTCTTTACGCTTGAAGTTGACGCCGTTTACTTTCAGTGGATTTTCATCATCACCAGTGAAAGTCAAAGTGGATGTCTGACCAGCATGAGTCAAAGTCAAACGCACTTGTTCTTTACCGTCGGCACCTTTGTAAGTGGACGCTTCCACAGCCGGCATCATTTCATGACGATTCAGCTCAACCCATTGATCCATCTGCTTTTGCAGTTTGTGTGGATAAACGTGGCGAACCATGCGGTAGAATTCACCGACGGTCATTTTCTTTGTCGTGAGCCCTGTTTCTTTCAGGTATTGATTGATCAGCTTCTTCTGATCCTGTGCCGCCGCACCTTGCGCGACTGGCGCCATGCACATCGTGAACGCCGACGCGCTGGCTGCAAGACTTTTCATCAATGACTTCGGTTTCAACTTCCATCTCATAACGACCTCATGCTTTTGAGTCTTTTCGGTACACATTCTAAAAAACTTAAAAAGAACCCGGACTTAACTTAACTTTTCTGTGGCTGTCTCAATCTGAGACCGGAGCCACTCTTGCAAATACACCCGGTCCCGCTCTGTAAGCTCTTTAAACTTCAGGCGAAGCACGTTATCGCGATATTCCACGACTCGACTTTTGACCTTCATATTACGAATGTCCGGGAAAATCACATCCACGAAACGCAATCCTTGGGACCCCTCAAGATCCCTTTGCAGGCGCACCCGGGCCCCGCTGAGCGAAATGGATTCAGTGACACCATCAAAGATGTCCTGAGCCACCACGTTCACTGGAGTACGGAATTCATAGCGGGACGCCGCCGGAAACAACCACTGCGCGCGGCGATCCAGATAAGGAAAGCGGAAATAAAACGCCAACAACAAAACAAAGGCCGTAATCAAACACGACATGAAAAGCTGTCCGTGAACCAACAGACCACTATCAGAAAACTCGCCATTGCCCCAGCGGTACAAGTTAATGAAAAGCACCAGCATCAGCGTGCCGATAGCAAGGGTCCAAGTCGCCTTATGAGCGCGCAAAAGCAAAACCCCGGTCAGAAGCAAAAGCCCCAGCCACATCCAATCCAAATTTGAAACTGATTGCGCGAAAGAGACAAAACCGCTTTGTGAATTGACATATTCAGAGCTTACAAAGCTGATCAGAAGATTACCCAATGGAGCCAGAATAAAAAGAATCGCCATCAGGTACATTCCCGTTGGCCTTTTTAGCTGTTCTTCCCCCATGAAACCTCCTCAAGTATGTTAAACGATAGCAACTTGACGGGGCATCAATTCTTGCGGTCTCTGGACCTTAGTTATGACAAAAACAGCAAAACAAATCCTCATTTTATTGGTGTCCCTTTTATCAACCCAAAGCTTTGCCGCCCCGGCCGGGAAAATCTCGGACTCCCTGGTGGAAAACCTGGCCTGCGACCGGCTTTCGACAGATGAAATCTATCGCCGCATCCGCCCCGAATCTTTAGGAAGCAGCTATCACAACCTGTCGGTAAACTGGCCGTTTTCAGCCGGGCTTTATGATCTGGCAGCGTGCTGGTCCTTGTCGCGCACGCAGCGCCTGTTCTTTTATCTGTCGCGCTGGAATCAGAACAGTGATCCAACGCCTCTGCAGACCACGGAAATCCTGGACATGGTGCGCGGCAGCCGTCCGTATGCTTCAGGCAGCGGATTGAAAGAAACGGCATTGAGCGAATTCAAAATCTTCAGCCAAAAAGATTCCCAGTGGCGCACCAACACGCCGTTGTGGTCACAGATGCAGTATGGTTTTTCTCAGAAATTTTCAAACGGCAAAACAATGTACCGCGCATGGAAACATGAAATTGAACACTATCAAAAAGAACGCTTTCATGAATTTGCAAAAAATCTGAAATTCGTTATTGGAGATGACGCCCGCAGTGGTCGCAAGAACCGCCAGACCCGTGATGTGCTTTTAAGAAACCTTGAATCCCACCGTCTGACTTTGCTTTTGTTGCGCCCCACCCGCACCGCCCAGCACGTTGTGGTGGCCAAGTCCTTTGAAATGAAAAGCAACGGACGAATCGAGATTCGCGTCTATGATTCCAATCAGCCCCTGCGGGATCAGCTCGTGGTTTTTGATGGTCGCGAAGACGACTTCTATGCGCCGGACATCGTGCGCGGACTGCCTCGGGTGAAAAACGCCAACGACGCCATCGGTGTGTTTATTGTGGATGAATACGAACGAAGCCTTGTCGACGCGGCCTTGTTGAAACACTATAAGAAAGCCTGCTCAGCCCCGACCGGAACGTAAACTGAAGCAGAAATAAAAAAAGCCATCCTTATCAGGTGGCTTTTTTTATTTTGAAACGTACCGAAACATTTGAAATTTAGTTGCCGGACATTTTGCAGATTTCAACCAGAGTCTTTTCTTTAACTAGAGAATAAATCTCTTCGATCTCCGGGTTGGTCACTGCCACACACCCTTGGGTCCAGTTCATCGGATGGATCAAACCCACCGCCTGACCTTTGCGTTCTTCTGAAGGCAGACCGTGGATCATAATATCGCCACCTGCAGACTTGCCTTGAGCTTTTGCGAACTCTGTATCCGCTTTATTCGGATAGGAAACATGCAAAGCCTTTGTGTACTGACTTTGAGGATTTTTATAGTCGATAGAGTACAAGCCTTCCGGCGTCTTGTTGTCACCCTCGAACTGTTTGTGACCGACAGGGTTTCTGCCGAAGGCCACCGGGTACACTTTCAACAAGGTGTCGCCAGAGATCAGATAAAGCTCTTTACGGTCTTTAGAGACCACAATTCTTTCCACTTTCAGCTCTTCCGCCTGAAGACGGTCCACGCTTTCACGGCTGCGATCCAAAAGCTTATCGACCTGGGAAATGTCTTCGCAATAGCGGAAAGACTTGTCCAGCGCCTTGGAACCGGCACCAAAAGAGTTTGTAGCAAACAGACTTAGAGCAATAAGGGGAAGCAATGTCTTTTTCATGACGAGAGTTATATCACACTCACCATTCATTCACATCCACCCGTAAAAGATATTTTTTTGTAATGAATTTTCAGTCGTAAAAACCAAATAAAAAGGTCCCCGTGATTTTCACGGAGACCCCTATTGTCACTCTGTCAAAAAGTTATTCATCGCGCTGATTAGCGGCGCAAGCTGGAGCAGGAAGAAATACAAGCCTCTCGGGCCATTTTCACTCGTGGAGCCATACAGTCCGTCGTGCCCTTGTGGCGAATCACCGACAACGTACCCACATTCGGAGTATAAGTCTTGTTGTTCACCTTCGCCAGACACGCATAGTAAGCGTACTTTTCCAGACCCGTCTGCATTTTCGCACTGGTTGGCAGATACACACGAGCATCAAAGAAGTTAATACCCACACCACCCACATTCGGAGAGCTCTGTGCAACAGTAAAATCAAAACCGCTGGATTTGATTTTCGAGCAGTCGCTTTCTGTTTTCGCAGAAGCAATACCGAATGGATCTGAACCCGCTTTATCGATCAACAGAACGTGACCATAAACTGCCACGATGTCACCGGCTTTCAGTGACGTCGCTGGTGTCACAGAGATTTTGCTTAAACAAGTCAGACCATTGTTCTGAGGCTCAACATAAGAGCTGGAACCCCACGCCCACGAATCCGACGCTTTCAAAGCCCGCCCGGATTTCAAACGAAGACCCGCCGTCGCCATTGAAGTATAGACGTAACCAGAGCAGTCAATACCCAGAACCTTGGTGCCATCACCGTTGTTCTTAAACATATCGATCGGGGAATCAGCAGCCGTTGTGCCATAAGGCTTGCCGCCGTAATCGTAAATCAAAGGATTGCTCTTCACACTGAAGCAACCTTCACCATATCCTGACACACCCTTGATATAAGGATGGCTCGCCTGAACCTTGGAAAGGCTGGCAATCTCACGCTTGCTGCCCACACCATCTGAATGCTTACCCACGATAGAGATACCCGAGATGGTCTCGGTCTGCGCATTCAGATCCGGCAAAACCACGCTTTGGCAGGTCTGATAAGAAGTCGCAAAGGCCCAACGGGCGCCAAATACGGACAAAGGCTCCCCGGCACTCAAGGCCTGGGCTTTATGATATTCATAATCACGATTCGGTTCTGGCGTCGGTTCAACCACATTGCCGCCCCCTGAGCTGGATCCAGAATCCGTGTCCGTGCTGCCGGAACCAGTGCCGGTGCCCGCGGTGGAGTTGTCACCCGCTGGACAGTTCAGTTCGAAGCTGTCCACGGTCTTTGAAAGCTGAGTGAAATTGCCACGCACTTTATCCTGCATATAGCTTCTGAAGACCGTGGAACGGTCCCCAACGTCAATCGCTGACAGAAGCATCAAAAGCTGCTCCGGCGTTTCCACGCGCTCGCCTTTTGGGGCTTCCTCAAGCAAAGACACCACCAGCTTATCCAGCTCGGCTTGCAGCTTTTCCTGATCTTCACTGGTCATGCTTGGATTTTCAGCAGCCAGCTTTTGCACCTGATCGCGCATGGCCTGCTTCAGTGTTTCAGCCGCCGGGATCTCTTTTTGCTCAATCAGATAGGCCTTCAGGCCGTCCCAGAGCTTCATCTCCAGCTTGTTGTCTTTGCAGGCAATGTCATTACCCACCTGCGAAGCGATATTGTTCATGGCCTCATACCCTTGCGGTGCGCAGGCCGTCATCATCATCCCTAAGATCAAAACCATTCCGTGTGTTTTCATAGGGAACTTATCGGCAGGCTTACTTGGACAGATTACACTCGCGGTGAATTTTAGACTCGACTAGACTAAAAATTAGTCACTATAATCAGAGTTCAAGAGGGACACATCAGCATGGCAGAAAAGTTTATCAAAATTCAGGCACTCTATGGACTCCTTGAACTTGAGCCTTTCATACTTTTGGGGGCTTTGATTGCCATCACGTGGATCTTTTATAAGTTCTTCCTGAAGGAAGCTTCCGACGAAAGACATCGCAGTCTTCGCAATCATTTCCGCACTTTGCTTCGCCATTACGTGATTTTGGCCTTCTTGTTTTTGCTCTTTATCTTCATGCAAACCTCCGAACCCCAGATCGGGCGCTTTGCGAAGTTCATTCCGTATGTCGCCTTCCTGACTTTTATTTGGGGCAACGTGGTGTTTGTGAAAACATCCCGTCTGATAGTCCTGCAGTACCTGTTCCTGGGTTCGATGAAGCACGGTGTTCCTTTGCTTCTGGTGAACATTTTCTCTTTGATCCTGTCGATCGTGTTGGTGTTCTGGGGCATCACCCATGTCTTTGGCCTGGAAGTGGGGCCCCTGCTGGCGACCTCGGCCGCGGCCTCGGTGATTCTGGGTCTGGCATTACAAGATACTTTGGGAAATCTGTTTGCCGGAATTTCCCTGCAGCTGGATCGCAACTTTGAAATCGGTGACTGGCTGGAAATCACGAGCGGTATTCAGAAAGCCACCGGACAGGTGCGTGAGATCACCTGGCGCTCAACGACCCTGGTGGGTTTTTCAGACGAACTGATCACGTTCCCGAATCGTTTTATGGCCAATGCTCAGATTTCAAACTTCTCTCCGCCGGACAACCCTATTGTGCGTCGTCAGATCTTCCGCCTGGCATTTGGGCAGAATATTGAACTGGCCAAGCAGATTCTAGAGCGCACCGTGGCTGGTGTGGGCGAAATCCGAGGCATTCCGGCACCTTGGGCCTATGTCAGTGATACCAATGAACACTGGGTGGAAGTGAAAATCATCTACTTCATTGATAACTACGGGTCTCAATTTAACATTGGCGACAAGGTTTACGTGCGCGGGATTGAGGCTCTGAAAGCTCAGGGGATCAAATTAGCTCGACAAGTGGTTGAGCTATCAGATACAAACCAAGGCCATGAAATCAGTCGTTAATTTTGAACACCCCCTGGCGGTAAAAATCCGCAAACAGATCGTGCAGGCGCTGAACGACTTCAACATGATTGAAGACGGCGACAAGGTCATGGTCTGCGTTTCTGGCGGCAAAGATTCCAGCGTTCTGCTGGCATTGCTGACCGAGATCCAACGACGCTCTGAACGCAAATTCCAGGTCGAAGCTGCGATTTTGGATCAAAAGCAACCGGGCTTTGATGTGTCCAAATTCAAACTTTGGGTGGAAAGCCTGGGCGTGCCTTTTCATATCGTTGAAAAAGACACTTACTCGATCGTGAAAGAAAAAGTTCAGGGCGGGACGTTCTGTTCACTTTGCTCTCGCCTGCGCCGGGCGATTCTTTATAATTTCGCCCACGACAACGGCTTTACCAAACTGGCGCTGGGACACCACCGCGACGATCTGGTTCACACGGCCTTGCTGAACATGTTCTATGTCGGCACGACGGCAGCCATGCCACCAAAACTGAAATCCGACGACGAACGCAACATTCTGCTTCGCCCGCTGTGCTATGTTTCTGAAAGAGACATCGAAGAACTGGCGGCGGACTGGGACTTCCCGGTGATTCCGTGCAACCTGTGCGGATCCCAGGACGGATTGAAGCGTCAGCGTATTAAACAAATTGTTCGAGATCTCGAAAAAGAGATCCCGAACATCTATGCCTCCATCCAGACTTCAATGTCGAACATCAAACCAAGCCAGATGATGGATCAGGATTTGTGGGACTTTAAGAACCTCAAGACCTAGTGGCCCGAGGCCCCTGCGGTGACCTTCAAGCTTGCCGCCGGAGCTGCCAACTCGTGTTCATCCTGGCCTGGTGCCGGAATATCAAACCAGTCAATCTGACCTTTTTCACAAACCTGCGAGACTTTGAAATACAAAGTCGAATTTGCCGGGGCCATGATTTTCGCGCGAATCACAAATTCATCATAGAAAGCATCCGGCAGATTCCCACCGCTGAATTTCACTGCGGTAGCAACACCGTTGCTGTCAGTTTCAACATTCACATCCCAGCCTGGTTTTGGCATTGGTTTCGGAGTGGTGAAACCCTTTGGCAGATGCACCGTCAGGGACGTTGTGGCCGTGGCATCACAACCATGGGGAACGCGCACAACAGCCTTATAATAGCTGCCAGCCGCCGCTTGAGGATTCTCCAGGGACACGTGGGCAAACGCTTGGGAACCAAGCAATAGAGTCAATACCGGGATCAGTTTAAGCACAAAGGCCTCCTTGATGGATGAATTTTTAATCCACCTCAAGAAAGCCCACAATGCAGCAAACAGTTGCGTAAAAAAAGCGCCTTAGGCCATGGCCTTCTGGACCGCAGGACGCGCCCCCACCAGCTCGGCCCAGCGTTTAACAGACGGCTTGTCTTCAAACCAACCCGGCTGGGCGTGAATAAAGCCCGCCACCCATGGATAGGTCACCATGTCGGCAATGGTATAACTTTCACCCGCCAGATACTTGTTTCCGGAAAGCTGAATTTCCATAACGCCCACCAGGCGGTGCGCCTCTTTTTCAAAGCGCTCAATAAAACCCGGATTGTGCGGAGTCAGCGTATTCAGCCCATAGTAATAGTTCCCAAAGATCGGACCGATCGCCGACATCTGGAACATCACCCACTGCAAAGTGCGGGTTTTTTCCGGCAAAGACGCACCCAGGAACTTTCCGTGCTTTTCAGCCAGATAGTACAAAATAGCTCCGCTTTCAAAAACGGTCGTCTGCCCTTCCGGCCCCTTGTTGTCGATGATTGTCGGGATCTTTCCATTGGGATTCAGCGCCAGGAACTCAGGCTTTTTTTGCTCCAGATCCTTCAAGTTCACCTTGTGCAGATTGTAGGCAAGGCCCAGCTCTTCCAGCATAATGGTCACTTTGCGGCCGTTGGGGGTGGAGGCGGTGTAAAACTCGATCATAGATGAACTCCTTAAGGCGAAAGACCCTAGTTTAGACCCGCTTTCGCTAAAACGGGACCCCTGACCACCCGCATCCATGATTGCTGCCACCATCTTAATGAGATAGATTTTTGTCTTCATACCACACGTGCGGATATAGCGTAGTTGGTAGCGCGCTTCCTTGACATGGAAGAGGTCACTGGTTCAAGTCCAGTTATTCGCACCATTTCTTCCCCATTTTCGACAGATTGATTTTTGCAAGTTTCCTGCGCTATCTTAGTTTCATGAAAACAATGAGACTTATCGCCCTGCTTATGACATCCATGCTTATCAGCTGCTCCACTCTGGCTCCGAAAGTGAACGAGTCAGATATCAATGCCGAAGCGGCCAAAGCTTACGCTGAAATCAAAACCAAATCCAAAATCTCCACCAACAAAGAATGGACCGCGATGGTTCAGCGTGTGGCCGATCGTATCGCGAAAGCCTCTGGTGAAAACTTTCAATGGGAAGTCATCCTGATCGACAGCCCCGAGGTCAATGCCTGGTGCATGCCCGGCGGTAAGATGGCGGTTTATACCGGCATCATGCCCGTGCTAAAAACCGAAGGCGCCCTGGCTGCCGTAATGGGGCATGAAGTGGCTCACGCGACTTTGCGCCACGGGATGGAAGGTTATATCCGCGCCAAACAACAAAGCTATGCCGGCATCCTGATTGCGGGCGCCACCGTGGTGGGCGGACAGTTGCTTTGCAAAACAGACGAATGCCGCAAATGGAGTGCTCTGGGTGGCGTGGCAGCAGGCTTTGCCCTGACCTTCCTGGAGAGAAAATTCAGTCGCGGAGATGAAACATCTGCGGATAAAAAAGGCCAGATCTATATGGCTAAGGCCGGATATGACCCGAAAGAATCTTTGGTATTGTGGGATCGTATGAATGCCGCAAAACAAGGCGCCGCCCCACCTGAATTTATTTCCACGCACCCGTCTGATCAGACGCGCAAAAATAATCTAAAGGGTTGGCTGCCAGAAGCTGAATCCGTTTACGCCCAGTCACCAAGCAAATACGGCCTGGGCGCCACAATCAAGTAACCTACTTACAAGACGCGGTAAAGATCACATCCTTTGCCGCAAACTGCACATCATAACGGTCTTCCGACTTGTTGTGCTTCATCGATAGACGACCCGCTTCCAGATAGGCTCCACCAAAAGTGTCTTGCAAATCACTGACGGACACTAACGCATCCAAATATCCATCTGCCAACGACTGACTTAAAGAAGAATTCTCAAAAGATGAATTGGTGTAGGATGTTTTGCTTTCACCATCCATAGAATACACAGTCACCGTCAGACGCTCTTTCTGACCGTCAAGTGATTCCACTTGAATATCCATATCGGCAATGTCACCCATACGACAAATCATAGTGGTATCCGCAAACGCGGCGGCGGAAAGCAAACTGATCAGAATAAAAACGGACAGATTCATCATATATTTCTCCTGCATTGTGTGAAGGTCAGGGAATATAGACAAAGCTTTGTGAAATATCGAGTTAGGAGATTTTAATAAAAGGTGGTCCGGGCAGTGGGAGTTCCTGCCCGGAAGAGAAACAATTGCTATCTTTCAATGATCGCGGCCACACCCATACCGCCTGCGGTACAGATAGAGATCAATCCACGGCCGGAACCTTTTTGCGCCAGCATCTTGGAAAGACTTGCCACAATACGGCCGCCAGTTGCAGCGAACGGGTGCCCCAAAGCCAGGCTTCCACCTTTGACGTTCATTTTGGAACGATCAATGGAACCCAAGGCCTTGTCCCAGCCCAGTTGTGTGCGGCAGTACTCTTCATCTTCCCAGGCTTTCAATGTGCACAACACCTGGCCTGCGAAGGCTTCGTGGATTTCATAGAAATCAAAATCCTGCAGCGTCAGGTTGTTGCGACGAAGCAGATTGGCCACCGCGCGAGTCGGCGCCATCAAAAGACCTTCGCCTTTTACAAAGTCCACGGCAGCATAGTCTGCATCAACAAAGTACGCCAGCACCGGAAGGTTTTTTTCTTTGGCAAATTCCTCACTGCCCAACAGAACTGCGGAAGCTCCATCCGTCAACGGAGTGCTGTTCCCGGCTGTTAGCGTGCCGGTGCCGTTGAAATCAAATGCGGGTTTCAGCTTTGCCAATTTTTCCATTGTCGTGTCCGGCCGAACAAAGATGTCCTGTTTCAGACCTTTGAAATCAAAAACCAGATCCTTATAGAACCCCTCAGCATAGGCCTTCGCCGCATTCTGATGGCTGTGGTAAGCCAGTTCATCCTGCGCTTCGCGCGTGATCATCCAGTCTTTCACCATCATTTCTGTGTGATCACCCATGGATTTGCCGGTGCGCGGTTCCTGCACATTCGGGAAGCGTGGTTTCAGATATTGAAGTTTTAATTCTGCGAACTTTTTCAGACGGCCACCCAGTGTTTTTTCTTTTTGGGCTTCCATCATGATCCAGGAAAACTCATGGGGCAAAACACCGGCGATATCACTGTTGGTGTCCGTACCGCCACCGATGCCGCTTTCGATCTGGCCTGAAGCGATTTTCAAAGCGATTTGCGCCACGGTCTCAAGACCCGTACCGCAGGCACGTTGTACGTCATAACCCGGTGTGTGCGGATCAAGTCCTGCCCCCAGAACAGTTTCACGGGCCAGGTTCCAGTCCGAGGCATTTTTCATCACAGCCCCCAAAGACACATCCCCCAACAAGGCCCCGCGCAGCTGGGTCTTGTCGACCAGATCACGCACCGTGGCTGTCATCAGCTCACGATTGGAGGTGCGGGAATAATTCGTGAAGGATTTCGTGAACGGAGTTCTGGAGCCGGCCAGGATGGCGACGGGTCTCATGGTTTTACGGTTGCTCATATCTACCTGTCCTGTTCTGGTACCTATTCTGGTTACCTGCAGTTATTCTGCTTGATACCTACCTACTGATAGGTAGATAATATCCCTGTCGGACCTTGAATGCAAGGGCTGAAAAGGATTAGAGTATGGACACTAGAACCCGCGCCCTGGACCTGGGACGCCATTATCTGCAAACCCTTGGTTTTAACGGCTTCAGCTTTCAAACTGTTGCTGACGCTCTGGGTATCCGCAAAGCCAGTCTGCACTATTATTTCGCCTCAAAAGAGGACCTGGGCATGGCACTGATTGAGGAATATCAAAAATCCTATACCGACTGGGCCGTAAAAAGAGAGCATCTCTCTGCCGAAGAAAAAATGGAACAATTGATCCAGATGTTTGTCAAAATCGGTGCCGATCACAAGATCTGCCCCGGTGGAGTTTTGTGTGCGGATTTTGGTGCCGTTTCAAATCCAATGAAGAAAAAACTTCTGCAGTTCCATCTTGGCCAAAAAGCCTGGCTGGTTCGCACGCTAAAACAAGGCATACAGGAAAAGACTTTCCGAAAGAATCTGGCCGTGGAAGAAACCGCCGATCTGATTCAAGCCAGCATTCAAGGGGGCTTGCAAGTGGCGCGTATTCGCGGCGAAATGAAAAGCTTCAAAATCCTGGGTAAGACGCTCATTCAAAATCTAAAATCATGACTTCTCTGAGCAGTCCGTAGGATTCACAATCTCTACGCTCCGCTCCACAATCGTTCCATCATTTCCTCTTAGTAATTCCATAATTTACAAAATTTTTGCTACCACCCATTGGCACTCACTTTGCTCTAAGGACACTGCTTGTGTTTTTTGGAGTCATTGTGCGACCAGCCCACATCAGAGGGCTTTAAGGAATGGTATTCATATGAAATACAGATCTATTACAGCTCTTGGCCTTCTGTTTTTCGCGACAGTCAGCGCGAATGCCGCGTCATTGAATGCAGACTCCGAGGTCAATACGACACTGATCCGGGAATTCCTTTCAAAAACTGAAATGCGCCTGCCACCCCAAGTGATCAAGTTCGTCGGCCCACAAACAGTTGATTTTAAAGACATGGGTGCGCTCCCGGGGAACCTGTGCAGCAAAGATGTGAATTATAAAGACCTGGTTAAAAGCAGCATTCTCAAGTTCCGCAAGCGCATCTTTCTTCACAAAGGTCTTTTGCCTTATCTGAAGGGAGCCAAATCCCCTTGTTCAGGTGACAGTATTCAGAATATCGCGGCCCGCGCTTTGATCTTTGAGATTTCCCGCCTTTATGACCGTTCTGACAAACACTGGGACAATGCCGCTGATAAGGCCGCTCTTTCAAGTTGTGAATTTCAACATGAAACAGATCGCCAGAACGGCAATCTGTTTCCGATCTGCCAGTATTATTTGAAAAGCTCGTACCGCGTTTCGGGATCCCCGTCTTACAAGAATCTTTCTGACTTTAAAGGGAACCGCATTCAAAGCAAAAACGAACTGCCTGTGCGTGTCGGAAATATCAACGAACTGGATTCGCCGGACGAACACTTTGCTTACAACTTCACTCAGTTTTTGACTGATCCCAGCTATCAGTGTCGTAAACCTTCTTTCCACACTTACTTCCAACGCCTGACCGGATTTGTCCCTTTTACTGCCGAAAACTGCGCCCCCGTCACCCATCTTTACACCAGCACCGGCGCCTGGAAGATCGACATCGATCCTGCCAAGGTCTACGAAGTCCATTTCCTTTTTGCCAGCAAGGGTGAAGAGATGATGAGCCGCTGGGGGCACTCGATGCTTCGCCTGGTGGTGTGCGCCCCCACCCGCAAAACTGTAGGACCAGAATGCCTGGCGGATGTGGCTTTCCATGTGGTGTTAAGTTACCGCGCCAACATTGATGACGTAATCGTGAATTACTGGGATGGCCTGACTGGTAAATACCCGTCCCAAATCATGACGTTCTCAATGAATGAGGTGATTGATGAATACACTCGGGGCCAGTGGCGCGACCTGATCAGCCTGCCACTGAAGATCTCTGCGACTGAAAAGAAAATTCTGGTGGAAAGCGCGCTTGAGCACTACTGGAGCTATGCTGGTGACTATAAATTCCTGTCCAACAACTGTGCTTCGGAAACAGATCAGTTGATGCGCTCGGCTTTGCCGAAAAGTCATTCTTATCAGGACACCTTTGCGGCAAGTCCGCTGGGTGTGTATCGCAATTTGAAACTGCACAACCTGGTGGATGAAGGTCTTTTGAAAGACGAAAAAGACGCCAAACGCAAAGGCTATTTCTTCCCAAGCCAGAAAGAATCCCTGGACAAGGCCTTTAATCACATGCGCCCGTTCTTCGTGGGATATCGTGATTTGTCCGAGTGGGCGGAATACTCCAAAGCTTCAGAGCGTACAAACGTGTACCAGACGCTAGAAACCTTCGAAGACCTGGGCAACGCCTACATTCTGGAAAAGTACGCCAACCTTGTACAGCAGGGACTGCAAGGCAAGCTGATCACCCGCCTGCTCCAGGGCGAAAATCGCGAGACCGCCTTTGTTCAGGTGATTGCCGGCATCAACCAGGCTTCACAAAATCGCCTGCCCTGGAGACTTGCTCAAGGTGGTTACGGCGTGCCCGTGGCTGCCGAGGTGGTTTCGGATGAAGAAGTCACCCTGCGACTGCAGGAAGGCATCAAATGGGGTTCAGCTTACAAAGATTTGGTTATGAAAAAGTTCCCGGGCATTGACCAGGAGCTTGTTGGAATTAAACAGAACCTAGAACTACTAACAAACCGCAGGAGGTTTTAATGAAAAAACTAGTACTGGTCTCTTTGCTGATCATGGGTATTGGCATCGAATCCGCGATGGCACGCCCTCACCACAGACCGCGCCCAGAGCACGGCCGTGGCCACGGTGGTCACCATGGCAACAGCGATTTCGGTGACGGCGTATTGGCAGGCTTGCTGCTTTCCACAGCAGCTTTGTTCATGAGCGATATCACAGCCAACCATTCTCAAGCTGTGTACTTGTATGCTGACCAGGATGCTGCAACCTTCCTTGCTGAAGGCGGCGAGCCGACTCCAGCCTTGGCGCAGGCAATGAACTATGAGCGTGATTTCCTGGCGCGTGCGCAAGTGGAAGCTTCCGCTGAGCTTTCTGATCAGGAAGTGGCTTATTTGGTTATGAGAAGATCTGAAAGCCTGTAATTCAGGTTTTTACTTCGGACCACGAAAAAGGGGCTGAGAAATCAGTCCCTTTTTTTATTTCGGATACGAGTTGTTGTTTCAGACAGACAGGACTATAATGTGCCTATGTCTGATACTAAAAAGCTTTCCGAAATTCAACTCTCTGTCCTGGACCTTGCGCCCATCATCGACGGTAAATCCGTCGCGGACTCATTTCACAACACTCTGGATCTGGCCCAGCACACAGAAAAATGGGGCTACAACCGTTATTGGCTGGCCGAACATCACAATCTTGATGGAATTGCCAGCTCTGCCACATCAGTTTTGATCGGCTATGTGGCCGGTGGAACCAAAACCATCCGTGTGGGCTCTGGCGGCGTCATGTTGCCAAATCACGCGCCTTTGGTGATCGCTGAACAATTCGGCACGCTGGCGCATTTATACCCGGGTCGTATTGATCTGGGGTTGGGACGTGCGCCGGGCACAGATCGCCTGACCATGCATGCTTTACGGCGCGATATGCAGGGAAACGAAAACGATTTCCCTGAAAATGTGCGCGAACTGATCGGATACTTTGCAAAAAGCCACGGGCATGAACGTGTGCGTGCGATTCCAGCGATGGGAACCGAAGTTCCGGTGTGGCTGCTGGGATCCAGCCTTTACAGCGCCCAACTGGCAGCAGTCATGGGACTTCCTTATTCCTTTGCCGGACACTTTGCGCCGGAACAAATGGAAGAAGCGATCCATATTTACCGCTCCGGATTCCAGGCATCCCGGTACTTGAAGAAACCTTATGTGATGGTGGGCCTGCAGGTGGTTGCCGCTGACACCACTGAACAAGCCCAGCGCCTGGCCACAACCCTGTATCTGCGTTTTCTGGGAATCATCCGCAATCAGCGCGTGAATCTGCTGCCACCCGTAAGCAGCATGGAACAAATCTGGCGCCCGGGTGAAAAAGAAATTGTCTTAAGTAAATTGAGCAACGCCATCATCGGCGACAAACACGAAGTCAAAGCGGGGCTGGAAAGATTTATCCAGCGCACCGGTGCTGATGAAGTGATGATTTTGTCTGATATGTACGATCATGCTGATCGTCTGCGCTCGTTTGAACTGACCGCGGAAGCCTGGAAAAGCTAATCCTGAGACATCAGGTGCCAGTCTTTCAGATTGTATTTGTTCAAAATACTTTCCAATTCACCACTCTGACGTGCCTGCAGGAACCAGTTCTGCAGGTGCTGAGGAACAGAACCAAACTCGGGCTCTTTCGGTACACTGACAAGAACCAAAGAACTAAAGCCAGTCAATGAAGTCGGCACCAGTTTCAGGTTCACACCCACTTTGCGACCCATAGAATAGCTCAGCAGATTGTAATCACCCAGCGCCAGATCCACGCGACGGTCGTTGATCATCTTGATCATACGATCTGCCACATCCGAACCTGTCAGCTTGATCACGCGGGATCCACCAGAAGTGGAAAACACTTCCGCACTGCCTTCGCTGCCCACATCGGCATAAACGATTTTTTTAGTGGAAATGGATTCACTGTCGATCAGGGAATCTTTGTAATTCAAAGGCACCAGAGCGCCCAGATAGCTCATGCCCAAGTCAGGACCCACGATCCGAATGTTCGGCAGATACCGAACCATATAGGAAGGAACGATGATGTAATTCACCTTGCGCGACAGAAGGTTTGATACCAATCGGGTGTTGGCGATACTTTCCATCTGCAGGATAAATCCATGTTCTTGAGCGATACCTTTCAGAATGTCATAAATGTATCCACCCCAGACACCCGGGCCTTTTTCGCAAAGATACGGGCACAGCGGCGCCACGCCGATCTTCACAATCAGACGATTGGTAGAAGATGTCGGAATGGATTTCGTTTTCACCGGCACCGGAGTTTTTTCCGGCGTCACCGTCACATACTTGGAAGAAGGACGTCCCATCCACCCCGGATAGTCCTTCACCGACTGAGCCGTCACCGGAAAAGTGGGAACCAGTTTCTTGGTTGGGACTTTTTCTTTCTTAAGATAAGCAATCAGGTTTCGCGCCGTCTCGCGCCCCAGCTCCGCACAGAACTGGGCGGAATCGATGATTGTCAGTCTTTTGTTTTTGATATTTTCAACCGACTCCGGATCACCGTCGAAAGTGGCATGACGAATCTCGGTGCGTTTTTTCTCCCAAAGGCTTTTCACGATCGTGATGCCACCCCCGTCATTTACGGTCAGAATCAGATCCACGCTGCCTTTTTCCGGAAAGTCTTTCAGGAACTGTTTTACTGCCACTTCGCCCGATGCCGGATCCACGGCCTGATAACGCTTCAGAACTTTGAAGTTGCGACTGTGTTCACGAAGAGAATCGAAGAACCCATCCACGCGATCCATCGTGGAAGACACCTGCGGGTATTCAAAGACCACAATACGGATTGTGGTGCCCTTTTCAAAAGTCTTTTCGATATAGTCGCCATTGTCACGACCACCCTGATAGTTGTCGCTGGTTAAAAACGACGCCAGGTTCCCGTTCACGATATACTGATCGTACGCAATGACCGGGATACCCTTGGTATTGGCCTCTTGCAGACCGCGCGCCAAAGCCGAGTTGTCGGTCGGCTGAATCACAATCACATTCGGAGTTTTTTTAAGGGCGTCATCCAGCTGGGTCGTCTGATTCAAAATACCTTTACGACCTTCGCCAGCCACATAAGGAATCACTTTAATTTTATCAGAATTTGATTTGTTGAATTTTTCGATCTCTTCTTCAAAGCCTTTTCGCATGGCCACCTGGCCTTCGATCTTCATGCTCCAGTATAATGCAGGAACATTCCACGTTGTTGAAGCGTGTGAAGAAAAAGAGAAAAGAAATGCGCTGATAAAAAAACAAAACGTATTTGTGCCCACACAGCGAGTATATCTGATGCTGTTATGGGCTCCAAATAAGCAATTTAGAATTGCGACCTGTTAATGAAAGAAAATAAATTATGTTTACAGCAAGAGGCGGAACCATGATGTTCCGCAAATATCCGCGACGTTAATACAACTCAATGCGATCATTCTCTCTGAATCCAGAGCCGGAATGTATGACGGCAATGGATCCATCGTTACCGAAGTAACTGATGACCTCGAGTGTTCCTTTCAATCTGCCCGGAACACGACCGATATGACCACCGCTTTCAGGGTCATACACATCGTCACCGTCTTCAGTGACTTTCAAAAGATCTCCCACTTGCAGACCCGAAACTCTGCCGACATTCAGATAAATTCTGTCGCCATTGATCGCAGCAATGCGTCCTTCCCAAGTGACTTTATCCAAAGACGCCAACACCTGCGGAGTAAAATCAAGGAATGCATCTTTTACCAAAACTGTGATCATATCCGGGTTGTTTGCCAGGAATTTGTCTGTTTCAACACGTTCCGCGACACGCACACCTTGCTCTTCCACGGTGACAGTTTTTACCGTGTTAAACACTTCGCGGCCCGCACGGCCAGTTACAACACGCACCTGCGCCACCACTTCAAATGCCGTGGTCAAATGACGAACCACGCCCACGTTGTCAGCTTTGCGTTTGATACGAATGTCGATGATCTTGCCTTCAAGAACTGTGTTCACACCCAGAGCCTGGGCCGCTTTGGCGACTTCTGCCAGCTTGTACTGACCATTTTCAATCATCTTGGCCAGATCCACTTTCAATTCACGGCTGTCCAGAGCAATGACTTCGCCTGTGCGATTCAAGTCAGCAATAAAAGCAGCACGAGCCTGATCACGCAGTTCCTGCGGGCGTTTGTCACCAGCATCCAGGAACGGCAGAACCATCATGCGCTTGCGAGGAGCAGAATCATCCTTGCGCGCCTCATAGTTCACATCTTTGATTTCCCGGCGGGTGGTGGGATTTGCACTGCGATCCAAAGTTGCACACGCAGTCACACAGAAAACAATTGCCAGACAGAATAACTTTTTCACCAGGAGTCCCTTCCTACTGAGCCCACTTCAAAACGATCTCATTTTGCCCTTCAGACACGCGGGAAAGCCTTTTCCCGTCCATATCCAAAGTTTCAAGCTTACCCACCAGCTCCGAAGCCGGCACCGATGTGTCGACCTCAAAGCTGACGCTGTCAGCACTGACCAGACGCTCACGGATGTTTTTCACCTGAGTCAATTGCGAGCGGATTTTTTCTTTCACACCCTCAAGAACCGGCAGCGGCTGACGGCCCTGAATGGTCAGACGGATCACGGAAGTCCCGACAGAACCTCTTTGCCATGCATCCATCACCTGCACTGCCAGATCATTGGCTGTGCCTTCCAGAACCTCACGCAATTTTTTATCAATCGCATTTTCGAAAGAACCAGAATCCGTATCAAAACGACGGGACACATCAGCAATGGCGCGGCCGTTGCTGACCTGCAAAGCTGTCAGCTTGATTTCAATACGGAAGTTGTTGCGCTCCCCTTTGGTCAGATTCACTTGGCCGTCAACCACCACTGGAGCGTTAAAGTACTGCGCAAAGAACTGAGCGTCCTCGCCACCGACTTTTTCATTCTGGAAGTCCGCCGGAACACTGGCCGCCAAACCCGCTTCGATCGGCTTGATCAGATAGAAATTATTCTTCTGGAAAGCTCCACGCAGGGCTTCTTCCAGCAGACGGCCTTCCTTCACCAGGAAGCCTTGCGGATTTTTATCCAACGGCAACCACCAGCGATAGCTGCGACCTTCAACACGGTCCTGCCAGCTGACCAGCGGAAGCACCACCGGCACCGCTTCGTTTTCATTCAAAAGGGAACTGTCCTGAAGCATCTGTTTCAGATCCTTCAAAGACACTTTCATCGCCACCGACATTTTGAATTCATCCGCGCTTTGAGTCAGCGCCGACGGCTTCGTAAATGGAATGTAGCGCGCAGAATTGCGGATGATTTTATTTTGAATCAGGGTTTTATTTTTCAGAAAGCGGTCGTTACCGATCAGCTCCTGAATGATTTCTTCAGAGACTTTTTGAGCCGCTTCATCCTGAATGACTCTTTTTGCCACCTGCGGGTTGGTTTCTTTGGATACACCGGAATAGGTGCGATCCACCAGTTCTGCCTGCTGGGCCAGGGCGGTGCCACTTACGATGCTCATCAATGCTGCTGCAACCACACTTACTAAACGCATTCCTAGCTCCTCAACTCGATAAAGTCCGTTCTTCCAAACAGGGAATGAACGCCTTCAAAGAATTCATTATTCACACTGATCCCCTGAGCCTCTTCCATCTCCATCAGGACACGGCGGTTCAGCTCACCCAGCTCGATTTCAAGACTGACCGAGGTTGTCCCCGGATAGTCCTTCATCAAAGACTGCAGGCGCGGGTAATCATCAGGATTAATCTTATCCAATCTTAGTACCATTCGCTTGGTTTTTTTAAGGATATCTTCCAATGGAGAAACAGTATCAACCATGATCTTGGCCGAACCATCCTCCACTTCCAGACCACCCCCGACCAGGACAGGCCTTTCATCGCGAAGTTGCGCTTCAAAACGCGCATAAGAATCCGGGAAGATCACCAACTCGCAGTTGCCTGTCAGGTCCTCGACCTTGCCGAACGCCATGCGAGTTCCTTTTTTCGTGATCAGCTCGCGAAGCTCCGTAATAAGCCCCGCAACCACGACACGTTTTTTACCCGCATCACGGTTTTTCCAGTCTTTTTTGGCAGCCTTCAGGGCTTCAGCTTCCGGACTGCCCGGAGCTGGCATCTGTGCTGGCAGGTCAATCACCTTGCACGTCGTCCAAAGCTCAGAAAGCGTGTCAAAACCCTTCAACGGGTGATCACTCAGGTAAAAACCCAGAACTTCTTTTTCGTAAGTCAAAGAGGCTGTTCGCGCCCAGGGCTTCACTTCCTCCAAAGTCACTTTGGTTTCCGTCGAAGGTCCCAGATCAAACAATGAAGACTGACCCATTTCGCGGTCTTTTTGCAGACCGATGGCGCGATCCAGATACTTCTGATAACCACCCACCAGCTGTGCACGGTGCGCGCCGAAACCATCAAAGGCGCCGGCTTTGATCAGACACTCGATCACTTTTTTATTCACACGACGGGTGTCGATGGAATTAAAGAATTCATCCAGCGTGGTGAACTTTTTGTCTGGCAGATTGTTGCGGGCCTCGATGATGGCCTCGACCGCATTCTGTCCCACACCTTTAATCGCCCCCAGACCGAAGTAAATCTCGTCGCCATGAACATCAAACAGATAATCCGAATAGTTCACACTTGGGGACCGGACGGTCAACCCACGTTTGGTGGCGTCTTTGGAATACTTTACGATCTTTTCCGTGTCGGAAAGCTCGGTACTAAGCAGAGCTGCAAAGAATTCAGCCGGATAGTGACATTTCAACCAGGCCGTCTGAATAGTGACGACCGAGTACGCGGCAGCGTGGGATTTATTGAAACCGTAATCGGCGAACTTATACATCAGATCAAACAGATCCGATGAACGTTGTTTGTCATGCCCGCGCTCAATCGCCCCTTTCATGAAGCGTTCGCGGTGCTGATCCATTTCCTCTTTGATTTTCTTACCCATCGCACGACGAAGCATATCCGCTTCACCCAGAGAATATCCGGCAATGCGCGAGGCGATACCCATAACCTGTTCCTGATAGACCATGATCCCGTAGGTCTCAGACAAAACTTCACGGGTGTCTTCCAGAAGGTATTCCACCGGCGCCTTACCGTGCTTACGATCGGTAAAGTCCGGAATGTTCGCCATTGGACCCGGTCGGTACAACGACGTGATCGCAGTGACATCAGCAAACGAAGAAGGGCGGATTTTACGGGTGGCATCGGTGATGCCCTCACCCTCAAACTGGAACACCCCGGCCGTATCCCCGCGTGACATCATTTCGAAAGTCGCGGCATCCGTCATCGGAATCATCTGCGACTGGATTTTTTTGCCACGGTTTTTCAGAATCAGCTTCAAAGCGTGATTGATGTGAGTCAGGGTCTTCAGACCCAGGAAGTCGAACTTGATCAGGCCGATTTTTTCGGCGTGTTTCATGTCGTACTGAACGACCTGCTCGCCGTCAGCGCCCTTGTAAAGCGGAGCATGACGAACCAGCTGACCATCGGCGATGATAACCCCGGCGGCGTGGATACCGGCATGGCGAACCATACCCTCAACCCTTTGCGCAAGATCCATCAGGGTGTTCACCGTTGGATTCATCTCCATCATCTCGCCGATACGAGGTTCCATTTCCATGGACTCTTTCAGATTGATACCGAGCTTGTCTGGAATAAGTTTTGTTACCGCATCGACTTCAGGGAATGTCATACCCAATACACGCCCCACGTCCTTGATGGCGGCACGGGCCTGGAGCTTTCCATAGGTGATGATCTGAGAAACGGATTCCTGACCATACTTGCGGGTTACATACTGAATCACTTCCTGACGACGATCCTGACAGAAGTCGATATCGAAATCGGGCATGGAAATACGCTCTGGATTCAGGAAACGCTCAAACAACAGGAAGTTAGGAAGTGGATCCAAATCCGTGATTCGCAGAACATAAGCGACCAGGGAACCGGCACCGGAACCCCGCCCCGGACCCACCGGAATGTCATTCACCTTTGCCCAGTTGATGAAGTCCTGGACGATCAGGAAGTAACCGTTAAAGCCCATGCGATCGATAATGCCCAACTCGTATTCCAGGCGCTTGTCGTATTCTGGAATCTTGTCTTCCGGCACCATCTCGCCACGTGCGGCAGCTTCTTCAAAGCGCACCAGCAATCCAGCTTTGGCTTTGCGGGCGATGTCTTCTTTCAAAGACAAACCATCATCTGTCGGGAATGTCGGCAGGTGATAGATCGGTTTACCCTGATCATCTTTCAGTTTGAACTTCACATCACAACGTTCCATGATCTGAAGTGTGTTGGAGATGGCCTCAGGCACATCCGCAAACAGCTCCTGCATCTGCTCTGGTTTTTTTAGATAAAATTCATCCGTGCCCAGACGGAAACGGGATTCATCGCTCAAAGTTTTATTCGACCCGATACAGATCAGAACTTCCTGAGCCATCTGGTCATCCTGAGTCATGTAGTGCACATCATTGGACGCCACAACAGGAACTCCGGTGATCTTGGAAGCTTCCAGCAGGAATGGATTCAGGCGATCCCACTCGGCAACACCTGTTCGGCACATCTCCAGATACAGGCGGTCGTTGAAGATTTCTTTCAGCTGACGGATTTTCGCCAAAGCCGCATCCGGCCCTTCACGCAGGAAGGACTCTGCAACTTCACCGCGCAAGCCGCCCGTCAGACAGATCAGATTTTCGTTATACTGCTGAATGACTTCGTAATCGATACGAGGCTTCCAGTAAAAGCCCTCTTGGTAACCGATGGAAGAAAGTTTACACAGATTGCGATAGCCATCGTTGTTTTGCGCCAGCAACACCAGACGGCGTGGTCCGGTGTTGACCTGATCACGGTCCTGCTTTTTTTCAAGACGAGATCCTGGCGCGATGTACGCATCCAAACCCAGAATTGGTTTTACGTTGTTGTCCTTACAGGCAAAGAAGAATTCAACAGCACCGAACATGTTGCCGTTGTCAGTAAGAGCCACCGCAGGCATCTGCATCGCCGCTGCTTTTTTAGCAATGGCTTTGACCCGGCAAGCGGCTTCCAAAAGGGAATATTCTGAGTGGACGTGTAGATGAACAAAAGACATGACAATTTCATATCTTAGCCCCCTTTTTGTTTCAATAAAAGGGGGCGTTTAGATCACAGTTCGCCCGGCGCGTTAAAAGACCCCAAGTTGCACCAGCGGCTGAATGGAAACTCCGCCCGGAATTTGAGCAGACCCCAGATCCAATCTGTCGTTTTTAACGGGAATTTTGATAGTTTTCGCCCCCAGCCCCGCATCTATCGTGACTGTGAGAATAACTCCGGAAACCTGAGCCGGATTGGTCGCCCCGTCGATATTCCAAAGCGTTGCCTGATCGTCGCGGAATTCGATTTTATCACTGTTCGGCGCTGCCGGGTCTTTTTCAAGTTTTACATCCAAAACACTGGCCGCATACCCATCAGCCACTTCCATATCCACCTGCAATTTTTGGCGAAGCATTTCATTGGCGTATTTGATCAGTAAAACCGCCTTTTTCCCCGCAGCAGGTGTGACGAAATCCCGATCGCGGGTGCTATCCTGGGAAATCAGACCGATATAACGAACCGCCAAATCTGAATTGGGGACTTCTAATGAAAAAGGCTGAGTCACTCTTTGGCGATACTTGAAATCATTGAAAGACATCAGCAGACGTCCGTCTTCAAGGTTGAACAGACGATAACCTGTCACTTCAGCACAGCATCCACCCAAGCCCGAAACCAGCACCGGATAATTGTCGTGCACATTCAGCTCTGTCGCGACCTCGGATTTGCCCCACAGAACCTGCTCCAGACGCTCCCCTTTACGAACGCTCCAGGAAATGCTGCCGGAAATACCTTCAGCACTCAGATATTGCTCGGTGGTTTTGGCACTGCCGACCAAATACAGCTGATCTCCGTCCACTTCCGAGTAAGAACGAAAGGTTTGATAATCCTGCGACGTGCGTTGAATCACCCGGCTGCCATCTTCAGCCTGCTTCAATTTAAAACTGGAAATGCCAGAGCTTTCATACAGAATCTGCCCCGCGGCAGCCAAAGCCGCCACGCAGGATAGAACGATAAGTAAAGTGATGCCCTTAGAGATTTTATGGATGTGTTTTGTTTTCATTCCAAGAAGGCTAACAAAACCAACCCCCAATCAGGAGTTACACAAAAATCATGACAAACAAAAAAGGTACCTGCTTTTTTCAGGTACCTTTTGGTTATTCCCACTCGATGGTGCCGGGGGGTTTGCTGGTGACGTCGTACACTACGCGGTTGACGCCTTTGACTTTGTTAGTGATCAGGTTCGAGACTTCACGCAGGAACTGGAATTCGAATGGATACCAGTCTGCGGTCATGCCATCACTGGAGGTGACTGCACGCAATGCCAGAACATGATCGTAAGTTCTAGAGTCACCCTGAACGCCCACGGTCTTTACCGGAAGCAAAACGCAGAACGCCTGCCAGATTTTCTCATAAAGACCGCGACGACGAAGCTCTGAAATATAAACATCATCCGCTTCTTTAAGAATTTGTAGTTTTTCTTTCGTCACTTCACCCAACACACGAATGGCCAATCCCGGACCCGGGAACGGATGACGCCACAGCATTTCTTTCGGAAGCCCCAGCTGAGCTCCCAAGGCGCGCACTTCGTCTTTGAAAAGTTCACGCACAGGCTCTACCAGACCCAGTTTCATTTTCTCAGGCAAGCCACCCACGTTATGGTGCGACTTGATTGTCACACTGCCACCCACCGAAGACACACTTTCAATCACATCCGGATAAAGTGTTCCCTGCGCCAGCCACTTGATAGGAAGTTTGTGGTCATAGCTTTTATCAAAGACTTCAATGAACACGCGTCCGATGGTTTTACGTTTATCTTCAGGATCAGACTTACCCTGAAGGGCTGAAAGGAACTCTTCAGAAGCATCCACACCGCGCACATTCAAACCAATGCGATGATAGGATTCAAGAACAGCTTCGTATTCGTTTTTGCGCAACAGTCCGTTATCAACAAACACGCAATGAACGCGCTCAGCACCCAAGGCCTTGGTCAACAAGGTCGCCACCACGGTGGAATCAACGCCGCCACTTAAACCCACCAGAACATGATCCGTAGGTCCGACTTTATCCTGTGCTTCCTTGATCAAAATATCCTTGATGTGAGGAGCATCCCAGTCCGCCGGTGCCTGACACATGCCTTGGGCGAAATATTTCAACAAATCCATTCCATGATCGGTGTGCGCCACCTCAGGGTGGAATTGCACCGCCAGAACGCCTGGGCCCTGCATGGCAGCCGGATGATTGCCGTCGGAATTGGCGATGATTTTAAAACCCTCTGGGGCTTTTTCAACCACATCGCCGTGACTCATCCAAACTTTTTGTCTTTCAGGAACACCCTGGACCGGACTGGACCATGTTACATAATTCAGGCCGTACTCACGATGTTCAGCGCGAGTCACTTTGCCGCCCAATTGGTGAGTCAAAAGCTGCATTCCATAACAAACACCCATGACAGGACTTATGTTACGAAGCTCAGCCACATTTCTTTGCGGCGAACCGGATTCATAAACTGAATTTGGACCGCCACTAAGAATAATGCCGTAAGGATTTTTCTTACGGATTTCTTCCGTGGAATATTCAAACGAATGAATCTCTGAATAAAAACCCATCTCGCGCAGTCGACGGGCAATCAGTTGTGTGAACTGGGAACCAAAATCAAGAATGACAAAACCACGCATAATTATGACTCAATTCGATAGTTAGGTGCTTCTTTGGTGATGCTGACATCATGCACGTGGGACTCACGAAGACCCATGGCCGAAATCTGCACAAACTTCGCCTTGCTTTGAAGCTCATCAATATTGCGGGCGCCGACATAACCCATGCCGGATTTCAAACCCCCGATCAATTGATGAATGACTCCGGAAGCAGATCCTTTGTAAGCAACCTTGCCTTCGATGCCCTCTGGAACAAGCTTGTCGTTTTCATCAACATCCATTTGCCCATAACGGTCTTTGGAACCTTTGGACATCGCACCCAGACTGCCCATTCCGCGATAGACTTTATAAGTACGACCCTGGAACAAGAT